>JAWKXO010000005.1 GCA_041396985.1 Emcibacteraceae bacterium
TTATGGAACCAAAGAATGTAGTTTGTTTTTCTAAATGGGGATCAGGGTAGTGAAAAAACTGAACAGCACTTAAGAGAGATAACTCGAAATTTTTACGAAGGTGATTTTTGATTAAGGATTTTGGAAGGCCTAATATTTTACAGTTTAAATCTAAAATATATTCATCGTCTGCTTTACGGCATTTTTCACCGTTTGTACTTAATGGATTTTGCGAAATATAATAAGAAGGATTATAGTCTAGTATCTCGAGGGTTATTGTAAATATTTGATTTTTGTTAGATGACATTATGGTTTAAGTTAAATTTTGAAAGTAATATTTTGCATTGTTCTATTCTATAGTGGGCTTCCCAAATGTCCATATCAGTTGGGGCGCAAATTAATAAATCATAATAATTCCAATTTTTAAATTATTTTTATCTAAACTCTCGATCTTCTCCAACCAGCTGCTCTTGCTTCTTTTTCTGTGCAAAACCATTTTTCACCTTTTGAAGGATTAATTTGTGTCACAGAATAATATTCATCATCTGGCATATGATATATTTTTGCGCCGCTTGAACTGATATTGCCCTTTATATTACAACCAGTGGGTTTCTCATTACTTGAAATATATCGATTGATACCTCGCCAATTCCAAGGATATTCAAATTTGCCTATCCATATCCCTTTAGATGAAATATCAGCATCTTCCTCTTCATCAATATAATCACTAGAGTAGTCTTTATAAGCAACGGCAAGCCCATTACTAACCATAAGCGCATTCAAGTCTGTTTCACCATCCCTACAGACAGCAACAACTCGATTATATTGATCAATATCTTTTGGTTCACATCTTATGATTTTGTTTTCAATTATTGATGATAAATGTTCTGTTGCTTTTTTGCCACACTGCCATGAAATTGAATTTTCATCTAGACAGTCCTGATTGGCTTCGGGTGCATCAATACCAAATAGCCTAATTATTGTTTTATTGATTTTTATTGTGTCACCATCAATCACCTGTGCCCTTCCAGCAATAATATCTCCATTATCAAAAGATTGCTTTTCAGAAGTGTTAATCCAACCCGGCAAGTCTTCAGGCAATAACACTCCTAAAACAGAACCAATAACTACAGCAAATAACAAAGTACAAATCACAATGCTTTTTAACCGTCTTGGTTTTTTGAATTTTCTAATAATTGTCATAGACTGAGTATAAAAAGTTATTGTTTAGGATTTCTTAATGCAAAGTTTTGATGACCGCTTCTGACCGAATGCAGTCATTGAAATCATAATGAGAAAGTAAATATTTAACTGAGTTACTTCTTGGCACTATAGAAAAGACATGATGAAGCATAAATGAGGTAAATAAATTTGATCAGAAGCTACTACTAAAAATGATGTACACATATTATTAAAATTGATAAAACTTATTTTATAATAATAAAAGTCTAATAAACCAGAGGCTAAAGTGGTTGCATAGATATATTTCAAATTTTAATGCATCTAAGGCTGTTCATAGTTTTTCACTAAAAGAAGAGCATAGGGAATTTAGTAGTTATTTTTACAAGGTAAGCCAACCTTTTCCTGAACAACTCGAAAAATTGAAAAGCTTTTATAAAATCTGGCAAGCAAAGATAAATGCAAACTCACTCCCAAGTTGGTCAGATTTCGCATTTGAGGACTTTAAAGGGTGGCATTCAAATATGCGATTAATCAAATACTTAGAAAATCAAAATTATATAAGTAACGTTATGGTCGTGGGGGAGGAATTTAAACGCAGATGGGGGCCAAAATCATTATCTGAACGCATTCAATCCGGTCAAATTAATTCAAGGGTAATTATTTCAAGATTTGAAGAGTTTCTAAAATATATCAATAGCCATCATTATGTCATTCATGTTGGTACACATTCATCTGTGGGCATTAGTAATTTGCCCGTAATTGTGCTGGAATTGCCTTTATCAGAGAACGGTAAGGATGTTTCACATATAATATCTGCAATGATACCTCTCCAAGTACAACGTAGCTAGTAAAATACCTAAAGGGGATTAAAATGCACTGCGATTGGCAAAAAGTGGTTTGATTTCATCATCTTATTCTTATTGCCCAATGATATTAACCAATTTCAAATACGTCTTCTTCTATTCCATGATTTAATCTTATGATTAAAATCAATTGTTTATTTACAATCTGTAATTCTTTAGATGCTATTTTTGGAATTGGTATCCTGTAATCCAGACAAAATGCAATTAAGGCAGCGCCAATTTCGGCTTGATTATATGAAATAATGTTATCTTCAATTCCCAAATTCTTATCTATTTCACAAGTTATAGGCTTTTTTGATTTTTCATTAATTTCAAACCTAACTATATCGTTATGGTCAAAGTATTTTTTACGTCTTTTGGAAAATATAGAGAGAGCTTTTTTTACTTCCTGAGTAGTAAAATGAATATTCTTAACTTCTACTGGCATTGACTTACTCTTTTTTATTTTTATTTATTAGTTTCACATTTATTTGAATACAAACCTTGATTGAAATCAAGGATATTATTAGAATATCCTAATATGGCAGCAATGAGGCTATAAGACCATATTTTTTTTTGGAAGGTAATGAATGACAGTAGCTACTAAGTTATTAAAGTAGTTAAATAAATTATAATAGTTTTCATTTAATTAATGTTGATTTTTTAACTAAAATTAGTATGTTAGGCATTCCTTATAAAAAGCAATTTTTAATAAGGAAAATAGGCTAGGTTTCCCCCCCAAGGACCTGGCCTATTTCTTTTAAATCTCAACTTGTTTTGATTTAACTACAGATCATTTGATGCCAGAGATAAATTATTAAATTAACATTTGACTGTCCGCTTGGGTCGAAAACGGTCATTAAACTGAGTGTCTCTTAAGGACCAAAAGCGGACACTCGTTTGCCAAAATTAGAAGATGAGTAAAGCGTTCCATTTGACAATATAAATAAAATTCAGATAATCTATTTCATTAAGGGGGGGATCAAGAATGAAAAATAATCCTAAAATTTGCTACGTAGCTGGCCCAGGACAGGTGATTAAAGCACATCACTACTGGAAAAATGGCATGAAATATCCCAATGAATTTGCTCTTACATATTCTAGTCAAGTAGAGCAATATTGTTGTGATAAAGAGGTTAGGGTTCTGATTATTTCTCAAAACCCAAAACCAGATTATATTGAGGATGGAAATATTATTATTCAGAATATTGCGAAACCTTTTCATAATCCACGGGGAATACTTTATCTAGTAAATCAATTTCTTTATGGCATTAATTTAATGTTTCGAATTATTAAATTCAGATCTGACGTAGTATTGGTCAATTCTGGTTCAACCTTCTATTTTATGTTGGCATTTTTAAAACTATTTTCAATAAAAATTATTCCCGTTTATCACAACTTGTTATGGCCAAAGGGACATTACCCACAAAAGAGACTAGCTAAAATAATACTCTGGCTTGACGGGCAGCTACTTAAATATGGTACTCATGCTGTCATTGGGGTATCATTAGAATGCTCAAGACAGGTATCGCAGATTTCAAATGGCCAACCACCACCCTTCTACCTTCTAAAACCTCAATATTTGAAAGATGAATTTGAAGGGGTGTTACCACCTTCACCGCCTCAAAAAGGTACTTTCAACATAATATTTGTTGGTAGAATTATTGAAATTAAAGGTATTTTTAACATTATAAAAATTGCTAGCGAATTAGAGAAAAAGATGCCGGGTAGAATAAAATGGGATATTTGTGGCGATGGAAAAGATTTAGAGCAAATGAAGAAAATATCCTCACAATTGCGACTGGAGGGGATTATAAAATTTCATGGTTGGACAAATTCTTTTCACCAGAAAGAAATTTACAAGAATGCACATTTATCAATTGTTCCAACTAAAAATAATACTGCAGAAGGTCTTGCCAAAACCGCTATTGAAGCAGTTCTCTACAAACGTCCTGTTATTTTAAGTTCTGTTGTGCCTGCCTGTGAAGAAATTGGTGGTGCGGCAGTGATTGTAGAGGATAATGATATTTATTCATATGCCAAACAAATTGCCAATCTCGTTGAAGATGAAGGTTATTATAAAGAAAAAGTTAAAGCCTGTACCCGCTCTATGCATTCATACTGGGATGGAAAGTTCGGATATTATGCAGTTCTAAGCAAAATATTAGATGAAAAAAGTTGATAAGAAAACGTTTCAGGATATTTAAAATTATTTCCGTATTTCCAAATTTCAATGTCTGCTTTGGGTCAAAAGCAGCCTTTCAATAATGATAATTGCTAATTTCATAAGTCATTAATGAAAAATCTACTTTTTCAAAATATGAGCTCGATGGTATTTCATATATTCAGCCTGAGCTGTTGTGAAATTACCTACATTGGCTGCGGGGTTTATTCCCCAATCTGACATCAGTTTAATAATTTTTGGGTTGGAGCAAATAATATCCCCCTCGCTACTAAAGCTTATCCAACCATTATCAAATAACCTATCAACATGTGGTGATAATAAAAGGCCGTTGTTGCCATCAAGTCTTTCCGCATTTGAAGACTTTCTCCATGGTTTAATATGGCTGGCAATAAGGAAAGACTTGTCATCTACGCTTGTTACTCTGCATTTCGTTTCAATTTCTGACACACGCATTCTAAAAATGCCTTGTCCTCGGCGGGACTTAATAAGTTGCGCTTTTTCGGTTTCACTTATTGTTTGATTAAGTAAATTCTTTTCTACATTATCATTTTCTAATTCGCATCTATCATTCTCAATAGCAAAGTCTAATTTAGGATTTTTATTAGTAATTTCATTAAGAAGATAATCGCCTAGAACATCACTTATTTCTGCCAGATAGCATCCCTGGTTACCATTTCCATTTGATTGGATAGGGGAATATTTCATAGGCAGTAAAGGAACAATGTTTTTCAAATGATTTTTTGGTATAAGTGGCTTTAAAACAGTTTCCCATTTCACATCTACTAACCAACCCGTCTGGTTCCATTCTTCTCCTTTTGAACCAAATTCGGCAGGTTTATCGGCTATTTTATAATGATTTTCTACAAGTCCAATTGCTTTTATTTTTGAATGGGCATAAGAAAATATTACATCTCCAATCTGGACTTTTGTTAAATTAATATATGTTTGGTTCCTGGAGCCATTTCTATTTTCCTGTGGAGACCAAATATATCCACCTTCAAGCTCTTCTAAAATTGTTTGCCCGTGATTTACCCACCAATAAGCCATTCATAGCTCCCCATCTTTAATAACCCTGTCTATTATTGCATAATTTTGTATGGATTTTCATCAATTTTTCTTATTTTGGATACTGAATAAAAAATTATCTTCGTGTCGAATATAGAAAATCATATCAACTATAAACCTTTCTCAGCTCTCCCCACCGTGTCGTATATCTGGGACTGAGAAGGTTCCTTGCCATGAACCAGGTCTTGTTGGTGCCGGATATGGCGGGGCGGATGGTTTCACGGCCATGTATCTTGTTGATCCTATCAACGGTTTTCATGAGATGTGTTACCCTGTCTGACTGTCCGCCGCCAAAGAAGGATATTTGCCGTTCTGTGTCATAAACTAGCCCGGTGAGCATAACCCCTGCTTTCTGGTAATTATGTCTGGGCTTATAGATGGCCTCCAGTACCTGTAAGGCTGCTCTTATGATGGTGCCTGCATCATTACGGGCTTCCTGTAGAATTACGGCATGACTGGCTGAATAGCTTGTGTTCCTATCCCCATAAGGATCAGTGCGGATAAACACATGAACCCTGTAGGCATAGACCTTCTTGATACGGGCTTTCTCTGCGGCCCTGTTGGCATAAAAGGATACAGCTTCTATCATCTCCTGCTTGGCACTGACACGGTTCTTAAAGCCTCTGCTGACGATTATATTCTGGGGATGTGGCGGGGCTTCCTCCAAGGGAATGCAGCTTATGCCATTCAGCTCCCTAACTGTCCGCTCAGCCACCACGCTGAAACGCTTCCTGACCGCTCTGGGGGCCAATTGTGAAAGGTCATAGGCAGTATGAACCCCGAAGGCCTTTAGATGCTCTGTGAGCCGTCTGCCTATGCCCCAGACCTTATCAACGGCTATCTGTTTTAATATATCATAGTCCGGTGTTTCCATGACATAGGACCCACACTGGCCTTCAAATCTCTTGGCAACATGGTTAGCCAGCTTTGCCAGTGTCTTGGTCGGGGCAATGCCGACTGAAACGGGAATGCCGGTTAAGCGTTCCACATCATGCTTGATGAGCTTCCCACGCGCCTCCAGGTCATTAAATCCCTTTAAGGACAGAAAGGCTTCATCAATGCTGTAAACCTCAAGGTCAGGAGTATAATTCTCAAGGGCTTTCATGACCCGTTCCGACAGGTCGCCATAAAGGGCATAGTTGCTCGAGAAGACAGCAACACGCTTCCTCAGTAGATCATCTCTTACCTTAAAGAAGACATCCCCCATCTTATAGCCCAGTGCCTTGGCTTCATTGGAGAGGGCAATAAGACAGCCGTCATTATTGGATAGGACCACTACGGGCTTCCCTATAAGGTCAGGACGGAATACCCGTTCACAGGACGCATAGAAGCTGTTACAGTCCACCAGTGCAAACATGGCCTATAACTCGGTGATAGAGGAGGTAACAACACCCCAGACGGTAAACTCTTCAGTGATGGATTTAAAATGGGGATTGGCAGGGTCAAGCTGCGGAGGATCAGATTTAAGGTTTAACCGCTTCACGGTCATATCCCCGTCAACCATAGCCACAACCACCTTGCCATGTGTGGGCATGATACTGCGATCAACGATCAACAAATCCCCGTCATTAATGCCAACCCCAGTCATGCTTTCCCCTTCAACCCGAAACAGGAAGGTGGAGGACGGGCTTTTAATCAGCTTCTGGTTCAGGTCCAGCTTATCCTCAAGCCAGTCTTCAGCAGCACTGGGAAAGCCACAATGCACCTTACTGGGCGCAAGAGGAAGAGAAAGGGCAACACCCGAATGAACAGGGCCAATATAAGAGATAGTATCAAGCATCCCTCAATTAGAACAAAAAAAGAACAAATGTAAAGAAAATTTATATTAAAAGTGCAAATAAACATCGATTGGATGGGAAAGGACTAGCGACAAAATAAGCTACTTACTATAATCTTAAATAAATAAGGGTGCCCTAATTATTGTCAATTTGCAAATTATTGTTATTCCAATGCGTTCCTTAATGGTCAGATTAATTGGTAATTCCCTTTGGTCGTGGGCCTGCTGTTTCTGGCAGATTAAAGTAGCTATTTTTAGTGGATTGAAAAATAAATCTATGTAATGGTAAGGCAAGCTAGATATCGATTGGTGCAATTAATTTATGAACATTATAAAAGAGTTAGAAACAGATGTTGAACATATAGTCTGTTTGCAAAACAACCTTATAGTGCATGCAACTGGCGGAGTAGCCAATGATGAAGACTATATTTTGCTGCGAGGTTGGTTGATGGATAAAACTGATTTCAAAGCACACATTCCTAGCTATATTCGAACCAATAGAGATTTAGGTCAGTTCTGGCAATTTATTAAGCATAAATACAGTACCTACGCTGATCGACGAACATTCATTTACGACACATTCCAACCGCTTCTAGATTTTGTTGAGGGAAGAAACACAGCACCCGCTGATAAGTCTATTTCTGAAATGTTAAAAACGTTTAATGAAGATAGCGTTCATGCAGTGTGGGAAAAAGCTTTGGAACGACGGGCGAATGATGCTGAAGGTGCAATTACCGCTGCTCGCACATTGTTAGAAACGGTGTGCAAACATATTTTAGATGCATCAGATGTTGTATATAAGAAAGATATTGATTTGCCTGAGCTTTACAAAAAAGTAGCTACGCTGTTAAAACTTGCTGCTAGTCAACATACAGAAGGTGTATTTAAGCAAATTCTTGGAGGTTGTTCTGGTATCGTTGGCGGGTTAGGTAGTTTGCGAAACAAGATTGGGGATGCGCATGGACAGGGTAGTAAGCCAATTAAACCAGCCCCACGACATGCAGAGCTTGCGGTGAATTTAGCAGGTAGTATGGCACTATTTCTAGTGAGAACATGGCGGGAGCAAAATAATCAATATTAAGTGTAACTTACTGACAACAAAGTGAGACATGGTAAATTAAAAAGCAGTGATAGGTAGCTGGTTATAATATTAAGTATTGCGATACCGTGTAATATTGATTTTGGGGAAACATTTATGCACAGTTATTTAAGAACAACTGCACCTCTTGAAGATGAAGTAAAGATGCGAGGCGAGGGCATGATAAAACTTCGTTTGGGTCATTCACAGGTTGGCACCGTGATTATACCAGATGTGGTATTTATCAATGATGGTCGGAAAGTGCGGTACTTTAGTCCGTCTTTTTTCTCTGCATGTAATGTAGCTTTTGATATTGAAGAAGGAGTACATCTAGCAAGGTTAACAATTGATTTTGCTTCACCCCACGAGACTTCAGGGACGCGTGTTTTGGTTGTTATTTGTTCAACAGATCGTGTTCGGTGTTATGACGACGGTGCACAACTCTATAAATGTATAATAGAATGCGATCAGAATATTTCAGACTTCTCTGCGGGAGATGCAGTCGTTAGAGATGAGGATTTTTCATTGATACTTTTTCATCACTCAACACCAGACGCAATTAAAAGTATTACACGTAGCAAAGAACTGTGGTCCTCAGCATGGAACTTGCAAGGAACTAGACGACTAAAAAATATTGCCTATGTGTATTTCACAAGTCTATCCAAGATAGATGATATCAATGACTTGGAACGAATTGCCATGTCATCTCAAGGACAGATAACCTTGACTACAACTAGTCCGGATCAAGCAGAAGAAATTACAACGGTTAATGTTTACAGAGAGAGTACGGAAGGGCGTACAGCTAAGTTAAAAGTTCAGGTGGGAGTGGAACTATTATCTCCCCCACATTTACGCTTGCATATACCTCGAAGACCTAACACACCATACTACGAAATTGTTCAGCCAGAAGTGTTCAGAGTTGGACTATTGCCGAAAGCAAAATTGTCGCTCAAGAAAGTATTTTTCAATAAATATTTGGCAACTGTTGATAATAGACTTATGGCGGGTTTCGATAATATAATAATGGGGCATGCTTCGACTATTGAAGGATTAAAGGCCCCTTACGATGAAGAAAATACTGATTATTTAATGCATCTCGAACGCTTGAATTTGGAAAATGATTTATTTGATTTCTGGAAATCACATAAAAACACAGATCAAGTCAGTAATCGTAATCCAGAAAAACGAGAGTTGGACCCGTTGGAATAGAAATGAATTGTGGATAGATGATAAATTTTCTGGTTTACGACACTGAGACAACTGGAACCGCGACAGAGTTCGATCAGATACTCCAGGTTGCCGTGTTTGTCACAGATGACGAACTAAACGAAATTGAAGGCATAGATATACTGTGCCAGACACAGTCCCACGTGGTGGCAATTCCATTTGCTCTTCTGGTTACAAATGTTAGTTTAACACAGATTACAGACAAGACACTTCAAAATCACACAGGGAAATTACCACCCACATATTCGATAATGTTTTTTATCGCTATCAAGTAAGGTTTAATTTGTTTAAGAATAGGGAAAAATAAATCTTAGAGGGAAAAACGAGTAAATGGCGATTAAGAAGACTGAGTTATATGCTTCACTTTGGGCGAGTTGTGATGAGTTGCGGGGTGGTATGGATGCCTCACAATATAAAAATTATATCCTGACCCTGCTTTTTGTGAAGTATATTTCAGATAAATATAAGGGAAAATCTCGTCCTGTAATAGAAATCCCAGATGGTGCCTCATTCGATGATATGGTTGCCTTAAAAGGTAAATCCAATATTGGCGAACAAATGAATATTATCGTACGGGAACTTGCACAAGCCAATGATCGTGACTGGCTGGCGGGTGCAGATAACGATTTCGATAATGAAGACCGCCTTGGTAAAGGCAAGGCATTGGTCGATCGGCTATCCAACCTTGTGGGTATTTTTGAAAATCTTGATCTGGGAAGCAATCGTGCTGACGGGGATGATTTGCTTGGTGATGCCTATGAATATTTAATGCGCCATTTCGCAACAGAAAGCGGAAAAAGCAAAGGACAGTTTTATACACCCTCAGAGGTATCAATAATTCTATCAAAAGTACTTGGAATTAATAAATATACAAAACAGGATGAAACGGCATACGATCCAACTTGCGGTTCCGGCTCGTTACTTTTGAAGGTGAATGATGAAGCACCCAATGGTCTAAGCCTTTATGGGCAGGAAAAAGAACATGCCACCGCAGCCCTTGCTCGTATGAATATGGATATTCATGACAGTCCCTCTGCAGAAATTTGGCAGGATGACACGATATCAGAACCTCATTGGAAAAATCCTGATGGAAGCTTGCAAACATTTGATTATGCTGTTGCCAACCCACCTTTTTCCCTGAAGGCATGGAGTTCAGGGATAATAGTAAGCGAAGATAAATATAAACGCTTTGAATATGGTGAACCACCAGAAAAAAATGGTGATTACGCTTTCTTGCTGCATATTATTAAATCCTTAAAAAGCAAAGGTAAGGGCGCTGTGATCTTACCACATGGTGTATTGTTTCGTGGCAATGCAGAGGCAACCATTCGCCGAAATTTAGTTATACAGGGTTATATTAAGGGGATTATTGGCCTCCCCGCAAACCTCTTTTACGGTACAGGCATTCCCGCCTGTATTATCGTTATCGATAAGGAGCATACTGGCCTAGAAAACCCGATTTTTATGGTTGATGCCAGCAAAGGCTATATCAAGGACGGCAACAAAAACCGCCTTCGGTCACAAGACATTCACAAGATTGTTGATGTTTTTAACAAACAGATTGAAATTGATCGTTATTCAAGGTTGGTTCCGTATAATGAAATTGCAACCAAGAATGAATTTAACTTGAATATTCCCCGTTACATTGACAGCAGTGAACCAGAAGATATTCATGACCTTGACGCGCACCTGAATGGCGGTATCCCGCTTGCTGATATTAACGCGCTGCAAAATTATTGGGACGTTTTTCCAACCTTAAAAGACACCTTGTTCAGTGAAAATGATGAACGGGAAGGGTATGCCAAAGCACTGGTTGATGCCAAAGAGATCAAAACCACCATTTTGAACCATAAAGAGTTTACCAATTTCAAAGACAATGCCCTTGACTTGTTTGAAGGTTGGAAAGCTGCACATTTAAATGCGCTTGAAAATATAAAGGTCGGCGACAAGCCAAAAGAGCTGATTTTCGATCTTTCAGAAGATTTGCTTAATCGCTTTGCGGCTGCTGACCTGCTTTCCAAATATGACATCTATCAAATCCTGATGGATTACTGGCGTGATGTTATGCAGGATGATGTCTTTATGATTAGTCAAGATGGATGGTCCGCCGTCAATGTTGTACGTGAAATCATCCCGGTGAAAGATAAAAATGGTAATAATGTTTATAAGGAAGAGGCGGATTTTGAATTCAGCACCGCCAAGACAAAACGCAAGTATAAAAGCGATATCCTACCGCCGAAGTTGGTAATTCAGAAATATTTTCTTAGAGAGCAAACTAACATTAATAGCGTACAGTCTGACCTTGATAACGCTACGCAAGCGTTAGAGAGCTATATTGAAGCAAACAGCGGCGAAGATGGCGTGCTGGAAGACGCCAAAACCGATAAGGGATCGGTAACAAATGCAAGTATCAAAACACGGTTGAAAGAAGTATCTGACGCTGAAGAAATAGCCATACTGAAAAAATGCGCTGAACTCATCAGTGATGAAGCAACAACCAAGAAATACAAGAAGCATCTGGAGGATGAACTTAACGAAAAAGTCTTTAATAAAATTCCAACCATTCCTTTGGATGAAATTAAGCAACTTGTCATCCATGATAAATGGCTGGCAAGCATTGAAACATGCATTACGGATGAGATTGAGCGAATGACACAGCAACTGACGAACCGTGTAAAGCAATTAGAAGAACGCTATGCCAAAACTCTGCAAAGTCTCAATAAAGATGTGATTGATTATACGAAACTTGTTGAAAAGCAGCTGCAAAAGATGGGACTTTCATGGTGAGGGCTGGATTTACACAAACCGAATTTGATGAAATCCCTAAGGATTGGACAAAAATAAGTATTGGGAGTGATGCTAGTTTAAATGCTCGTATTGGTTGGCAGGCTCTTACTACAAATGAATATGAAACTTCTGGTGATTACTATTTGGTAACCGGAACAGATTTCATTGGTGGACGTGTAAACTGGGATACTTGTCACTTTATAAGCAAATGGCGATATTCACAGGATAAGAAAATTCAGCTTAAAAATGGTGATGTACTAATCACTAAAGACGGAACGATTGGCAAAGCGGGATATGTTGAAGACCTCTATTTACCTGCTACACTCAACAGCGGGGTTTTTGTAATTCGTCCCCTTGAAAATAAATTTGTACCCTTATTTCTTTACTATACATTGACCTCAAGAGTTTTTGATGAATTTCTAAATCGAATAACCGCAGGTTCAACCATTACACATTTGTATCAAAAAGATTTTGTGAATTTTGAATTTTATGCACCTGAGGTTAAGGAACAAGAGGAAATAGCTGAAGCATTATCAGATGTGGATGGGTTGATTAGTGCGTTGGAAAAGCAGATCGCGAAAAAGAAGGATATCAAAGCCGCTGCTATGCAGCAGTTGCTAACTGGTAAAAAACGCTTGCCCGGATTTGGTGGGGGTAATGGATACAAACAAACTGAATTCGGCCTTATTCCAGAAGATTGGGAAATATTTGATCTAGCTGATGTGATGCAGAGTGGTTTAAATTCAATCAAGATAGGACCTTTTGGGAGTGCGTTAAAAGCGGAATTTTTAACGAAAACAGGATATAAGGTGTATGGTCAAGAAAACGTATTTGAAAGTAACATGGAACTCGGATCAAGGTACATTTGTGACGAGCGGTATCAAAAGTTGAAAAGTTGTAAGTTAGAATGTGGCGATTTTTTGATATCCATGATGGGGACAATAGGTAAAACGTTTATTGTTCCACATAATTTTGATCCCGGTATAATGGATAGTCACCTGATAAGGTTGAAAATAAATTCGACAAAACTTTGTCCAAATTTGCTTACTTATTTGTTTAAATCACCAATTATTTTTAAGCAGATAGATCAACTATCAGTAGGTGGGATCATGGATGGTTTGAGTTCAAAAATTATCAAATCACTATTACTCCCATTACCACGTATAGAGGAACAAAGAGCTATAGCCGAAATATTTATGAGTATGGACGACGAACTAAAATCTCTCATTGCAAGGCTCACAAAAACAAAAATGATCAAGCAAGGCATGATGCAGGAGTTGTTAACGGGGAAAACGCGGCTAATATGATTTTAAGGGGGAATAAATGCCGAAAATAGGACAAATTGAACGGGCAACGCAGAACCGTGTTGTTAAACTGTTTAAACGTGACCTTGGTTATGACTATCTGGGGGATTGGCAAGACCGCTACGGCAACAGCAATATTGAAAAAGAATTGCTTGCAACGTGGTTATTATCCCAAGGGTATAATGATGTTCTTATAAAACGTGCCATCGCCAAACTGGAACAGGCGGCGGCCCTTGGAGGCGGTAAAAAGCTCTATGATGCCAATAAGGATGTTTATAGCCTTCTGCGGTATGGTGCCAAGGTAAAGGATGGTGCGGGTGATCAAAATCAACCCGTCTATCTTATCAACTGGAAGGAGCCACTTAAAAACCATTTTGCCATCGCCGAAGAAGTATCCATTCAAGGCGAGAATAAAAAGCGCCCCGATGTGGTTTTATATGTGAATGGTATTGCTGTTGGCGTGATCGAGTTAAAAAGATCCTGTGTATCCGTATCAGAAGGCATTCACCAAAACCTTGATAATCAGAAAAAGACCTTTATTCGTGATTTTTTTACCACCATGCAACTTGTGATGGCGGGGAATGATAGCGAAGGCATGCGCTACGGCACCATTGAAACCCCGGAAAAACATTATTACCAGTGGAAAGAGGACGTTTCCAATCCCTTTTCAGAGCTGTTGGATTTTCATATAAGTCGCATGTGCAGCAAAGAACGGCTTATAGAGATTATTCACGATTTTATCGTTTTTGATGCGGGCACCAAGAAAACATGTCGCCATAACCAGTATTTTGGTGTTAACGCCGCGCAAAAGCATGTGAAAGACCACGAGAACGGCATTATCTGGCATACACAAGGGTCAGGTAAAAGCCTGACGATGGTGTGGCTTGCCAAATGGATACGCGAAAATGTGGATGATGCACGTGTTTTGGTGATTACCGACCGCACAGAGTTGGATGACCAGATTGAAAAAGTTTTTTACGGGGTGGATGAGAAAATCCACCGCACCAAAAGCGGTGCCGACCTTATCGCGACACTCAATAACACTATCCCGTGGCTTATATGCTCACTTGTGCATAAGTTTGGCACACCTTCAGAAGATTATGATGCAACAGAAGATTTTATAGAGGACCTTAAAAAAAACCTGCCGACCGATTTTAAAGCCAAAGGTAATTTGTTCGTCTTTGTCGATGAATGTCACCGCACACAGTCCGGCAAATTGCATGAAGCAATGAAAGCCATTTTGCCGGACGCGATGTTTATTGGCTTTACGGGTACGCCGCTGCTGGTTGAGGATAAGAAAAAAAGCTTTGAAGTTTTTGGAAGACCTATCCACACATACAAATTTGACGAGGCGGTTGCGGATGGTGTGATCCTTGATTTACGTTATGAAGCACGGGATATTGATCAATATGTAAAATCACAGTCAAAGGTCGATCAATGGTTTGATATTAAGACCAGTGGGTTATCAGATGCAGCACGGGCACGTCTAAAGCTACGTTGGGGGACAATGAAAAAGGTTTTGTCCAGCCAAAGCAGATTGGAACAAATTGTTGCTGATATTTTATTGGATATGGAAACCAGACCACGTCTTATGGATGGGCGGGGTAATGCCATGCTTGTTTGCTCCAGCATTTATCAGGCGTGTAAGGTGTATGAATTATTTAGCAAAACCGACCTAAACGGAAAATGCGCCATTGTCACCAGTTACCAGCCTTCGGACGCAGATATAAAGGGCGAAGAAACAGGAGCCGGAAAAACAGAAAAAATAAGACAGTATGATATCTATAAAAAGATGTTGGCTGATTACTTTGAAGAAAGCGAAGCTGACGCAATTCACAAAGCCGAAGAGTTTGAAAAGCAGGTAAAGAAGAAGTTTGTTGAGGAACCTGGCCAAATGCGGC
The DNA here is from genome assembly GCA_041396985.1 of Emcibacteraceae bacterium. Classification (NCBI taxonomy): domain Bacteria; kingdom Pseudomonadati; phylum Pseudomonadota; class Alphaproteobacteria; order Emcibacterales; family Emcibacteraceae; species Emcibacteraceae bacterium. The sequence goes on from JAWKXO010000005.1 coordinate 15,328, forward strand.
TTTTGATCGTGGTTGATAAGCTTTTAACGGGCTTCGACGCACCGTCGGCAACTTATCTTTATATTGATAAGTCCATGCGGGATCATGGTTTATTTCAAGCGATTTGCCGGGTGAATAGACTGGACGGCGATGATAAAGAATATGGCTATATCATCGATTATAAAGATCTGTTTAATTATATCGAAGGGGCAATTTCAGATTATACATCGGGTGCTTTTGATAAGTTTGCAGCGTCAGACATTAAAGGACTGCTAACAGACCGCATTGATAAGGCACGGGAAAAACTGGAAGCGAGTAGGGAAACGATTAAAGCGGTGTGTGAGCCGGTAATGGAGCCGCGCAATCAAGAAGATTACATTCGATATTTTTGCGGTGATGTAACGCAAAAAGAAGACCTTGGTGAAAATGAACCAAAACGCATTGCACTTTATAAAGCTGCGGCCTCTTTTGTTCGTGCCTATGCAAATCTTGCTAATGAAATGCATTTAGCCGGTTATAGTGATGATGAAAGCAAAACCATTAAAGGTGAGGTTGAACATTACCACAAGGTTAGCGAGGAAATTAAACTTGCCAGTGGTGATTATGTCGATATGAAACTGTACGAGCCCGCCATGAGGCACCTGCTTGACGCTTATATTCGTGCAGAAGACAGTGAAATAATTGCTGACTTTGATGATATGGGATTAATTGATCTCATTATCAATAGAGGGGACGAAGGGATACAATCAGTACAAAGTTCGATGAATTTTAGCGAAGGATCAATGGCCGAAACCATTGAGAACAATATGCGCCGTACAATTATTGATGCCCAATCTGTTAATCCAAAATATTATGAAAAAATGTCTGAAGTACTAGATGCGTTGATTGAAGAGCGAAGACAACAGGCGATTGATTATCAAGCCTATTTGGAAAAGGTAAAAGAGCTTGCATTGAAGGTGACTAATCCTGGAGGAGTTAATCCTGATGAACACCCTGACGCTATTGATACTCCCGGCAAAAAAGCCATTTATGATAATTTCGGACAAGACGAAGCATTGACTGTGGCGATTGATGCCGCGGTTCGGGTTACGAAGAAAGCGAATTGGGTCGGAAATATTACCAAAGAACGTGAAGTGGCCGGTGCAATATATGAGGTCGTTAAAGATGAGAAACTTGTTGATCCAATCCTTGAGTTAGTGAAGAACCAACATGAATACCAATAATTATACTATCAATGTATCTGATACACCTGTTGAAGTAATACGTAAAAGTGTGAAGAATTTGCACCTCAGTGTATATCCGCCAAATGGGCATGTTCGCATCACTGTGCCAGAACGCATGGAAGATGAAAATATACGGCTTGCTGTGATTTCAAGACTTGAATGGATACGGGAGAAACAATCCGAATTTAAGGCACAACCAAGACAAACTGAACGCCAATATATTTCAGGCGAGAGCCACTATTTTGAAGGTAAACGTTATTTACTGAATGTCATAGAACGTAAAGGTAAAGAAAAAGTAGAATTAACCAATAATGCTAAGCTTATTCTTTATATTAAACCAAATACAACACGAGATTGGAGAGCAGCAATATTCAATGAATGGTATCGCGTTCACCTGAAAAATAAATTGTCCCAACTTTTGCTGAAGTGGCAAGCCAAAGTTGGCAAGAAGCCAAATCATATACAAATTAAACGTATGAAGACCAGGTGGGGCAGCTGTAATACTCAAACCGGACGTATTCTAATTAACCTAGAACTGGCTAAGAAGCCGCCTGAGTGCTTGGAATATATTCTTGTGCATGAACTTGTCCATTTACACGAACGGCATCACAATGAGGCTTTTATTCGGCATATGAATAGATGTATGCCAAAATGGAAATTCTATCGAGATACACTTAAAAGTGAACCTTTAGCACATGAGGATTGGGACTATTAATGTGTCCAATAAAATTAGGTTTTATTGAAGGGGATACATGTTTTGCTATCTACGCCAAATTAAACATTACTAAATAGCACTACCAGCTTTGTATCCACTTTTGAAATTTACTCAAAATCTTCTCTCTAGAATAGTAAAGTTGTTAGAAATCAATAAAGGGGTTGTGCTGAGCCCTACAGCTCAGCATCCAATCTTTTATATCCGGCTGTTTCATAATCCTTGGCACACTTTTCAGCTGCTGACCAAGGGTCAAGATCGTTCCAAGGATCGCCCTTACACTCTGCGGTTTGTTTTGTTTCCGGATGTTGTAATACTATAATTGATTTGCGGCCATTGGCACATCCGGCTGTGGTCGCAATCAATAACAAAGATACTAATACTTTTTTCATAAAGTCTCCCTAATTTAATCTGTTAGCCATCTCAGTGGCTGTAGCATTGTAGTAAGTCATTAATGATCTTGGGTCTGTATGCCCCACCATTCTAGCAAGGTCGAGCATATCTAATTTTCTTGCAAGCCTGGTAATCGCTTCATGGCGGGTATCGTGAAATGTGAAATCATTCACTCCGGCCATCGTTACTGCATGGCGGAAAATTGTGCCACAAGAATATTGGGGGAAGGGGAAGGGCTTCCGGTCCTGATCCAGCTTTTTAAATAATTCGATGGCCCGTTCCGTCAATGGCACATCTCTGGCCTTTCCATTTTTTGTTTTAGGCAGATGAACATATTTCTGGTCAAGGTGAATATGGCTCCAATCCAATCCCCAGATTTCACCTTGGCGCATGGCTGTCTCAATAGCAAGCAGGAAAGCCACAGCGATGTAATCACGCTGAGAGGTCACTGGTTGATCTTCCTCATAATGTAAAGCTGATAGGATCGCATTGATTTCGTCCTGACTACATCGGCGAACACGCGCCGGATCAGCCCTAGGTCTGGTTGTGTCTTTCAATGGATTGTTATCAATCCAATTCCATACCTTACGGCATCGTTCTAGCACAGGATTAAGAGCAGAAATTTCACGAAGCACTGAGTTAGGTTTCACTTCGATCAGTCTGGCATCTATCCAATCCTGAAGTGTTTGTGTTGTTAGGTTTGATAATAGCTTTTCAGCAAAAGGATGTCGGGCTATTTTTTTTAGTAGTAATACCTCTTTGTCTTTTGAGGCCACTTCATCTGCATATCTGATTAAAGCATCTTTTAATGTTTTTCCTGTGACAGTTTCTGCTTTACCCCCTAAAATTTTTGCCTCTTCCAGTGATGCCCAGACCATTAATTCACGTTTATTGTCTAATGATTTGGATTTTCTCACACCTTTCATCTTCACTTCGGCATACCATTTGCCGGACTTTAATCTTCTGAAAGTTGCCATATACCCATTCCATTTTATTAAATATACGTCCGTTTATACGTCCAATGTACGTCTTTTTGTACGGAAAATAACGGAAAATAACAAGAATAAATTTTTTGATAAATACAGGCGTGAAGCCTAAATTGTTGATTTTATTGGGTTTTTGTGGAAAAAATAATTTCTGGAAAATTAGTAGTGGCTCCCCGAGCAGGACTCGAACCTGCGACAAATAGATTAACAGTCTACTGCTCTACCAACTGAGCTATCGGGGATCATCAATCACTTTCGGGCGTGATGACGCCGTTTTGGTTGGCATGTTATACAGCCCCTTATTTCGCTTGCCAACAGAAAAATTCACTTTTTTTAGACATAGATGAAATTAGATTTATTTTTTAGATATTTTTTACATTCTGGGCCTATAGTTGTAATCGGTTTGAGGGATTTGGGCCAGATTTTTGAATGATAACAGCTATTTCTAATGTGTATGGATTTTTTAAAGTAGAATTATGTTAAAAAAGATAAAAAGTTTTTTTGAAGTTAAACCAAAAGAGCAAAAACGTGTCCGCAAGTCTTTTGCCAGGGTTGAAGAGGTGAAAAATACGGAGCCGGGCGATCAGGAAATCACAAAAGATGACATCCGGCGCGGAAAAGAGCTTTTTTGGGGCAGGTACCCGCATTATCCGGAAATGAGCACGGTTTACCGCAAACTGTTTCAGAAATTTGAAATTGATAACAGCAAAAGAATTAAAGTTTACGACTCTCTTTGCGGTTCAGACATGTGTCATATTGCCTCTGGCAGTGGCCCGATGGTTGATTATTTTTGTGATAATGATCATGCACCATTGGTGGTGCAGCAGATAAAGAAACTTGGTCTATCAGATAAAATTGACCGGCTTGTGAGTTATGAAATGGGCAAAATATATTTTGCTCATGTCTTTTCGTTTTATCCCAAACTTGATCATGAAGATGCCATTGACTGGCAGAGGCTTGATGATTGTACGGTGCCGTCCGGCTATGTGTTTCTGCCAAAACTGGTCACCAACCCCAAAGACCAGAAAAAGAAACCGTCAAAGAAGCTGGCGGATAATATTGCCTTTTATTTTTATATTGAACTTGATCATACCATGCACTGGATTTCTGTTTTAAACCGGAAAATAGAAATATTGCAGAAAGAAACACCGCCGGGCCTTGAAACGGCCAATCAGAATGTCATAAAAATTTTCCGTGGCGAGGTGAGCAAATGGGCATCGCTCTTAAAACAGTTAAAATCAGACGAAATCAGGATCGTCACCAATATTTATAAGCATGATGATGAATAGGGGGCTGAACATCGTTTTCTAATCAGGCGAGGGCCTCATTCAGCCGCTTTTCCGCAGAATTCCAGTCGATATAATCAAAGAATTTGGTGATATAGGCGCCCTTATTATTCTGATAATCCAGATAATAGCTATGTTCATACATATCGAGGACGATAATCGGCACCGCGTTCCAGAAAACACCGTTTGAATGGCTGTCCGAAACCACATTATAGAGCTTACCACTTATTTTATGGTGGCAAAGCACGGCCCAGCCGGTGGCACTTCCAGCGGCAGCAGCAAAATCATTCTGCCATTTATCAAGGGATCCGGAGCGCGCTTTGAGCGCAGATTGTAAGTTAGAACCGGGGGCTGAACTGTCCGCGGTCATCCCGTCAAAAAATATTTCATGCAGCAATGCGCTGTCGCCTTTATCGGTGCGGGCGCGCTGCATGGTGGCATAGGCATTGGCATCGCGTTTACCGCTCTCCAGCATTTCATTAATCTGCCGGTCAAGGTCCAGATGGCCATTAAGAGCACCGCCATAATGCTTTTCATAATGCGGGGCGATCTGCGCGGCGGAAAGAAAGCCTGGAAGCACGCTATAGCGCATCGGTTTCATTTTACCGGTCTTAAGGCCGCTCAGCGCGTCCATGGATGGCATCTGCGCATTCGCTCTCGATGGGATTGCACCAGCCGACATTGCGGAAGCGGCGGTTGCCGCGGCTAAATTCAAAAATTTTCTTTTGCTGATACTCTGAGTATTTTTATTTATCATGATAAAGCTCCTGTGGCTTTGGGGGGGGATATCAGATTATACATCACAGTAATGGATTAAGCCACAGCCCAAATATAGATATAAAAATTTACCATAATATATATTATGCGAATAATATATTGAGCTAAGGTATTGAATTAAAGTGGTTTCTTAAATCCCCCTATTTATATGATCTGGATAAATAGCTTCACTCATAATCATGTTTGAGTTTGTGGCTGTCGGTTTGGGTTTTTGAGTGACGTTTGATCCAGACATAGCGTTTCTTCCAGAGCCCACAGACGCGCTTTTTCTTTTTCTCTTCAGCGGAAATCTGTCTGCCGAAGCATTTACCGTTTTTAAGTCTGATGCAGTTTGAGCATTTTACGCCAATTCGGCCATTTATATAGCCAAGTAAGGCCAATAGTGATTGCATCACTCTCCCCTTGCGTTACGATTTTATCTATAACACAAAAGAACGGCGTAATACATGGTTAATATAGCTATTAAGTTATCGCAGGCATCCAGAAAAGGACAAGCAGACCTTCAACAATAAAATCATCCGGTCTGCCTGTTTGGTGTGTAAATATAAAAACAAAATGCTTTTATATATCAATGAATAATATTATTTACTTAAAGTAATTACTTAAGTGGTGAAAACCCGGTTGGGCTTAAAAAAACGACGACAGGCGCTGAATCTAGCAGCTGTCCGTCCATATTTTTACTTTCCTCCGCCACTTTTTTCCATTCGGGATCATCAAAAAATCCTTTCCAGGATTGAGCGGCGCTTTCCCGGCTTTTATGTTTAAGCATATAAGTCAGGGTATTTGGCTGGTCCATTGATACCCAGTATCCGACGGATTCCATGCCATGCTTGTTAAAAAGGGCCACTTCATAGTCCTTAAAGCGTGTCAGCAGCGGTTCAAGCTTGCCTTCATGGGTATGATAGGTGCGAAGTTCATAAACGCCGCCCATATCCTGCGCCTGTACCGAAGAAATTTGGAAAGTCGTTATTATGGCAAATGCACTGAGTAATTTTATTAGTTTCATGGGTTAGTCCCTCCTCTAATTTGGAATTCGTCCAATTGTCACACTGGACGGATAATCGCTTGAATGAAGTATTTTATGGGTTGCCTTGATATAATCCTCGTCCTTGGCCTGATAAATATTCATAAATTTCTGCGGGTTTCGGTCCGCCAGCGGAAACCATGAGCTTTGGATTTGGATCATGACCCGGTGGCCCTGTTTGAAAGTGTGTGAAATATCGGGCATTTTATATTTAATATTGGTGACTTCACCGGGCACAAAAGCTTCCGGTTTATCAAAGCCGTTTCTGTATTTCCCGCGGAAAATATCACCGCGGACCATCATCTGATAACCGCCCATCGGAACGTCCATATATTTATTGTCATGTTCCGGGAAATCATCCGGGAACACATCAATGACTTTAACCACGAAATCGGCGTCCGTGCCTGTTGTTGTGACAAAAAGATCGGCATAAACCGGGCCGCTGAGCACCATATCTTCGGTCAGTATATCGGACTGATAAACCATCACATCGGGACGCCCGGCGACAAAGCGCTGATCTTCGACCATATATTCCCGTGAGCGGCCATTGGTAATGGCGCGGGTATAGGGCACAGGATTGGCCGGGTCACTGACATACTCATCCGCCCCGTCTGTGGCCGGTTTCATATTGGTCAGGCCGCCTTTATTCTGCAGGTAAAAGGTCAGTGGTTTGGCTTCCTTGGGTGGCCACTGGTCATGTTTACGCCATTCATTTTCCCCGCTGTAAAAGGCCAGCACTTCCGGCAGATTGGCGTCGCCCTCCCCCTTCAGATACTGATTGAAGAATTTAAGGTCGATATTTTCCTTGTAATAAGAGGATGTTTTGACATCAAACGGCACATTGCCAAGGAAATTACCGTCCGAGCGGACCCAGCCACCATGAAACCAGGGGCCGCGCACAAGTGTATTGGTGGTTTTCGGGTTCTTTTCCTCAATCGAATGATAAATGGTTGTGCCGCCGTAGCTGTCTTCAGCGTCAAAAGAGCCGATAACGGTCATGACATTGGCGGTAATATTATGAAGATGCGGGGCTATCGCCCGACTTTTCCAGTAGTCATCATAATCGCTATGGGCCATCAGATCGTTCCAGAACGGGCTTTCCCCATGGAAAATTTTGTCATTGACGTTGGAAAGCGCGCCGAGTTCGAGGAAGAAACGATAACTGTCGTCATATGAAAATTCAAAGCGGTCCCGTTTGCTTTCCTTGGTCGGGTTTTTTGGACCCTGGTCAAAGCCTCGGAAAAACCGGAAAGCATCAAGCAGGAAAAAAGCACCATTATGGTGGAAATCATCACCGATGAAAATATCGCCCATCGGGGCCTGCGGCGATGCGGCTTTAATGGCGGGATGGGTATCGATAATACTGGCGGCTGTATAAAATCCGGGATAGGAAATACCGAAAATGCCGACCTTTCCATTATGGTTTTTGACATTTTTAAGCAGCCATTCAACTGTATCATAAGTATCCGAGCTTTCATCATTCTCGGTACCCTTCTTATTGTCATTATGGGGCGTCATAACCCTATGATCGCCTTCGGACATATTTTTGCCGCGGACATCCTGATAAACGAAAATATACCCGTCCTTGGCAAAGCGATTGTCCCCGCCATTGGGGCCAAGATAATCCGGATAGTTATTTACCCCGTATGGGGCCAGCGAATATGGCGTCCTTTTCATCAGGATCGGATATTTTTTGCTGTCATCCTTTGGCGTATAAATGGATGTAAAAAGCCGTGTGCCATCACGCATGGGAATATAATATTCCTGTTTGGTGTAATTGGCTTTAAGATCGTAACCGCCGTCAGAGGCGGCAGCAATATTGATATTCAGCGTCGCAACGGCAAAAAGAATGAACAGTCTAAAATATTTTGGCATTTCCGCCCCCTACTGATTGAAAATAAATAACCCCACACTTTTGATGTGGGGTTCTTGTTTTTTTATTATACGTTTGGATCGCGTCTGAATTCTGCCCGGTCGATTTCCCCTTCCCAGGTGGCGACGGCGGTACAGACGGCCAGATCCCCTGTCACATTCACGGTTGTGCGGATCATATCCAGCGGCCGGTCAAACGGCAGCAGGAAGCCGACAACGATTGCCGTCTGATCGGCAGAAATTCCCATCACGCCGAGCACCCCGGCCAGCAGGAAAAGACTGGCTGACGGCACTGCAGCCGTACCGATCGACGCAATGGTGGTCGTAAGCGCTATCAGCGCATAATCAACCAGATGCAGCTCAATGCCGAAAGACTGTGCCGTAAAGACGGCAACAACACCGACATAAATGGCGGTGCCGTCCATATTGATGGTAGCCCCAAGCGGAATAACCGATGAGGAAACGGATGGTTTAATGCCCAGGTTATCTTCGGCAACGGCAATAGTTACCGGCATGGTCGCACTGCTTGATGATGTGGAAAAGGCAACCAGTTGGGCATCAATAATGTCTTTAAAGAACCTTATTGCCGGAAGCCCGAGCACAAAGCGGATCAACCCGCCGTGGGTGAGCAGCACATGAAGCAGACAGCCGGCAATGATTGTTGCCGCCAGTGGCAGCACATCAAGCAGGGCTGATGCCCCCTTGGTGCCTGCAACGGCAGCGATCAGGGCAAAAACACCAAATGGGGCCACTTCCATGATTAAATGGGTAATTTTCAGGACAACCTCGGCCGCACTATCCATAACGGCGGCAACCGGTTTTGCTTTTTCTTCGGCCAACATAATGCCCACGCCAAATATCAGGGCAAAGAAAATAACGGCCAAAATATCCCCGTCCGCAAGCGCGGCAACCGGGTTGGCGGGAATGATATTCATCATCCGCTCGCCAAGCGGAATGGCCGCTTCCAGATGCTGTGGCTCACCGCCGGTGATGGAAACACCATTGCCCGGTTGAATAATAGCGGCAAGGATTAGACCGATGGTAATGGCAATCGCCGTGGTGCCGAGATAGAGTGCCATCGTCTTAATCCCGATTGAGCCGAGCTTTTTAGGGCTGCCCATGGCAACAACACCGGAAACAAGGGTCACAAAAATGAGTGGAACAACAATCATTCTGATTAGTTTTATGAAAACATCGCCTATCCATTTGATGTTTTCAGCTGCGTCACCAATAAGGGTTCCAACAATCACACCCAGGATGAGCGCGATAAGAATTCTTTTCCAAAGTTTGGTTTCAAACCACTTTCTTAACATTTCCTGCTCCGCTATACATTTTTTAATTTTTCTTGATTAAAGACTATATCGTAGAATTTTAAAAGAGCTAATATTTTTTTCTGGCAGCCAATTTAGGCATCAAACCCGTTAGTCTTTCCAAACATAAGGCGATTAATCAACGCTGCACCGACCAGATCGCCCCATACATTAAGGGTGGTTCTTGCCCTGTCCAGTATCCAGTCAACCGCCAGGATCAGGCCAAATCCTTCAACCGGAATGCCAACCACGGAAAAGAGCATCAGTGTCATAACATGGCCACCCTGTGGGATACCGGCTGAGCCTATTGCGGCCATTGCGGCGGTTAGAGCAATAAGAAAATGATCAGCAAAACCAATATCAATATTATAAACCTGCGCGAGAAAAATGGTCGCAACACCCTGATAGACGGCAGTGCCATTCATATTGACCGTGCTGCCCAGCGGAATGACAAGACGAATGGGTTCCCGCGCCAGACCACTATTTTCGGCGCATTCCATTGATAATGGCACGGTTGCTGAGGAACTTGATGTGCTCATCGCCGTAACAAGCGCCGGGATCATGTTACGCAAATAGCTAAGCCCCTGCCTGGCAAATAAATAAAGCAAAATAAAAAGCAGTATTGACTGAATGATCAGCCCGATAAGGACGGTTCCCATATAGGCACCAACAGCACTGAAGGTGGCAATGACAGCCGCCCCGCCGCCAGCTTCGGCGATGGGCGTTGATACCAGTGCAAATACACCGAATGGGGATAAGATCATGACCCATCCGACAATCACCATCATAATATTATTGAGGCTTTCAAAAAAGTCGGTGACCAGACGGCCCTTTTCGCCAATGACTGTTAAAGCCGCACCGAAAATCATTGAAAAGACGATCAGGGGCAGAATTTCAAAATTGGTGGCAGAGGCAACAATATTCGGGGAAATAAGCGAAAGCAGCACATCACCCATGCTGACGGACTGATTAATATTAACCTCCGCGGCAGTCGAAGTCAGATGAAAATCATGGCCGGGACGTAAAATTTCGGCAAGCACCATGCCGACCGTCGCCGAAACCATCATGGTCACCATGAAATAGATCAGGGTCGCCGATCCCGGTTTCCCAAGCTTACGGATATCGCCGAGCGAGGCAATACCGGAAATAATGGCGGCAATGATCAGCGGCACCACCACCATTTTAAGAGCATTGAGAAAAAGTGTTCCCATCCAGGAAAATTTAAGCGCCACCGGCCCGAAAAACCAGCCGGCGAGGACGCCTAAAATGACGGCAACGACCACGGCATATAAAATAAACAGTGCGTGACGTTTTGACACAATCTCTCTCCCCTGCACGTATTCATACTGTTTTATTTGGGTTTGGCCCAAATTTATGTTGTACCTTTTGTAGCATCTTTTGTAAAAGGGATGGAAATATTATTAAAGGGTAGCTTCCAAATGTTTGTGCTGATCGATAATTATGACAGTTTCACATATAATCTTTATCATTACCTTGGTGAGATCGGCGCGCGGGTTGAAGTATACCGGAATGATGAAATATCCGTTGAGCAGCTCCGGTCCAAAAATGCGGACGGTATTATCCTTTCCCCCGGCCCCTGTACGCCGGATGATGCAGGGATCTGCATGGAAATCATTGAAAAGATGGGGGCAAATACACCGATTATGGGGGTTTGCCTGGGGCATCAGTCCATCGGCCAGGTTTATGGCGGCAAGGTAATCCGCGCCCCTTACATGATGCATGGCAAGGTCAGTAAAATTTATCATCAGGGAAAAACGCTGTTTAGCGGTCTTGAAAGCCCGTTTGACGCGACCCGCTATCATTCGCTGATTGTTGAGCGGGAAAGCCTGCCTGCTGACCTTGAAATCACAGCAGAAACCGATGACGGCATCATTATGGGGCTAAGCCATATTAAATATCCGGTTCACGGGGTTCAGTTCCATCCGGAAAGCATCGCATCACAGCATGGTCATGACATTTTGCGAAATTTTATTGAAATAGCTGACAATTTCAAACGAAAGGCCGCATAATGGCGCTTGATTTCAAACATCTGATCGCCCGCCTTGCCGATGGTGAAATATTAAGCCGCGGTGACGCCCGTGAAGCGTTTGACTATATGATGAACGGGGATGCCACCGGGCCACAGATCGGCGCCTTTCTAATGGCGCTTCGGGTGCGCGGCGAAAAAATTGATGAAATTACCGGTGCCGTGGAAGCCATGCGCAGCAAGGCGCTGACCATTAAAGCGCCTGACGGTGCCGTTGATACCTGTGGCACGGGTGGTGATACGGCGGGAACCTATAATATTTCAACGGCGGCGGCGATTGTGCTGGCGGCCTGCGGTGTTCCGGTGGCAAAGCACGGCAACCGTGCCGTATCCTCGAAATCGGGGAGCGCGGATGTGCTTGAAACCCTTGGTATAAATATTGATGCCGACATGACCATAGTAAAACGCTGCCTGGATGAACTGGGGATCAGTTTTCTTATGGCGACCCGGCATCACAGTGCTGCCCGCCATGTGGGCCCTGCCCGTGCTTCACTTGGCACGCGGACGATATTTAACCTGATCGGGCCGCTTTCCAATCCGGCCGAAACCAGATATCAGGTGATCGGCGTCTTTGATAAAAAATGGACGCGGCCGATGGCCGAAGTGCTCGGCCGGCTGGGTAGTGAGCGGGTCTGGGTTGTCACCGGTTCTGACGGTCTTGATGAAATTACCATTACCGGCGAAACATATGTTGCCGAATATAAGGATGGCAAGGTTACTGAATTCACCATCAGCCCCGAAGATGCAGGGCTAAAACGAGCGAAAATGGCGGATATTGAGGGTGGTGATGCCGACTATAATGCTGCTGCTATCTGGGATCTGATGAATGGTAAGAAAAGTGCCTATAGGGATATTGTGCTTATCAATACGGCGGCAGCGCTGTTGGTCAGCGGTAAGGCAAAGGATCTGAAGGAAGGCGCTGAAATAGCGGCAAAGGCCATTGACAGCGGTAAGGCAAAAGAAACACTGGAAAAGTGGATTGAGCTTTCCAATGAAGAACCGCCCGCCCCGGAAGAAGAAGAGTAATCAGATGGCGGATATTTTAAGTAAAATTGCCGCAACGACGCGTGAGCATGTTAAAAAATGCAAAAAACAAAGATCGCTTGCCGATCTTGAAACGGCGGCAAAGCAGGCCAGCCCTGTCCGTGGCTTTCGCGATCATCTGTTAAAGGCGGAAGCGGCGGGCAATTTCGGTCTAATCGCTGAAATAAAAAAGGCCAGTCCCAGTAAAGGCCTGATCCGGGAGGATTTTGACCCGCCTGCCCTGGCAAAAGCCTATACTGCCGGTGGCGCCAGTTGCTTAAGTGTGCTGACCGATCAGCCCTATTTTATGGGTTCGGACGAATATCTGGTGGCGGCGCGGGCCGAAACATCCCTTCCCGTGCTTCGCAAGGATTTTATGGTTGATCCTTACCAGATTGTTGAGGCACGCGCCCTGGGCGCTGATTGTATATTGCTTATTCTGGCGATGATTGATGATCATCTTGCTGCCGAACTGGAAGACGCTGCACGGCAGTATAATCTTGATGTATTGGTTGAAGTTCATGATGCTAATGAACTGGAAAGAGGGCATAAATTAAAATCTCAACTCCTTGGAATTAATAACCGGAACCTAAAAACATTTGAGGTATCGCTGGAAACGACCATTCAGCTCTCTAAGCTATCCGATAAAAACCGTACCCTGGTCAGTGAAAGTGGACTTTTTACCCATGATGACCTTATAATGATCCGCGAAAAATGCGGCATAAACAGCTTTTTAATCGGTGAATCGCTGATGCGGCAGCAGGATGTGGAAAAAGCGACCCGAAAACTGCTTTTTAACGAATAAAGCACTCGGGGCTACTATGTTTAGGATAAAAACATGTCAGAACTAACCCATTTGGATAAACAGGGCCGGGCAAGCATGGTTGATGTTTCGGAAAAGGCGGAAACCAAGCGCATTGCCACCGCCAAAGGCCGGATTTATATGGCTATGGAAACGCTGGCTCTTATTGAGGCCGGCGGCGTTAAAAAAGGCGATGTTTTTACCGTGGCCCGTCTTGCCGGGATTATGGCCGCCAAAAAAACCGCCGATCTTATCCCGTTATGCCACCCCCTGCCGATCCAGAATGTGAAAGTGGAACTTAGCGCCAATCAGGACGATTGCTGCGTGGATATTGAAGCAACAGCAAGCCTTTATGGTCGCACCGGCATTGAAATGGAGGCGCTGGCCGCTGTTTCAGTTGCCGCTCTCGCTATTTATGACATGTGTAAGGCTGTTGATAAGGCAATGCGGATTTCGGATATCCGCCTTACCCATAAATCCGGCGGGAAATCCGGCACCTATGATGCGGATTAGATTATTATGAGCCTTCTTCCCGTCCCTGATGCCCTGGCGATTATTTTAAATTCGGTTAAAACGCTGTCTGTGGAAAAAATCAACCTTTATGATGCTTTAGGGCGCGTGGTCGCCGAGGATATTTGCTCAAACATGACCCAGCCGCCCTTTGCGGCTTCGGCTATGGACGGCTATGCTATCAGGTTCGCTGATATTGCCGACCCGATAAAAGTCATTGGTGAATCAAAAGCGGGAGAAAGCTTTGTGGGCATGATTGGCCCCGGTGAAGCGGTCAGGATTTTTACCGGTGCCCCCATGGTGGACGGGGCCGATACCGTGGTCATTCAGGAAAATATCAGCCGTGACGGTGATATGATCACGGTCAATGAATGCAAGGCTCTGGGCGCAAATATCCGTGCCGCAGGTGGTGATTTTAAAACCGGAGACTGCCTGATCAAGGCAAATACTTTAATTGGGGCGCGTCAGATTGCTTTGTTGGCGGCGGGTAATGTGGCTGAATTTAAAGTTTATAACAAACCGAAAGTGGCCATTCTTTCCACCGGGGACGAGCTTATGGAGGTCGGATCAGAAATCGGCCCCGATAAAATCGTCAATTCAAATGTCCCGATGCTTATGGCGCTGGTTGAGGAACATGGTGGTCTGCCCGTAAATCTTGGTACAGCAAAAGACACGATAGAGGATGTCAGGGCAAAAATTGATCAGGTTAAGGATTTTGACATGTTCGTCAGCATCGGTGGTGTCTCTGTCGGGGATTATGACCTGATCCAGGATGTATTAAAGGACGCTGGTTTACAGGTCGCCTTCTGGAAGGTGGCGATGCAACCGGGCAAGCCGCTCGTATATGGTGATTTCAACTCTATTCCCTATTTCGGTCTGCCGGGAAATCCTGCCAGCGCCTTTGTCTGCTTTACCAATTTTATGCTCCCTGCGCTGCAGAAAATGCAAGGTCGGCGGGCAGATGGCCATCAATTCAGTCATGCCCGGATCGAGCATGAATTGGCACCTGGTGGCAGCAGGCAAAATTATATGCGCGCAAATTATCATGAAAATGAACGTGGTGAAAAATGGGTCAGCATTTACAAAAATCAGGGCAGCGCTAATCTTTATCCCTTGGCCCATTCAAATTGTCTGCTCGTCCGCGAAATTGATGCACCCGCAGCGGAAATTGGTGATCTGGTCAAAATTCTGCTGCTGGAATGATATTTTATAAATGTTCTTATTTCGCCTTGACATGAGAATAAAAATAGAACATAAAAGAACATATATAGCTTAATTTACGAATTAAAATTGAATTCGGGAATTGAAATTTGGGTTAAGTAAGGGGACTGGGAGAAAACTTTATGCTGACCAAAAAACAACATACTTTGCTGATGCTTATTAACGACCGACTGAAAGAAGACGGTGTTGCCCCCTCTTTCGAGGAAATGAAAATTGCGCTTGATCTTAAATCAAAGTCCGGCATTCACAGGCTGATTAATGCGCTGGAGGAACGGGGATTCATCCGCCGCCTTCCCAACCGGGCCCGCGCGCTTGAGGTAATAAAGCTTCCTGAGGACGAGGAAACAGCCCCTAATAATATTTTCAAACCCGATTTCAGCGGCAAATCCCATGACACTGATCCGCAGACAGTTGAAATCCCCCTTCATGGTAAAATTGCCGCCGGTACACCGATTGAGGCGCTTGAGCAATATGAAAATATTGCGGTTCCAGCCGGGTTACTCGGTAGCGGTAGTTATTATGCCCTTGATGTTGACGGTGACAGTATGGTCGAGGCCGGTATCCTTGACGGGGACCGGGTGCTGATTGAGCGCTGTGACAATGCGTATAACGGACAGATTGTTGTGGCTTTGGTTGATGAAGAGGAAGCGACCCTTAAAACATTAAGAAAACGGGGCCCCGATATTGCGCTGGAGCCATCAAACCGCGACTATGAAACCCAGGTTTATCCGGCCAATCGTGTTCGTATTCAGGGCCTTCTTGTCGGACTGATCAGGCAGTATTGAGGCCCCTGATCAGGACGGACCGTTCCGGCGGGAAATGAAGGGTGGCACTGGTCCCTGCCCCAATTTCACTTTTAATGTCCAGGGTGCCCTGAAACAATTTTATAAAAGCATCAACCAACGGCAGACCAAGCCCGGTCCCGGCAATATCGGAATTTTTGACCTGCGACGCGCGTCTGAACGGTATCATGGCCGTTCTTAAGTCATCCGGCGTCATACCGATGCCGTTATCGACAATTGAAATATCAATACCGCCGCTGTTCCTAAGGCTTAAAATGACCTTAACATCATTATCCTCGGGCGAATATTTAATGGCGTTTGAAAGAAGATTGGCAATCATCTGCCGCATGATCCGCTCATCACCTTTCATGGTGATGATCTGTGGCGGCATTTTTTCGTAAATTCTAATGTTCCTATCCCTGGCAAGCCCACTCATTGATTGAACGCAGGTTTCGATAACATATTTTACGTCAATTTCACTTTCGGTAAAATCCTGCTCCCCGGCTTCAATTTTTGATAAATCAAGAAGATCATTGATAATGGCTAGCAGATGTATGCCGCTCGAATTGATTAATTTTGCATATTCAATGAAATTGTCATCCACCATTTCAGGCTTTATGCCGCTTTCGCCGCAAAGAATACTGGAAAAGCCGATAATGGCATTAAGGGGCGTTCTAAGCTCATGGCTCATATTTTGCAGGAAGATGCTTTTGTGGGAACTTGCTTCCTCAGCCTTTTCACGGGCTTCGTGGAGCTTTTGTTCTGATTTCTTTAATTCTGTAATGTCCGTTGAAATGCCGACGATGGCTTTTTTACCGCTTCGTTCATCTCTGACAACAAATTTATTGCTTTGAAAATAAAGATCATCATTCACTTTTTCTTCACCGCTATGGTGATGACCGTTCAAAACCCTGCGATCAAGTTCCATGACCCGATTGGCGAGTTCTTCAGGAAAAATTTCCAGATCAGTTCGCCCGATAAAATCCTGAACCGTGCGTCCAACAGACTTCGCCCCCTGCTCATTAATCATCAGATACCTGCCCTGCTCATCTTTCACATAGATGGCATTGGGCGTCGCTTCAATGATTGCTTGTAGAAAATTAGTACTGATAGTAAGCAATATTAAGTCCCCGGGAATAGTTTAAAGCACTGACATACTATTGACGGAGATTAGCGTCTTTAGTTTAAAAAAATGTTAAATAAACAACAAATTAAATATATATCTTGGGACTTACAATTTGCACATGGCTGCGATAAACTAGGTATGTTTATAAATTTGGATATTTTCTAATGGAATGGCGGGATCACGGGATCATTTTAAGCAGTCGGAAATATGGTGAATATGATGCCATTATTGATATTTTGACACGTGACCGCGGGCGCCATGCCGGTATTGTCAAAGGTGGTTTTGGTCGCCGACAACGAGGGACAGTCCAGCCGGGAAATGAAGTAACAGTGACCTGGCGCGGGCGACTTGAAACGCATCTGGGTACCTATTCAGTTGAGCTTGCAAAGGCGCGGGCGGCAAATTTTCTGTATAGTCCGGCAAAATTGGCGGCACTAAACAGCTGTTGCAGTCTTTTATGCGTGACAATTGCTGAAAACGAAGAGCATGCATCGTTGCTTGACGGGCTGCTTGCCTTTCTTGATGCATTGGAAGTTGCGGAAAATGACCTGGCGGATTGGGCGCCGCTTCTGGTCCGCTGGGAAATCGGCCTGCTGACAGAACTGGGGTTTGGCCTTAACCTCGATAGTTGTGCGGCCAGCGGCAGAACAGATGATCTTATTTATGTATCCCCCAAATCGGGCCGGGCCGTCAGCCGTGAGGCGGGCGCCCCTTATCATGATAAAATGCTGATCCTGCCGCCTTTTTTAAAGGGAAAATCAGAAAATATTACGGTCACAGATTTAAATCATGGGTTGGCACTTACAGAATTTTTTATGGAACGTCATATGCTTGGCCCCTATGCCAAAAAAATTCCCCAGGCCCGCCGCATGCTTCGGGATTATATTGTTTAGACATTTAATTTAAATTCCAGTATATAGACGCGTGATAAAGAAATTCAGGTGATATTATGGGTATTAGACCAGCAAATTCAATTAGGCCGGAACGTTCAGAACTATTGATGCCGGCCGGAAATCTGCAAAAACTTAAAATGGCCGTGCTTTATGGCGCGGATGCCGTCTATCTTGGCACGCCGGATATGAGCCTTCGAACCAAATCCGACTTTTCACTTGAAGATGTGGTGGAAGGCATCGAATTTGCCCATAAACACGGCGTGCGTGTCTATCTGACCCTTAATCTGTTTTCCCATAACAAGGATGTCCCGAAACTTGAACAATATGTAAAAACCGTGCGGAAAGTAAAACCGGACGGCGTGATTATTGCCGACCCGGGCGTTTTTCAGTATGTCAAGGAAATGGCCCCTGATCTTGAGCTGCATATATCAACGCAGGCCAATATCTGTTCCTGGCTCAGTGTCAAATTCTGGGAAGAGCAAGGCGCGAAGCTTTGTGTGCTGGCGCGAGAGGTTTCATTCGCCGAGCTGACCGAAATCAGGGAAAAATGCCCGGATATCAAGCTTGAAGCCTTTGTCCATGGGGCCATGTGCATGACCTATTCCGGGCGTTGTATGCTTTCAAACTTTATGTCGGGAACGCGGTGCCAACCAGGGCAACTGTTCAAACAGCTGTCGCTGGAACTATAAGGTTCATATGCGCCTGAAAGACGGCACCATTCAGGATCTTGAACTGAATGAACATACCATTGATATGTTTGAATTCCTGCTTGAGGAAGGTGCTCCGTGAAGGCGAGCTTATGCCGATTGAGGAAGATGAGCGTGGCTCTTATATCCTGAATTCAAAAGATCTGTGCCTGATGCCGAAGCTCGACCAGTATTTAAAACTCGGTGTCGACAGCCTTAAAGTCGAGGGCCGCAATAAAAGCCAGTATTATGTAGCGCTGGTTGCCCGTGCTTACCGTATGGCGATTGATGATTATTATGCCGATCCTGAAAACTGGGACCCGAAAAAATATATGGAAGAACTCGATACCGTCCAGGGGCGTGGCCATACCCTCGCCTTCCATGAAGGGCGGCTGACCAATCACGCCCATAATTATGAAAATACATCAACCATGGCGGAATGGGAATTTGCCGGGTTTATTTCCGGGGTTGAAGATGATGCCTTTTTGTTTGAACCCAAAAACCGCATAGAAGCGGGTGATGTGCTTGAATTTATTTCGCCCTATAGCCGGGAAACCATGTTTTTGCGGATTTACGAATTTTATGATGTTAATAAGGGCCAGACAGTCGAGGTTGTCAATGCCGGGCAAAAACCGCTGATCCGCATTCCATTTTCATGGTTTGATCAGGAAAGTGAAGAGCTTATCCGTCAGTTTCCTGAACTTTCCGTGGTCAGGAAGGAACGCCCCCTTACCCAGGAACAATGGGACCGCCTTAAATTCGATAAGGAAGGCAGCAAAATTGAACAGGGGTTTGGTTCAGAAAAGCGTTATTTTGAACTGCGTGACCGACTTGTCGCCAGTACCGAAGATGCCAGAAAAGACCGCAAATTCAAAACCCCGCGCATCGGGGTTGAGGGATGTTGTGGCCGTGGTTGCAATGGCTGCCTGATTTTCTGGAATGATCCGGCTTACGCAAAAGCAAGAGAACTGATGAAATCAAAAAAGCAGGGCGAAATGCTGGCAAAAAATTCACGTGGCAAAGCGGAAAGCGTTGCTGTTGCAGAATAATGATTTTTCATCATTTTTTGGCTTTAATCATGCGCGCATATTGTTATAGTAGCCGTTATGAATACGAAAATTTCTGAAGATATAATTTTAGACGCACCCCTTGGTGATACCCTGGGGGATCGTTATCTGTCCTATGCCTTATCCACCATTATGTCACGGTCCCTTCCCGATGTGCGGGACGGACTTAAGCCAGTTCGACGCCTTCTTTATGCCATGCGGCAATTAAAGCTGAATCCCGATACCGGATTTAAAAAATGTGCCCGAGTGGTTGGTGATGTGATCGGTAAATACCATCCCCATGGTGATCAGTCGGTTTATGATGCCATGGTGCGTTTAAGTCAGGAATTTGCCGTGCGTTACCCGCTTGTGGACGGACGAAGCAATTTCGGCAATATCGATGGTGATAATGCCGCTGCCATGTGATATACCGAAGCGCGCATGACCGAAGTGGCCATGGCCCTGATGGAGGACCTTGACAAAGACACGGTTGATTTTAGGGAAACCTATGACGGCGAGGAAAAAGAACCGGTCGTTATGCCGGCCAATTTTTCCTAACCTTCTGGCAAATGGGGCCATGGGGATTGCAGTTGGTATGGCCACCAGTATTCCTCCTCATAATGTGGATGAAATCTGTTCCGCTCTTCTTCATCTGATTAAAACACCCAATGCCGGTTTTGCCAAGCTTTGCGAATTTATTCAGGGACCGGATTTTCCGACCGGCGGCACCATTGTTGAACCGCATGAAAATATCGTTGAAGCCTACAGCACCGGACGGGGCAGTTTCCGTATCCGTGCCAATTGGCATGTGGAAGATGCCGGTCGCGGCATGTATCAGATTATCATTACGGAAATTCCCTATCAGGTTCAGAAATCACGGCTGATCGAAAAAATTGCCGATCTTATTTATCAGAAAAAATTGCCGATCCTTGGCGATGTACTTGATGAAAGCTCGGAAGATATCCGCATCGTGATTGAACCGAAAAGCAGGACGGTTGATCCGGAACTGCTGATGGAAAGTCTATTTAAACTGACCGAGCTTGAAAGCCGCTTTTCGCTCAATATGAATGTTCTTGAAGGCGGAAGGCTGCCACGGGTGATGAACCTTCGAGAGGTATTGCAGGCTTTCCTTGATCATCGTCAGGATGTGCTGATCCGTCGGTCAAAATTTAGGCTGGAAAAAATTGATCATCGTCTGGAAGTTCTGGGCGGTTATCTGATCGCCTTCCTCAATCTTGATGAAGTGATCCGCATCATCCGTGAAGAGGATGAGGTCAAACAATGCCTGATGGACACCTTTAAGCTGACGGATATACAGGCGGAAGCTATTCTGAATATGCGCCTGCGATCCCTGCGTAAGCTAGAGGAAATGGAACTTCGCACCGAACATAAGGCACTTGAGGAAGAAAAAGCTCATCTGCTTGCGCTTCTGGACAGTGAGGAGATGAGATGGCAGGAAATTGCCACTGATATCCGTTCCATCCGGGAACGGTTCGGCAAAAAAACCGATCTGGGCGCGCGCCGCACCGAATTTTCCGATGCGCCGGAGGCGGCAATTATTCCGCTCGAAGCGATGATTGAAAAAGAACCGGTTACGGTACTCTGTTCCCGTATGGGCTGGATCCGGGCGATGAAGGGTCATGTTGATCTGGATGATGACAAAATAAAATATAAGGAAGGCGACGAAGGAAAATTCGCTTTCCACTGCCAGACCACTGATAAAGTATTGCTTTTCGCATCGAATGGGCGTTTTTATACTTTGGGCGCGGATAAACTACCCGGCGGTCGTGGTCACGGCGAGCCGGTCCGGCTGATGATTGATCTGGAAAATGATGAAAAGATAGTCTCCCTCACCGTTTATAAACCGGATAGTAAGCTGATCATCGCGTCCGAAGCCGGGCGTGGCTTCATGGCGGAAGCCGATAAAGTAATGGCCAGCACCAGAAATGGAAAGCAGGTCATGAATGTTGAGGATGGCAAGAATAAAGCCGCCCTCGCCCGCGTGATTGAACCGGGTCATGACCATGTTGCCATTGTCGGGCAAAACCGTAAGCTGTTGATTTTCCCGATTGACCAGATGCCGGAAATGACAAAGGGCCGCGGGGCGATTTTGCAGAAATATAAGGGTGGCAGCCTTGGTGATGTGATTTCATTTAATATTGCCGAGGGGCTTAGCTGGGAAATGCGCGGCGGAAAAATCCGCACCGAAACCGACCTTACCCCCTGGATTGGCAAGCGCGGTCAGGTTGGCCGGATGCCACCACACGGGTTCCCGTCCAATAACAAATTTTCGCGGTAAGGATTTAAAGGGGGTATAAATGGTCACATTCCCGCCTTTAAAATCGGTTTTTACCCATGTGATCGCCCGCGGTGACAAGGTTGAGCTTCAACTTCCTTCCATGAGCCACAAAAAACAGTTTATGGATTTTGTTAACCGCAACCGGGATTTCCATGAACCCTGGGTCTTTGTGTCCGGTGATCCGGCCTATTATGATCAGTATATCCGGCGTATGAAAATGGGAAAAATGATCGGCTTTTTCGTCTTTACGCGAGATGATAACCAGTTTGCCGGGGTCGTTAATCTGAACAGTATCCGGCTGGACCCGTTCAGTTCCGCAAGCCTTGGCTATTACGCAGAAGAAAGCCTATGTGGCAATGGTTATATGAAGGAAGCGATCAGGCTGGTGCTTGCCCACGCTTTTCAGAAAATCGGCCTAAACCGGGTTGAGGTCAACATTCAGCCGGGAAATACCGCCTCTATCCGGCTGGTTAAAGCAGTCGGATTTGAGAAGGAAGGTTTTTCCAGAAAGTATCTGCAAATCGGCAATGACTATCGCGACCATGAAAGATGGGCCTACCTCGCCGAGGATTTTTCGGAATAAAAAAAACACGGGTCAGATTTCTGACCCGTGTTAAATCAATTTTTAAAGTGGGCTTTAATTAAGCCGCTGTTAAATTACAAGCGGCTTGTTTGCCTCTGTCTTCCTGAACGTCATATTGAATTTTCTGACCTTCATCGAGAGATGAAAGCTCAGATTTCTGAAGCGCAGAAATGTGAACAAAGACGTCTTTGCCGCCATTGTCAGGCTCAATAAAGCCAAAACCTTTTGTCGGATTAAACCATTTAATTGTACCAGTTGCCATTTTGTTTCTCCTTATGCAAATATTGGTAAGTTGTTTAATCACGGTAGTGTGATCAAACAGAAAGTTTGATAAAGACTTACGTCTATTACCCTCTACTGAATCTAAATATTTGGAAAGAGAAGCGGATGTTATTGGTAATGTATTAGTCAAACGTATGTCCATAGACACTTCTTTTGCTAACAAGTCAACATAATTCGCAAATCCTTTAAGAAAAGACAGATATATTTATTATATTGAATAACATATCCAATTTCCTAATTTTTTTGGAAAATTGGTGTTAATATTCATTGGCAGTAATAAAAATAGGGACGGAAAGATGGAAAATAGACGGGACTTTCTAAAAGGATCGGCAATTGGCACACTGGCGCTATTGGGGACGGTTGGGGCACAGGCGGCGATTTCGGATAAAAAGGATAATTTTGATGATATTGACCGGCTAAGTGACGATCAGATATTTGCGCGGGTTAAAAATACGCTTCTGGTGCCGGATAATATGGCTTATTTTAATACTGGCACTCTTGGACCGTCACCGGAATTTCTTATAGATCATGTCTGCGCGACAATGCGTGAGCTGGAAGCAAACCCTGCTCTTGGCAATACCGGCCCCATCGGAAGCAAAATGGACCAGACTCGCGTCAATGTGGCAAATTTCATTGGTGCTGATGTTGATGAAATCATACTGACCCGCAACACAACGGAAGGGATAAATACCGTCTGTGGTGGTCTTGAATGGAACGCGGGTGATGAGATACTGACCTCCAATCATGAACATGGCAGCGCGGAAAATGGCCTTGAATATCTGGTCCTGACCAAGGGGGCCGTACTTAAGAAATTTGAAATGCCGATGCCGGCCAAAAATAAACAGCAGATTATTGATCTCGTGCTGGAAAATATAACACCAAAAACAAAAATGCTCATGCTAAGCCATGTAATTACCGTTTCCGGTCTTCGTATGCCGATCAGGGAAATAGCGGAAATTGCCCGGGACCGCGGTATTTTCTTTATAGTCGACGGGGCACAGGCGCCGGGCATGATTAATGTGAATGTTCATGAGCTTGGCTGTGATATATATGCATTCAGTGGTCATAAGTGGCTTTTGGGGCCAAAGGAAACAGGTATCCTTTATATCCGGAAAGCAGTGCAGAAAAAAGTCACCAGCACCTTTTATCTGGATGGATATACCGCCTATACCAAATCATCAGGAACGCGAAATTTTGCCATCATTATAGGCTTTGGTGAAATTGTCGCCTGGTTTGATAAAATCGGTAAGGAACGAATTGAAAAAAGGTGCCTGTCCCTGGCGCATTATTGCCGTGAGCAATTAAAGGATATTAAAGGGACCTCTTTATTGTCCGCGACTGATCCGGAACTGGCATCAGCGATTGTCACCATAAGTCTTGATAGTGTCCCAAACAGGCAGGTTTATGATAAAATGTGGGATCAGGATATCATCCCCAAAGCTATTGAGTATAATGCCCTGCGTATTTCCAATCATATGTTTACTAGCAATGCGGATGTTGATCGATTTGTTAAAATATTGAAAGAGGAGCTAGCCTAAAAAGGAAATTCCCCACCGATAAGAGCATTATGCCCTTCCCGGCGGGGAATTTAATTTTGATACCCTGTTTTGCGTTATTTATTTAATTTTCATAAATGGAATAAGCATCGGGACTTCATTAAGGTATTTTTTATAGCGCTCACCCAGTAGCGAGGCGATGTCTTTTTCTTCGTGCGGGATGGCAATCAGGATTTCTGCTGTCATCATGGTCGCAAAAAGAAAATGGCCTGCGGACATGGTTGGTGTTGACCAGAAGGCCAGCACAAACCCGGTATAAAGCGGATGACGCACCAGTTTATAAAAGAGCGGCTGGACAAATTTAAAACCTGATGGTGCTTTTCCGGTAAAGTTTGTATAGATCTGCTCAAGCCCGAAAAGTTCAAAATGATTGATCAGGAATGTGGAGATCAGCACAATTGCGTATCCGGCAAGGCTCACACCCCAGAGCACATAAATCCAGAAATTGCTTTCAAGCTGCCAGATAATATCGGGCATTGGCTGCCAGTAATAATAAAGCACCAGGAGTGTTACGGCAGAAACCAAAACATAGGTGCTCCGTTCCATCGCATGTGGAATGACTTTCGTCCAGCGTTCCTTAAACCATGGACGGGCCATGATTGAATGTGTTGATGAAAACAGCACGAGCAGTGCAATATTGATCAGCATTGAAGGTCCGAGTGATCCGGCCACCCCGTTATCAATGGTTTTTGTAACAAAAGGCAAATTGTCAAAATTACCGACAAATGCCACCAGATAAGCCAATGCTACCAAAGCCAGTGCATAGCTTAATACCCCGTAGAGTAGAATTAATAATCTTCCCATTTTTATTTCCTTTAGTGAAATTGATTCGTTCAAGTAGGCAAATATCTACCTGCGAAAGTTAAATTAAACTAGTTCACAAACTGTACTCTTTTAAAATCAATGACTTAATAAAATAAAAATAGAATAATTCACTTACTGTACCACGTTTAAATAATATTTTGCCGGGACAGCAATATACGTTAAGCTCCATATTATAAGGGAAGCATGAATGATATTACGCCGTTTTATGAAAAATGTTACGAAACAGAATTGGATTGCAGTAGCTCTTGATCTGATTGTCGTGATTGTCGGTATTTTCCTCGGCCTTCAGGTTCAGTCATGGTATGACGGGCGTAAGACAAAATCGCAGGAATATAAGTATCTGGAAAACCTGCATCAGGATATCGAAGCAAATCTCAAACTTATTTTTGAGGGCTATAGTGAACAGAAAGACATTCAGAATGGTATCATCAATATATTGGATTATTATGCTGGCGAAAAAGGGCTGGACGCATTGACCAGCGCCGATTGCAGTGCCCTCGCCCTTTCCCATAAACAGGCAAACCCTATTTCCAACCTTCCTGTTGCACAGGAACTGGTCAGCAGCGGCAATTTTCAGATTATATCGGATGAAAATATCAGGCGCGCCATGTCGGATTATATTTCAATTCTTGATCTGCTTCGCGACAGACGGGAAAGCACCCAGCTTTTTATGGTGGATATGACATCTCTCTACCCGGAAATCATTAATGTTGATCTGAAAATTGCGAGGAAAAGACTTGAAAATATAGCCCCCTCCCATCAGTGCCATTTTGAAGCGGGCGCGACAAATACGCTGTTTAAAAACCAGCTTGCCATGAATTCAACAAGGCAGTGGCAGCTGACCCGCACCATTGAAGAACAACTGGCATCCCTTGAAAAACTGCATCAGCTGGTCGATCAAAGGCTTGGGATTACTCATTAAGTTCCTCTTTTTCAACCGATCTGACGGCATAAATGGCTATTGCCGCAGTGATGGTTATAACGACAATGGATATAATAAAGGCCAATAATTCAAATCCATAATTGATTTTAAGCAGCGTATCCATTGGATTGATGGTTTTATCCTCAGTCAGTTTTCTAACCAATGGATTACGCACATTATATATCAATCCCGGATAATTATAGAGTAGCGCCAGGCTGGCTATATAAAGGGTTAACAGAATTTTATAATTTATTACTTTAACTAAGTTAATTATCTTATTGATATTTAAATATAAAATATTTTTAAAAATTTTCATAGAAACTACATTGATCAGAAAAATGATGGTCATGACGGGTTTGATGAAAAGCTGGTGGATTAAAGATATCCGCATTTCATTGGCTAAAGGATCAATGAGGAGCCCGGATATATAAATTATAGCCCAAATTGTGGGAATCAGAAGCAAAAGAGGTTTGGAGAAGTTCCTGATCTGCTGCCAGAGTGTTGAAATGGAAACGGCTCCCTTCTGATCACTTTCTTGGCAGACAAAAATGATAATGCTTATGAATAAATAGTTTTTCGCATTGATAATAAAACTATAAAGCGCCAGCAGCCCCTCGTCTTTTATATGCTGATAGGTCGCCCCTTCACCCGGCTGATAAAAAGATTGCGTAAATAGACCGGGAATTTTGATCAGTATCGCCATGATCAGATAGAGCAAAATACCGTAAAAAATAATGGTATAAAATGACTTGCCGATGCGCTTTGGCGCTGAAATGCTGTAATTTATAAAGTCGGTGAATGTTTGTTCCCGGTCTGGCAAGGCAATATCCCCTATATGCGTTGATTGAGGATTATTTTACTGCCGTCAAAATAGCGCTTCAATTGGAACGGGGAAAGATCAATGCCACTGTCCTGCCCGCTGATCATACCGGCGATCGCCTTCCCGGCGCCGGGGCCAATGCCAAAACCATGACCGCTGAAGCCGGTGGCGATATAAAAGCCGGGTATTTTCTCGCTTTCACAGATGACGGGGACCGCGTCCGGCGTGGTTTCAATCATTCCTGCCCAGCTTTCAGCAAATTTAATGTCGGGATAGGCCGGGAAAAGGCGGGTGAAAGCCTTTATCATTGACTTTAAAGTTGGTTCATCCGGATCAGGGTTTAACACCCTTGTCCGCTCAAACGGGGACGGTGTATCCATCGGCCAACGGACCGGAATGGAAAGCTCATCAAAAAAATCGCTGCCAATGGACAGGTGCAAATGTTTAAATTCCTCAATAAATGCCGGCAGAAACTTAAGCGCATAGCGGAATGTTGACGGGGTGATCGAATGGTTCATATAGGATTCACTGGCAACCGTATAACCGCCATCCTGCCGCCGTCGCAGACCAAGCCCCCCGCCATAAAGTTCCCCGTCAAATATTTTTTCGAGTTTTTCGGTGCGGGCCACGGTGCCTTTAACTTTTAACTGCGGCAGGCGGATGCCATGAAAACGGCAGAAAAGAGAGGTCCACGCCCCACCGGCGCAAAGCACCTGTGTTGCATTAATGGTGCCATATTCAGTGATGACACCGCTGACACGCCCGGCCGATTGCTCCATACCCCTTACGGCGCAAGTGGTGAGGATTGTTGCCCCTTCCCTTACCGCTGCACGGGCAATGGCGGGGGCCGCCAGATGCGGTTCCGCCCGACCGTCACTTGGTGTGTGCAGGGCGCCGGGCCAGTTTTCTGAAGCGCCGTGGATATGGGCTTTGAGCTCAGCCGCGCTCAATAGCCGCGTATCAAGGCCGAAATGTCGGGCGGTTTTAAGCCAGTCCTCATAACGCGCAAGCTCTTTTTCCGATTTGGCAGCATAAATGCAGCCGGTCCGGTGAAAGCCGACATCCTCACCAATATCCTTTTCCAGATTTGCCCAGATATTCATGCTTTCAATCATCATGGGAAGCTCACGGGCATCACGGCATTGTTTTCTGACCCAGCCCCAGTTACGGCCCGATTGCTCACCCGCAATATGCCCTTTTTCGCACAGGACAATATTAATACCCGCTTTTGCGAGAAAATAAGCTGTTGAAACACCAACTATACCGCCGCCAATAATCACCACATCGGCGGAATTAGGGATTTTATCCGGCCGCACAAACGGTTTTTCCCAGGTTTGGGAGACAAGATTATCTGGAACTGGCTTATCTGGTTCTGGCGGAGCCATAATTGACGATTACCCGCTGACAATCATCCGCGACGTAAAGCCGTTGGTGCCGGAATAGGACCATTGCCGGTCCGGATCATCATGGGTATGGTCGACGGACTCATACTGCACATAATGATAAAAGGCCTTGTTCGGAAGGCCATCAACGGTGATTAATCCTCCGTCAATGCCGCGAAGCGGCTTCATTTCAACTTCGGACGCCGGGGTTTTATATTTAAGGACCAGATCATCCTGACGGGTCACTTCCAGGGGGACAACTTCAACCGATCTGGCCTGTTTTGAATATCCGGCGAAAGCAACAGGGAAAATGGCCTTGAACGCTTCCATCTGATCGTTGTTCATTTTGTCATCTAGATAGATACGGGCCCATTTGCCCATTTCAAAACTGACAAGAAAACGAACCCCGGCCAGATCCATATCGCCAATATTCCCTTTTTCAATTTCAATCAGGCGGTTTCCGTCACAGCGCAGCTTGGT
Organism: Emcibacteraceae bacterium; assembly: GCA_041396985.1. Classification (NCBI taxonomy): domain Bacteria; kingdom Pseudomonadati; phylum Pseudomonadota; class Alphaproteobacteria; order Emcibacterales; family Emcibacteraceae; species Emcibacteraceae bacterium. The sequence goes on from JAWKXO010000005.1 coordinate 44,175, forward strand.
CGGCAGACCAAAATTGCAGGGACAGGGAATTTCACAGCTGCAACATTCCGCAACGTTGGCTTCAAATGACCAGGTGGTTTCCGCTTTTGTTGGTTGACTTAATAACACCGGACTAATTGCGGCGGCACCGATCAGTTTGTTAAAATCACGTCTTTTGATGGTCATTTTTCCCCTCCTTCTTGTTTCAATAAGAGGTAAGTTTACATCATTTAAGGGTGTTATTCAAAAACTATTAAAGACCACTTTTCTGACGATCATATGCCAGCAAGATGGAACGGCCCTTTGCTTCTTTGTCTTCAGGATAAACCAGAATTTTTTTAAATCCGCTTTTTGTTAAAATGCTCGAATAGTCATCGATTGAAAGACTGTCATGAAACACTTTTTCACCGGCCACGGTTCCTGTAACGGCTCCTGCCTGATGGCCGACGGTTAATAAAATGGCGCCACCCTTTTTGATGAGAGCACAAATGCGGGGTAAAGTTTTCCGTTGTTCTTCCTGTGATAAGTGGAAAAACGCATCCCAGCTATAAATTCCACAATATATTTCATCAAATTCAAGTGAACGTATGTCACCGACAATCCAGTTGCCGGTTGGATGATTTTTCTTTGCAATTTCAATCATGGCCGGGGCGTAATCAAGACCGCAGACTTTGAAGCCTTTCCCTATAAAATAATCTGCAATCGGGCTGCCGGTTCCGCATCCGAGGTCAAGTAGATATGTCGGACTTTCTATTGATCCAATAAACTGATCAAGCCATTTTTTCTCATAGAGAGTTTTCGGGCGAAGCATATCCCAGGCTTCAGCATTTTTTTCATAAACGCCCTTCGTTGCCAGTCTGATATTTTCCAGTTTGGATTTATTTGTCATCATAATTCACTGTTATCAGTCCTTTTCGTTTCTAGCAATGTTGAAGTAACTACTATTTATTACTTGCAAAAAGCAAGTTATTATGTATTCTTTAATTACTTTCATTTAACAAGTAAATATAAAAGGAATATAGGATGCTGCCCAAACTGTTTGTCGTCACCATAATTGCCCTTCTCATCACCAACATGGGACTGGCCCAATCACCCCCTGCCGGTTTTGTTCCCCCGCCCCTAAATCCAAAAGGGGTCATGCTAAAGGCTATTCCACTGGGATTAAACGTTTATGCCCTGGAATCGTCCCGTCCTCCTGTTGATAATGCCGGTTTTGTTGTCGGTGAAAAAGGCGTGCTGGTGATCGACAGTCATATAAATGGTGAAATGGGAAAACAGATTATTGAAGCGGTCCGGTCAGTCACCGACAAGCCGATATTATATCTTGTTAATACCAACGGACATGCTGATCATACATTTGGCAATTATGTTTTCCCGCCCGAAACAATCATCATCGCCCAGAAACTGACAAAAGTGATGATGAGCCCGCCAATAGAGGAATTAAAGACAAGAAATCTAGTTCTGGTGGGTGGTGATAAAAATGCCTTTGACGGTGTTGAAAAAAGAATGCCCAATCTGACCTTTGATAAATTTATGGAAATTGATCTGGGCGGCATCACTGTTGAACTGCACTATTTTGGTGCCGGTAATACATTCGGCGATACTGTGGTATACGTGCCATCCGTAAAAGCGGCGTGGACCGGCAATCTTATCTTCGGGGATGGCTCGATCCCATTTTTGTTGCTTGGAAACACGGAAGCCTACATCAATACTTTAAACGCATTTCAAAAAGCATTTGATCTAAATATTATCATTCCCGGGCATGGAATTCCGGCCCGACCCGCTATTTTTGATCGTTATGTTGATTATTTGAAAACGCTTGAAGAAGCAGTTGAACAGGCAATTGAAAAGAATTTAACGCTGGAGGAAACCTTGAAGTCCGTTACGCTTGAAAAGCGTTTCATGATCCCGGAGAATCTGTCCAGTCATGATTTTTATGCGGGTCTTCATCCGTTTAACGTGCAGAAAATCTATCTTGAAAAGAATGTCAGGTAATTATTACAGCATATAATCATAAAAAAAGGGGCAATATTGCCCCTTTTTCACATATTTTAGTATTCTTATTATTATTCGGCAGCGCTGTTGATCACCATAACATCGCGGTTCATTTTGTGAATGATATGTTCACTTTTATTACCACGCATTGCGGCCAATACGCCTTTACGGGCGATGGTGCCGATGACCACAACATCGGCATCGATTTTTTTGGCAATGGCATCAATTAAATCAACAGGATCGCCGATCTCAACATGAATATTTTCCTGTTTTGCACCGCTTTCACGAATGAGCATGGCACGATCCGGGAAATTTGCCGATTTATCATAGCCATTTACAACATGGAGTTCAGCACCATAATCGTTGGCAAGTATACCTGCTATGCGCAAAATATTTTTATTTAATGCAGCATGGCGTGGATCATCAGTTTGCAGGTTTACTGCGGCAAGCACCTTTTTTCTGACCATTTGTGAGGATGGATCAACGATCAGGATCGGGCAGAGCGATCCTCGGAGCAGTGCCCATTTGGACGCTGAAAGGTCTGTATATCCCCGTTTATCGCGATAATCGGAAAGTATGATCATATCAACGTTATGGCGCTTTGAGGCATCAAGTATTGAAGAATGCCAATTGCCTGTCCACACAACTTCGGCAGTATGGTCAATATTCTTTGATGTTAAAGGTTTTGTCAGAGACTCCAGCCAAACACTGTCGCAATGAACATCATCAGAATCCATCAGATCATATAATTTTTCATTTTCAACGGTTATGAAAAGGTGAATTTTAACCCCGCCTTTTAAAAGCTCGTTCATCATCAGCGCTCTTTTAAGTGCATATTGCTCTTTCTCGGTCGGGTCAATGACCACAAGAACGCTAGTTATACCGATATTTCCTGACATTAATTTCTCCTAATAGTAAATTTCTGACCATCCGGCCATTAAATTGTTTGACTGCAGTATATCCTGTGGAACGGAAAATAATTTGACCCAGGTTAAATATTGATCAAAAAAAGTCCGTTATCAGATAATTGACAAGGTCTATTCACGTGATATTCTGAATTTAATGATCTCCTGTTTTTCGTCAATTAAAATCGGAGAAATTCGGACTGGGCCGGATATAAAAATAGTCATAAGGGGAAGAAAACATGTTTAAAAATGGGACGTTAATTAAGGCCATGCTGGCCTCAGCATTTATTTGCCTGCCGATTTGGCAGGGAACTGTCGCACAGGAAGTACAGACGACGGGTGGAAATGCCTATTCCTACCGCTCACAGACCAGGTTCCATCCCGAAGTGGCCGAGCATGGCATGGTCACCGCAATTGAAACGCTGGCTGCGGAAGCCGGCAGGGATATTTTAAAAGCCGGTGGTAATGCGGTTGATGCCGCTGTGGCAACCGGCTTTGCCCTTGCGGTCACACATCCGGTCGCCGGCAATATCGGCGGCGGCGGGTTTATGCTGATCAGCCTGCCGGGTCTTGATCATGTTGTTGCCCTTGATTACCGCGAAATGGCCCCGGCCGCGGCAACGCGGGATATGATGCTGGACAGTAACGGCGATTATGATCCCAATTTATCGCTTTATACCTATCTGGGGACCGGGGTGCCGGGCTCGGTTATGGGCATGACACAGGCACTGGCAAAATATGGCACCATGTCACTCGAGCAAGTGATGGCCCCGGCCATTAAACTTGCCGAAGAAGGTCACGTCCTCAATTATGCCAAGCAAAGGGAATATCAGGGTGGTCTTGAAATATTAAAAAAGGATCCTTCATCGATCCGCTATTTTCTTAAAAAGGACGGCACCCCCTATAAAATGGGAGAGCGGTTAATCCAGAAAGACCTGGCCAACACCCTTAAATTAATTGCCAAGGAAGGGGCAAAGGGTTTTTATGAAGGAAAAACGGCGGACCTCATCGTCAAGGAAATGAAAACCAACCGTGGGCTTATCACGTTGGAAGATCTAAAAAATTATAAAGCGGTTGAGCGTCAGGTATTAAAAGGCACTTTCCGCGGTTATGATATATACAGTATGCCGCCCGCTTCTTCCGGCGGCGTTCATCTGATTGAACTTCTTAATATACTCGAAGGATATGATCTTAAATCCATGGGACCAAACAGCGCCGATTATATTCATGTGCTGGTGGAAGCAATGAGACGCGTTTATGCCGATCGTTCGGAATATCTTGGCGATTCCGATTTTTATCCGGTACCGCTTGATAAGCTGACCGATAAAAAATACGCAGAAAAATTGCGCCAAAGCATTGATCTTAAACATGCCAGCCGTTCGGAAGATATTAAACCGGGGCTTGATATGCCTTATGAAAGCCCGCAAACCACCCATTATTCGGTCATGGATAAGGATGGCGGGGCGGTATCGGTCACCACCACAATCAATGTTGCCTTTGGCGGCGGCGGTTCGGTTGATGGGGCGGGTTTCCTGCTCAATAATGAAATGGATGATTTTTCAGCAAAGCCCGGTGCACCCAATGCCTTCGGTCTGCTGGGCGGTGTTGCCAACCAGATTGAACCGGGTAAACGTCCCCTCTCCGCCATGACGCCGACGATCGTCTTTAAAAACGGAAAACCCTATATGGTCACCGGAAGCCCGGGTGGCAGCACCATCATCACCGTTGTGCTTCAAATGGTTCTCAATGTTCTGGAATTTGATATGAATATCGCGGAAGCCTCAGCCGCGCCGCGCATTCACCATCAATGGTGGCCGGATACCGTGGTGTTGGAACAGGGAATTTCGCAGGATACATTCGCCATATTGAAATCACGTGGTTTCAAGCTATCGGGGGACCGGATCAACAGCCCCGGCGAAAATAAAACAGTCATGGGCCGGACCAATTCCATCATTTATGAGAATGGCATTTTCACCGGTTATTCGGATCTGCGTGGGATCGAGCATGGTGTCGCGGGCTATTAGTTTGACATTTTGATAATTAACAAGGTTTATCAGATGAATTTACACAGAATATTTGAAACTTTAAGTAAAGCCATTTTTATAGGTTTGGTTTTTATTTTTGCAGGCAATGCAATCGCCCAAACAGTAAAAAATGAAATTCGCTATCTGCAAATGGATGTCTTTACGGATACGCCCCTATCAGGTAATCAGCTCGCCGTTTTTCTGGACCCGGAAGGGTTATCGGATGAGATGCTGATAAAACTGACCAAGGAAATGAATTTTTCTGAAACGACTTTTCTGTATCCGGCAGGAAAAGAGGGCACTGACTTCCGGGTTCGGATTTTTACCCCCAGCCGACCCAATGAAATGCCGATTGCCGGCCATCCAACAGTTGGAACTGTCTTTGCCCTTGCCAATCTGGGCCTTATCGGACCGAAACAAAATGAACTTGTTCTGGAACTTGGCATCGGCCCAACTCCCATTAAATTGGAATGGGATAACGATAAACTTGCCTTTGCCTGGATGAAACAGCGATTGCCAAAATTTGGGGGCATCATTGAAGATAAAAGGGCCGTCGCGGAAGCACTCGGTATTAAGGTCGCTGACTTTGGGAGCAGTAATCTGCCTATACAAATGGTTGATTGCGGGGCGCCGTTTATTATGGTGCCTTTGGCAACAAGGGACGCCGTGGACAGGGCCATTATGGATCGTCAGAGAATGGGTGCATTGATTGATAAAGCGGGGTTAACGCGCCGTGGTATGTTTTTGTTTTCAATGGAACCCGGTGATGACGGCGCAACAATTTATAGCAGAATGCTTGGCTTTGGGGTCACTGAAGATCCGGCTACCGGTAATGCCAGTGGTCCTGCCGGGTCTTATCTGGTGCATTATGGTCTGGTTGATAAATCGAAAGAACAAAATATCATCAGCCGTCAGGGTGTAAAAATGGGAAGATCAAGCGAAATAAGAATTGCCGTTACGACACGGGACGATGAAATTACCGACGTTCAAATTGGTGGCTCAGCGGTGCAGGTATCGGATTCAGTGCTCAAAATTCAAAACTGACAATTAAATTTTTTCAGTTATTCACCGCGGGCCGTCACTGTCGGGGTTTCAACGGGGGTTACGTTGAAATCGGACAGATAAACGCGCACCTTGCCCCAGCCAATGGGAAATTCGGTGTAGACAGGAACGGTACCTTCAAAGCCCGGCATTTTGCCGAACCAAAGGCGGCTGTCCTGATCATCCCGTTCACGGGATTTTCTTTTTTTCTTCTTTTTAGGCTTTGTGCTTTTAATATCGCCGGAAATTTCCTTCCCGTCAATTTTACAGATGACCGCTTCCCCCTGAAAGACTGAGCGGCTTTCCTTTCCCATCATTTCCGTGTCGCCACAGGTAAAGCTCTGCTCAGAAACAAACATTCCGCCAAATTGTCGCTCTGAATATTTTTCGCGGTAGGCTTCCTTGAAATTCGGAGTCATGATCAGGTTAAGGAACATGGTCATCGGATCCATGCCGTATTTTTCATTTTCCTCAATCGGAATATATTCCGTATCTTTGCGGAGTTCCATTTCCTGAACCAGATTGGTGACTTTCAGAGTTTTGGGATCAAAGCTGACCTGGCTTTTATATTTTAGCTTGCCGAAATTACCGCCGCTTTCATAATATTCAGGGCGGTATTTGCCGTCTGTATAAAGAATTCCGCGGCTCATGGTTCGGTTTTCCATATCACTGATAATGGCAGCAAAGCCCTTTACCTTATAATCGGCACTGAGCTGATAACCAGTGGCATCAAGAGCAGTTTCACTATGAATTTCGGCAACGACAAAACCACCCCAATAGGCTTTATAGGTCATATTCACTTTATAGGGTGTCCCCATCTGCGCCAATGCCGGAGCACTGAGCAGAATGCTTATGAGAAATACCCTGTATATCAGCTTCATCTGACCTTCTATCTAGTTCATGGAGGCTAAACGCTCCAATGCCTGATTAATTTTTTCTGCCTTTTCTCTGGCGTCTTCAAGCCCTTTTTTATTTTCTGCAATCACATGATCGGGGGCTTTAGCCACGAAATTTTCATTACTCAGTCTTCCGGCAACGGCAGCAATTTCCTTTTCAAGTTTTTCAAGGTTTTTTGAAAGTCTTGCTTTTTCCGCCTCAATATCAATGACACCTGAAAGGGGCAGATAATATGTTGCCTCGCCGACCACAACGGAAATGGCCCCGCTGGGTGCGGCACCTTCCAGTGTATCAATATTTTCAAGCCGGGCAAGTCGTTTTAGCTCCTCCCCCTGTGTTGCCAGTGATGCCAGTGTCACTTCATTTGCACCGGAAACCAGCAAATTAAGTTTGGCCCCTGCCGGCACATTCATTTCCGCCCGCGCAGTTCGGATATCTGATATAAGCGTTATCAGCCAGTTCATTTCCGCCGATGCCGCCTCGTCAACATTTTTCGGATTATAATCCGGCCATGAGGCAAGAATAAGGTCAGTTTCGCGGTTCTCAGCAGTATTTTGCCAGATTTCCTCGGTAATAAACGGCATAAACGGATGAAGGATTTTTATAATCTGATCCATGACCCATGCGGCCGTTTTCCGGGTTTCGCCGATCCCATCGGCGTCATCGGAATAAAAGCGGGTCTTGATCAGTTCAATATACCAGTCACAGAACGTGCCCCAGGTAAAATGATAAGCCGCCGCCGCCGCATCATTATATCGAAATGCTTCAAGCGCCTGGGTTACTTTCAGGGCCGCCTGCTCCGCTTCACCGATAATCCATTTATTGACGGTATGCTTTGCAGTTGCCGGATCAAAATTACGGCTTTCCTTAAAACAGTCATTCATTTCGCAGAATTTGGCCGCATTCCAAAGCTTTGTCGCAAAATTACGGTATCCTTCCACCCGTTTATCGGACATTTTTATATCCCTGCCCTGTGCTTCCATCGCGGCAAGGGTAAATCGAAGCGCATCTGCACCATATTTATCGGCAAGCTCAAGCGGGTCAATAACGTTGCCTTTGCTTTTTGACATTTTGGCCCCATGTTCATCGCGAACAAGCGCATGAACATAAACGGTTTCAAACGGCACCTCATTATCCATAAAATAAAGACCGTCCATCATCATTCGTGCTACCCAGAAAAAGATAATATCAAAGCCGGTAACAAGCACGTCCGATTTATAATAACGTTTAAGTTCCGGTGTTTTATCAGGCCAGCCCAAAGTAGCATTGGGCCAGAGTGCGGATGAAAACCAGGTATCCAGCACATCTTCATCGCGGACAATTTCTTTAAATTCACCGTAATGGGCGTCGGCAAGTTTCTGTGCTTCTTCCTCGGTTTCTGCAACAAAGACTTCACCATCCGGACCATACCATGCAGGAATTTGATGTCCCCACCAAAGCTGGCGGGATACGCACCATGGTTCAATATTACGCATCCATTCGTAATATGTTTTTTCCCATGTTTTGGGTACGAATTTTGTTTCGCCCTTTTCAACCGCCTCGATTGCCGGCTTTGCCAGGGTTTCTGCGTCCACATACCACTGATCAGTAAGCCACGGTTCAATCGGAACGCCTGAACGGTCACCATATGGTACTACATGAACAGTTGCTTCTGTTTTTGCCAGTAAGCCTAAAGCATCCATATCGGCGACAATTTCCTTACGGGCAACAAAACGGTCCATACCGCGGTATTTTTCCGGCGCATTTTCATTAATACGGGCATGCTCGTCAAATATATTAATGTTTTCAAGATTATGACGTTTACCAACCATATGGTCATCGAAATCATGAGCAGGGGTAATTTTTACTGCCCCTGATCCTTTTTCCGGATCAGCATGTTCATCGGCAATAACAATAAGTTTACGCCCAACCAGCGGTAATGTTAGTGTTTTGCCGATCAAATCTTTATAACGCTCATCATCGGCGCTAACCGCCACGGCGACATCACCAAGCATGGTTTCAGGACGGGTGGTGGCAACAGTAAGATAGCGTCCCTCTTCCCCGTCAACGGGATATTTGAAATGCCAGTAAAAGCCGTTGACTTCGCGCTGCTCAACCTCAAGATCGGAAATGGCTGTGCAAAGCTCAGGATCCCAGTTAACAAGTCTTTTTGCCTTGAAAATAAGGTTGTCATGATAAAGATCGACGAATTTTTTAAGAACCGCACGAACAAAACCGTCATCCATGGTGAATTTTTGGCGGGACCAGTCGCAGGACTGACCAAGCCGGCGCATCTGATTGAAAATCATGCCGCCGCTTTCTTCTTTCCATTGCCAGACCCGCTCGACAAATTTTTCACGGCCCATATCAATGCGGCGCATATTACCGGCATCTAGCTGGCGTTCGACAACCATTTGGGTGGCAATACCGGCATGATCCATCCCGGGCTGCCAAAGCACATCGCGGCCACGCATCCGGTGCCAACGGATCAGGACATCCTGCAAGGTATGATTAAGCGCATGACCGATATGGAGGCTGCCGGTCACATTGGGGGGCGGCAGAATGATGGTAAAAGGGTCCGCATCGGGTCTTTGCCCGCATTTAAAGGCACCGCTGTCGTCCCAGTGGTCATATATTTCTTTTTCTCGTTTCGCAAAATCAAAAGTCTTATCAAGCATCACAATTTTTTTCTTATTCCCAAATAAAAACAGAAGAACCATTCTATCTGGTTCTTCTGTCCTAAACTATATCTTCTTTTACAGAATGTCTTCAATAAATTACGGTTTTTTTGTCCTGGCAAGCCGTGCTATTTCCTTGGCAACCATCCGTTCTGCGAGGGGCGGAAGATTTTCCTCCAGCCATTTTTTAAGCATTGGACGAAGCAGTTCACGGACAAGGTCCTCAAGCGTATTGCCTGAGCCCTGATAACCACTGGTCAGCAGCGCGGAAAGCGCATCAAATCTGCCCTGGATTTCCGATGAAACCTCTTCTGACATCAGGACATCTTTTCCTTCAGCCGGATCAACATCATCAATATCAAAATCGTCCGAATGGGAAGATGCAGGTTCAGGCGCAGGTTCATCATCTTCTTCCTGCTCTTCAAAGGCTTCTGCCTTGTCTTCCATAACCAGTTCATCTTCTTTATCTTCAACACTGTCAAACATGCTGTCGATATCGTCCTGTGAAGCTTCCTCAAGATCATTTTCAGTAAGTTCCAGAACTTCCTCTTCCTGTGGCTCTGGCTCAGCTTCCAACTTTACTTCCGGAGTTTCCTCTTTCACGGCTTCATCATTTTCCGGGGCAGCGTCATCATCTTCCGAAATAATGCGACGAATAGACGCAAGGATTTCCTCCATGCTTGGTTCTTCTTCTTTTCCCGGTTGGCTCATTCTTTTTCGTTCCAGTTTTAATATCTAAAATTCTTATGGCTAAATGAAGATATTCTTTATAAAAGATTTAACCATATTTGTTAACCATAACATTTTTATTTAATTTCAGAAGATTATCAATGTTTTTTAACATTATCCTCAAAAATAAAACGGCGCTATCAAACTATAGCGCCGTAATATTTAACAAAAATTAAACATTTTGGATAATTTTTAGAATTAATTTACCTTATTCGGCACCAAATCCATAAATTTTCCATTCTGTGTCTTCGCTTTTGCCTTCTGCATCATAAATATCAACGTTAAGGCCAAGATCTTTCGCATTCAGCTGACCAATTGTTGCAAGCAGATTAAAGGCGGCAACAGTTCTGTCGCGAACGGCCCGGGCATTGTTTACCCGTGCGTCGAGCAGCTCCTGCTCAGCATCCAGAACATCAAGAATGGTCCGTGATCCCACATCAGCTTCCTGACGAACGCCTTCAAGGGCAATTTCGTTGGCTTCTAGCTGTGACAGGGTTGAAGTTATACGGGCACTGGCTTCACGATAGCTTTCCCACGCATTTCTGACCAGTTCCTGTATCTGGCGTTCTGCTGCAATCGCTTCCATGCGATACTGGTTCCGACGTTGTTTTGCCTGTCTTACAACAGACGCCTGAACACCGGCCTGATAAATAGGAAGTCTCAAATTGGCCTGGATGGTTTTTGCTGTATTGGTATCACCGGCAAAGAACCCATCCCAGCTTTTTGAATAGCTGGCGCCGACAGTGACAGACGGGCCAAGTCCGCCATATTGCTTTTTAACAGCATATTCGGCGGCCGCTTCCGATGCTTTGGCAGCCACAATTGCCGGATGATGTTGTGATGCCAGGTCATATGCGGCCTCTTCAGAAGCCGGTAGTGTCGGAAGTTCAATTTCCTTTTCCAATGTGCCCGGCTCATTGCCGACAACCCGGCGGTAAGCGGCACGACTGGCGGTCAAAATGGCTTCCGCATTGATTTTTTCTGACTGGGCCCGAGAAAGACGGGCTTTACTTTGGGCAACGTCTGTGCGGGTAATCTCACCCACTTCAAAGCGGTCTTCACTGGCTTTCAGCTGTCTTTGCAGGGCAATGACGTTATTCGTTGTAAATTCAAGAAAGGATTCGTCCCTGATCACATTCGAATAGGCCGATACAGTATCCAGGAAAATCTGTTGTTCAGTATTCATCAGCTGGGCACGTCCTGCCTCTACCTGTTTTCTGGCCTCTTTTGTGCCGTTGACTGTCTGAAAACTTCTGAAAACCGGTTGCTCTAGGGAAACACCCAATGATTTAGGTTTTGTAATCTGTTGTGACGGCAGGAATGATACACCGGTTCTTCTGCTGTCCGTACGGGCTATTGATCCCGTTGCCTGAATTGTCGGGCGCCATCCAGCAGTTGCCTGATTGACGGTTTCATCATTTACCCTTTGACCGGCCCGCGCTGCCTGTAGCGTCGGGTTGTTGATATAGGCTGTCGTGAGAGCATCTGTTAAATTATCTGCGTGTGCCAGAATAGTCGATCCCATTAACCCTGCAAGAATCAATGCAGTACCAAGAACAGGTCTTTTTATTCTTTTCGTCATATCTAATACCTTGTTTTCTTTGTGTCTTTTTTTAAGTTATATAGAGGAAAAAGCCTTACAATTTCTTAATTTTTGAGAATTTGCCTTAAAATGTTACCACTGTCAACATTAAGTTATTGCTTAACCCGTCTTGTGGCAAATTTAAAAACAAACTGATAGTTGGATCAGAATATTTCTCTACATTAAGAAACTTTTTTTTCTCTGATCTATTTGAGAGCAAATAACATGCCAAGAATAAAACTATTATATTTCAAACAGTTGAGAGATTTGTGTCCGATTGTGGACAAAGTCAACTGTTCGATTTCGAACAAAACACCATTTTGACAATTCATCTTAAAATCAAATAGTTCTAAAATTCAAACTTCTTCGTCTTTTCAAATCCTTTAAGCTTTGGTGCAGACGTATCAAACAAAATTCTGACACCTTTTACTTTATTTTTATATGTCACCAATGCGGCGCGCCCAATACCCTCATCATTAATCACACATAATATTCTGCCGTCTTCTTTAAGTTGCTCAAGAAGCGCCTGGGGAACTTCGTCCACCATTCCACCAATGAATATAAGGTCATAAGGCCCCTGTTTTTTCAGACCCTTGGCATGGGCGGCTGTTAAAAGGGCCACATTATCACATTCCTGCTCGGCAAGATTTCTTGTGGCAATTTCGGCAAGGGCTTCATTTTCCTCAATCGCTACGACTGTTTCAACAAGCTTACTGAATACGGCCGATGAATAACCGGTTGCAGGAGCGATATCAAGAACCAGTTCATCGGGTCTGATTTCAGCAGCATTTAAAAGTTTGGCAAATGTAAGCGGCTCCATAAGGTAACGACCTTTCAGCCACTTTTATGCTTTTATCGATATAGGCAACACCTTTTCGCTCTTCCGGCACAAAGCTTCGCGCTTAACTTTTTCAATGGCATCAACAACATTTTCGTCAGTCACTTCATTGGGAAGAAGTTGGCCATCAATCATATGCCTGCGTGCGGAATCTTCACCGCTTTCATGGTATGTTATATTCATTAAAGAGTTCCTGTATTTTTACCTGCCACTTTATAATACGAATGTCCGGCCATTTCAACAGCGTCGAACATTCCGGGGACTAATTTTTATTTTGCCTTTTCTTCCGAACGGTCAGTTGCCGGCTCTGGCGCAACGGCAAGGCTGGAAATTTCCGCTCTGAGGTCCGGTGTCATTTCAATATCCACCGCATCAAGCGATGGTTTTAACTGTTCAACACTGCGTCCGCCGATGATCGGGGCGGTAATGGCCTCATGCCCGCCAACCCAGGCAACGGCAAGGCTTATTGGGTTCATGTTTCTGGACGCGGCAAGATTGACAAAATTTCTGGCAATTTCCTTATTCCTGTCGGCCTTATAGCGTTCCTTATACATGTCCATTTTGTTTAAGCGTCCTTCCCGGCTATTCTCATCATCCTTTAAATATTTACCGCTCAGCACACCGCCCGCCAGCGGACTATAGGAAAAAACACCGAGCCCTTCACTTTTGGCCATAGGCAGAATTTCGCTTTCGCATTGCCGTTTCAGCAGATTATACATCGGTTGGATACAGGCGATCGGCGCATAATTATGTGCTCGGGCAATGCCAACCGCTTTCATATATTGCCAAGCGGCAAAATTGCTCAAGCCGATATAGTTTATTTTGCCCTGATGGACCAGGTCATTATAAACCGAAAGACTTTCCTCAAGCGTGCAGTCATCATCAAAATGATGCATATAATAAATATCAATATAATCTGTTTTAAGTCGTTTCAGGCTGTCTTCCACAGCGCGGGTCACATGAGTGCGGTTAAGGCCCCGTCCCCAGATTTCACTGGCACCGCCGGCATATGAATTGACCGGGAAATAGGCTTTTGATGAAATGACAACTTCCTCACGGTGGGCGTGGATGAAATCCCCCAAAATTTCTTCCGATGCCCCACCGGCATAAAGATTGGCACAGTCAAAAAAATTAATCCCCTTGTCACGGGCAGCATGGTAAATTTTTGCCGATTCCCCCTTGTCGGCGCCCGCACCAAACGTCATGGTGCCAAGACAAAGTGATGATACTTTTATCCCGCTTAGACCCATTCTTTTATAATTCATAATATCCTCTTTCTTATTCTTTGTGATCACAAAGCCGTGACTTGCCAATCACTATATAGCGCGTTAGAGTTTTATATAAAATGAAATATTTTTTAAGGGGCAATCATGAAACTGAAATTATTTCTGATTTTATTTTTTTCCGGGGCGTCTAGCCTCGCAAATGCGCAGCATGTTTTTCCCGGTCTGGAACCACCGGCACCGGCTTACCCTGGGCAGACCCGGGCATCCATCGCCGACCAGAGCGCACCAGTGGAACTAACGGTCCTTAAAGACGGGCTTTATCTGCCGTGGGGGATTGCACCGCTGCCAAGCGGCAATATTCTTATGACGGAAATGACGGGACGTCTCAGTGTGGTTGCCCCGGACGGCAGTTCCATGAAAATGGTCAGTGGCCTGCCCCCTATTCGCGGCTACTGGTATATGGGATTGATGGATGTGCTGCTGGATCCGGACTTTAAAAATAACAGAATGGTATATTTCAGTTATTTTGGTCCGCCGGATGGAGAGGCAGGAAATGGCATCCATGGCCCAACCAAGGAATGGGGCGATGCCTATAAGGCAACAACGGCCCTTCATGACGAGTGGAAGGTAAAGGATGAAGCTTATAAAAAAGAGCATCCCTTTGACCGCCGCTTTATCGGCCGTGGCCGTCTTTCAGACGATGAAACAAAAATCGAAAATTTTGAAAATATTTTCGAAGTGGGTGGCCGCCGTATGACTTTCGGGGCCGATGGCAAGCTCTGGATTACCACCTGGGGCAGTGACAGTGACCCGCAGAACCCGAAAACATTGGGCAGTAAAATGATCCGGATCAATAAGGATGGCAGTATTCCTGGCGATAACCCTTTTGTCGGCAATGACAACGTGCCAGATGCGATTTATGCTATGGGCTTTCGCGATCCTTCAGGGACGGATCTGAACCCTGAAACGGGTGTTGTCTGGGAAATTGAACATGGTCCGCAGGGCGGGGATGAGATTAATATTATGAAAGCGGGCGCAAATTACGGCTGGCCGATCATTACATATGGCCGTGAATATGGTGATGAAGGAAAAGTGATTGGGGAAGGTTTAAGCGCCAAGGAAGGGTACGAGCAGCCGATCTATTTCTGGAACCCGAATATTGCCCCCTCTTCCATGCTGTTTTATAAGGGTGACCTTTTCCCGAAATGGAAAGGTAATTTATTTGCCACCTCGCTTAAAGGCCGCCAGCTTACAAGGCTTGTGCTGGGGGGTAATAATGTTGTGGCGGAAGAACGACTGATAGAGCATTTTGGTCAGCGGCTTCGTACAGTGAAGCAGGGCTATGACGGCGCACTTTATATTGTGACCGACAGTGCGGAAAACGGGCAGCTTATTAAACTGACACCGCGTCAATAAATTTTGCCAGTTCAAGATCATAGCTGGTCACCCCGTTTGCATCATGGGTGGCCAGCGTCACTTCAAGCCGGTTATAAACATTGAACCATTCAGGGTGGTGATCCATTTCTTCTGCTTTTTTAGCGATTTTTGTCATGGCGGCGAAGGCCTGATCAAAATTTTTGAAGGTGAATTTCTTGGTGATCGCTTCCCGGCCCGGCACCGCTTTCCAGCCGTCCAGTTCGCTTAGAATGTCGTCTATAGTCATTTTTTTATACATGTTAATGCATTAAGCCCTTTTCGTATTTCGACTGAAAAAGCCGAATATTTAACAGTTCCAACAGAGTGAATATCTTGACAGTTTTTCAGAATCAAACCCATTCTATTCACTTGCCAAGGATAATGAAACACTGTTTTGTGACGTAGAAAATTAAAACTATAACAAAACTTCCGCTCTAAAATTCAAGGAAATGATTAGAAAAATAGTTTAAAGGCCCATAAATAAAGCATTGCTTTTTATAAAAAACGGTTATACGGTATTTTTGATTTTAAGTTATTGTACCTTTTTGAGGGGGTATTCTTTAAATAATTGCCGGTATAAACAGGTTTGTTTGACCGAAAAATAACAGGCTGGCGTTCTTAAAGTAATCTTTTCTTCATTATAAGCAAGATTAAAGTCTTTTCCGCAAAAATTTTTTTAGTGGATTAAATAACAATATATTGAGGAAGTATAAGAAATGGCTACAGGCACCGTTAAATGGTTTAACCCAAATAAGGGATACGGTTTTATTGCACCAGACGAAGGCGGAAAAGACGTGTTCGTACATATCTCTGCTGTTGAGCGCGCAGGCATTGACAGATTGAACGACGGACAAAAAGTTAGCTACGAAATCGTTGAAAGTCGTGGTAAAGAAGCGGCTGACGAACTCAAACTCGTAGACTAGTAAAAAATCATCTAAATTTTTCAACGGTAAGAGTCGTCAAATGACGGCTTTTACCTGTTGCTTGACATGTTTTCATTTGTCCCTATTTAATAATAATTATTGGTGATCAGGGCAAAGGGTATTAAATGGTCAAACTACTTTTCATGGCGGGCAGCGCCCGTAACGCTTCATTATCAAAAAAAGTTGCCAGAGCGGCCCATAAAATCGCCCTTGAAAAAGGCGCAGAGGCGATCTTTATCGACCTTCGTGATTTTTCGATGCCCATTTATGACGGGGACCTCGAAGCAAATGAGGGCATGCCGGAAAATGCCGCCAGGTTGAAAGAAATTTTTGCGAACAGCGACGGCTATTTTATTGTAACGCCTGAATATAACAGTTTCTTTCCGCCGCTGCTTAAAAATGTCATTGACTGGATGTCACGGCCTGATCCCCGGAATATCGGCAATCCTTATATGGATAAAGTTGCGGCGATAGCCGGATCATCTCCTGGCGCAATGGGGGGTATTCGTGCACTTCCATATTTTAATACGTTACTTAGCAAACTCGGCGTTCATGTAGTGCCAACCCAGGTTGCTGTTGGCAATGCGGCCAGTGCCGTTGATGAAAATGGCAATTTTGCCGATGAACGCCAGCGGATAATGATCACGGCCAGCCTTGACCAGCTGATCAGAACGGCTACAGCGTTAAAATCTTAAAATCCTTCTTTATTTAAGCGGATAAAAGCTTTTTCCAGCTTGGAAAGGAAAATGTCTGCTTCGCGCATGCCGAACACCATTGGCGGTTTTCCTTTCAGCACATTGTCATAGGGGCCGTCGGTTGAAAACAGAACCCCGTCTTCACGCAAATACTGAACAATGGCGGATGCTTCGGCCGGTGCGCGTTCCTTTGTGTCCCTGTCCTTTACCAGCTCGGCCCCAAAAAACATACCGCAGCCACGAACATGTCCAATGAGCGGGTAACGGTCCATCATATCACGCATGCCATCCATTATATGGTTTCCTGTTTCAATGGCTTTTTCCATCAGCCCTTCCCCCTCAACCACGTCAAGTACGGCCATACCAATGGCACAGGAAACAGGGTTGCCGCCAAAGCTGTTGAAATATTCCATGCCGTTTGCAAATTTATCGGCAATTTCCCGGGTGGTGACAACACCGGCCATGGGATGGCCATTACCAAACGGTTTTCCAAATGTGACAATATCGGGAACGACCCCCTGAAGCTCGAACGCCCACATATGTTTGCCGACCCTGCCAAAGCCGGTTTGGACTTCGTCAGCAATGCAAAGGCCGCCAGCGGCGCGGATTTTGGCATAAGCCGCTTTTAAATAGCCATCAGGATAGACCACCTGTCCGCCGACACCGGCAATGCTTTCAGCGATAAAGGCGGCCGGTCCCTGCCCGGTATTTTCGACCAGATCTGCAATCTGAACATCAATATCAGCGGCGTAAGCCTTGCCGCTTTTGTCCGAATAATCATTGAACCGTCCCTGATACGGGTCCGGAAATTCGGCAATGCGGGTATTATCCGGGCGACCGGTTCCGCCCTTGCGGTTAAATTTATAGGGACTGATTTCAACGGTGGCATTGGTGTTGCCGTGATAACCCCAGTCAACAACCACAGTTGTTTTGCGCCCGGTATAATGACGGGCCAGCCGAAGCGCCAGTTCATTGGCTTCCGAGCCGGAATTGGTAAAAAACATCACTGAAAGCGGGTCCGGCATGGTGTTGATCACCCGTGCAGCAAGCTTATTGATCCCGTCATAAAGATAACGTGAATTGGTATTAAGTTTTGTCGCCTGCTCACACAGGGCACTCACTACATGGGGGTTACAGTGGCCGACATGGGTAATATTATTAACGCAGTCAAGAAACGCCCTGCCTGAAGCATCATAAAGATAGGCCCCCTTACCGCGGACAATATGCAGATGCTTTTTATAGGCAACGCTCAAGGACGGGGCCAGCACCTTACGGCGGGCTTCCATCATGCCCTCAACGCTTAGGTCCGGTTTTTCAAAGCTTTCGGGTATAAATCCTAAAATCAGATTGGGATCAGGACAGATTTCCTGCCAGACGTCCCAGACGGCGGGTGAACAGATGCCGGGATAATTTCCGTCCTCAATATCAAGCAGGTCGGAAATCAGCTGAAAATGCAGATGCGGTGTCCAGCCGCCATTTTCATGAATTTCACCCAATGTGGCGATATAATCCCCGGCCTTAACCATATCCCCCGGCTTTAATTGGCTGGTGCTTTGGCGGTTCAAATGACCATAAAGTGTGTAAAATTCCGGTCCGTCGCCGATTTTATGACTTAAAATAAGCACGGTGCCATAATCAAAAGGAAGATCATTGCTGGCAATGCTGATGACTTTACCGTCAAGCGGCGCATATATTTTTTCTGGAGCCCGCAACCAGATATCAATGGCAAGATGGGTTGTGCGCGGTTCAGAACTCCCCACACCGTCAAAACCGCTGTCAAAAATGAATGATGTCCTGTTTTCACCGTAATTGCCAATCCCGTAACGGGCATTGTTTTGGTCAAGAAAGTCTTTGACCCATTTCGCATGCTTTTGACCGTTCTGAATAAATTCGGTGCCTTCCGCGCCTTGCCGGTTATCAAAAAGCACACGCGGTTCGCTTTGAAGGTCAAAATCGAACATATTATGTCCGCTTATATTTTCCAGTGAGTTAACAATCGCATCAAAATTTCTTGTGGCGCGGTAACCGCCGGCTTTCCTCGCAAAAGCAGACAGAAACGGCAGGCCGATCTGTTTCACCCGTTTCAGGGTGCGAAGCGCCGGTGCCTGCGTCACCAGAAGATAGTCCTTATGTTCCTCGCTGCTTGCTTTTTTGGCCCGGTGCGTGGATATGCAGACGCTCATCACCAGCCGCATTGAGGCCAGATCAAAAAGCACCTCAAGCTCGTCTTCTGTCAGCCTGAATTCCTGTGCGTAGCCGCTGATCAGTGCCCTTGTCACCGCAAAGAAATCATCAACATCCATCATGGCATAGCCAAGGGTAATGGCCAGTTCATTGACCTGTTTGGCAAACAGCATGTCGCCAAAATCAATCAGTCCACTGATAGTGTCGCCCTTGATCACCAGGTTATAATTATTGGCGTCTGAATGAATAACGGCGGAACGCATTTTTTTAAGCCGGGGCAGCACATGATTTTGATAGCGCTCAAAATAACTTCTGATCAGCTCCCGGTTTTCTTCATTTTCAATTTCGTCGGCATAGTCCCTGACATTGAGCGCAGCATCAAGGTTCCATAAAAAGTCCGGCTGATGGGCTTTGACATGACCGAATCCCTGCATTGCTTTCGAGAAACGGCCCATAAACTGCCCCAGATTCTGATAAAGGCTCAGGCTTTTTTCACTGTCCCCGAAAATGTCCCCTTTGAGAAAACTAATCAACCGGACATAATTTTCACCATGTTTGAATATTTCCTCGCCTGCCTTCCCCTTTATAACCGCTGGAACGGCAAGGGATGGATCAAGGTCGGCAATATGATTTAACACCGCATTCTGAAATTCAAGAAAGGCCGGATCCTCGGCACGGTTGGCAATTTTAAGCACATAGTCACCATCCTCGGTGCTCAGTCGGGCATTTTGATCCCGTTCACTGACCAGCGTTTTTATAGTGCCGGTTTTGCCGAAATATTTGTTCGCAATTTTTGCGAGTTCATCAGGGCTATATGACGGTGGGCGGCTTTCAAAAACTTCCATTTCTGTGCTTTCACTATGCATTTATTTCAGATGCGCACACCATAGCAGGCATTTATTGCCCTGTAAATTTACAAAAGGCAGTTCTTGCGACAGTTTTTATCACCATAATCCGTTGATTTATGAGAAAAAATCATCAATCCGATGAGAGGCGCATAATGGCATGTTATTTGCTTTAAATAATAAGGCGTTACAAAGGAAAAAAATATGTCAGATGAAAATTCATTTCAGTTAATTGGCTTCGGTGCTGATCTGCTTGGCGCTTATTACAGCGCAAGGCAACAGACAAATTCATTGCTGACATTGCCATCGGTTCAGTCAAATGTATCATTGAGCAAAACCAACAATGCCTTAACACCCTGGGATCAGGATAGTGCTGTTGAAAGTGAGCGGGCTGGGGAAAATCTTTCCTCAAATGCTCTCTATAAACTGCTGACCAAGGATTATTCGGCAATCGCCAATAAAGACGAATTTATCAATAAACTGACCAATTCAGTATCCAAATCCAGCCTTGATGTTGATAGCAAGGGACTATTCACCCTTTATAACGCACTTAGGGATTTAAAAACCATTGCCGACTATGCGGGGGATGCCAGAACCTCAGAAAGTAAAATGGCGGCCCTTGAAGAACAGTTCAAACTTGGACTTTCGCAGGTGAAGGATTTTATCAGCACCGAAGATTTTAATAAGCTTACTCTTCTTTTCGGGGAAAAGAAAAATGGTGTAACGGCACAGGCAGGACTTGGGAAAAAGGAATATGATTTTGTCGGCCCAATTATCCATGAAGGGGAAATTGATGATCCGCTTTCAAAACTTTCCGGCGGGGAAACCTTTACCCTTACCATTACCACTAAAAAAACCGTTGCCGGGGTCACGACTGACGTAAATCAGGATTTTAATTTTACCATTCCCACGGTTGCTGAAGACCGTACGCTTGAAGCCCTTACCGCACAGATTAACGCAAAAATCCAGAGCATAAAAACAACCAATGATGATGGTGAGGAAGTCCCGCTTTATAATACCCGCTTTTTTGCCGAGGAAGTTGAAAAAAATAAATTTGCGCTCAGGATAAAAACCGAGTTCAGTGAAGAACTGAGCTTTTCCGCCCCTGATACGGAACCCGCACTTTATATCACCGGAAATGTTAACCGGATTGATCTGACCACCAAGGAAGTAAATACGGATGTGCCGACCACGGCATTTGTCACCAAACTGACCAATCTTTCTGATGCACAGGCAACGCAGGAGTATCAAAAGTCGATTTTTGCCACCGACGGTGAGGCTCTGCTGCTTCCGGAAAAATCCCTGACCACAAAGGTTGATCCGCTTGACAGGGCATCAGAAACCCTCACCACGGCGATTGCGACTGACAGTTCTGGAAATTATTATACCATCGGTTCAACCGATGGGCGCTTTGCCAACCACTTAAACACATCGGAAGACGGCGACGCGTTCCTGAATAAATATGATGCCAGTGGCAAACTGCTGTGGAGCCGCCTTGTTGGCAGCCAGGGACAGGGCAGCAGTTACGCAATCACCGTTGATGCAAACGATAACGTGATCATCGCTGGTCAGGCCGACAAGCTTGAAAAAGGTAAAAGCAATGATCCCCTCGCCCTCAGCAGTAATCTTTTTTCCGGAAAGGACAGTTTTGTTATTAAATATAACAGCGTCGGTACACAGCAATGGATGTATTTAAATGATAAATACGGAACCGACGGAGCCGCGGGCATCACCACTGATGCGGATGGCAATGTTTATGTGACCGGAAAAAAGAATGCTTATGAGCTTTCGACGACCATTCCTGTCGGCAGCGATAATGCCTATGTTCTTAAACTGGACGCTGCGGACGGAGAAAAAACCGATTATGTGGAAATCGGGTCATCAGACAGTGATTACGGAAAATCAATTGCTGTTGCCGCAGACGGCAATATCATTGTCGGCACTGAAGAAAATGGCCATTTCATTTTGCAGAAGCTGGATAAAAATGATCTTTCCACGTCCCTATGGTCCTATGATTATGGTGATCTGGGCGTTGGTGGCCAGGTTGATAAAATTGTCGTTGAGGGAAGCCGGATTTATGTATCCGGCAGCAGCAGTAACAGTTTGACGGGCGGGGGAACTGAAATTGACGCGCCCATAGGCGGGGTTGATAATTTTGTTCTTGCCATTGATGATGCGGGGGGCAGTGCCAGTGCCGACTGGACCAAATTTATTGGCAGCAGCGGCACGGATAGAAATGGGTCACTTACTGTTTCGGATGGCAAGATTTATATTGCCGGCACCACAAACGGAAATGTTGATGGCAATGGACTTCAGGGCGGTACTGACAGTTTTGCAACAAAAATTGACGGAACCAGCGGGGCAACCGACTGGATCAAGCAAATTGGTTATTCAACAGAAAACAGGGAAGCAACCGGCATTGCCTTTGCCACGCAGGGGTCATCAGTCCTGAGTAAACTGGGCCTTCCCATGGGGCAGTTTGATGAAGATGAAAAAAGAACTATTGAAACCCAGACAACGGCCCGTGCCGGAGATTATTTTTATATCAAGGTCAATGGACTGATCACCAAAAAGATTGAAATTAAACAGGGTGATACCTACAGGACCCTTGCCAACAGGATTAACCAGGCATCCTTCAGATATTTAAATGCATCGGTCTCCTTCAGTTCCGGCAGCAGTACCGATTATGGAGTTGCCGAGCAGGAAGAATTTGATGCCAAAGCGGTTATTGCGGAAAAGCTTAAAAAAATTCAGAATGAAAGAAACGGGATTACCGAAGCGGAAGAGTTTGAAGTTGCCCCCCTCACCACTTACGGAAACAGTTTGAAAATTGCGACAAAATCGGGCGGCCGGGTCGAAATTATTGCCGGACGCGGTGAGCAGGATGCCCTTAAAAAACTGGGGCTTGAACCAACCCTTGTTCTTTCAACGGAAGAGCTTTTCAACCTGAATGCAAATGGTGATGAAAATGACTCGGTAAAAATCGGTGGGGTGTTTGCATTCAAGCTGGATGACCGCTTTTCTGTCGCTGATAAGCGGGAAGCCCGATATGTGGCTCAACAGCTTGACTATGCTATCGGTATTGTCAAGTCAGCTTATCGGTCACTCACCTATGATCCGGTTGCGGAGCAGCTTAAAAAGGATGCAGCGAGAAATACCGATGGCCCGGTGCCCCCATATTTACAGAAACAACTTGCCAATTACCAGGACGGGTTAAACCGACTGAATACACTATTGCCTCAATCGGGGTCACTGATCGTTTAAAAAAAGCGGATTAATGAATAACCCGCTTTTTAAATTGTGACTGGCTTATTTAAGCATTTTTCCAACTTCAAGATTAAGGCTGTCCGCAAGGGACACGAGAAGTTCAGAAGCTGCCATGATGGCTTTTCCGGCTTCCCCGGTTTCTGTTGAAGCGGTAAGGATATCAGTGATTGAAGAGGACACTTCCTGAGCACCTTTTGCCGCTTCATGAACGTTTGAGCTGATTTCACGGGTTGCATTGCCCTGTTCTTCGACAGCGCCGGCAATGGCCGTTGAAATTTCACTAACCTGCATAACTGTTGCCTGAATTGACTGAATGGCTTCGACAACACTTTGGGTTTCTGATTGGATATTATCCACCTGCTCTTTAATTTCAATGGTCGCAGTTGCGGTCTGACCGGCAAGTTTTTTAACTTCCCCTGCGACGACAGCAAATCCCTTGCCGGCTTCCCCGGCACGGGCAGATTCAATCGTTGCATTGAGCGCCAGCAGATTTGTCTGTGCGGCAATATCGGTGATCAGATTAACCACATTGCCGATTTTACTTGATGCTTCAGCAAGACCGGAAACCGTTTTAATGGATTCTTCCGTCTTCGCTTCTGCTTCAGCACTGATCGTGGCGGCATGGGACACCTGTTTTGAAATTTCATCAATACTTGCCGAAAGTTCTTCAGTAGCAGCGGCCACCGTTTGGGAATTTACCGAGGATTGCTCTGCTGCCGCGGATATTGCCCCTGATAGTCGGATGCAATGTTCTGAATTTTCCTGCATTTTTGAAGCATTATCACTTAATTCCTTTGCTTCCGTATGGACAGACTGAACCGCTTCCTGAACCGCTTTTTCAACACCGACCTGTGCAGTGATAATGGACCAGGTGACCATTGGTGCAAGATAATTGCCGTCTGCATCAATAATGGCACTGACATTCAGATCAAGAATTTCCGGGCCAACATTAATACGCGCACTCCAGGGGAGATTTTTCGGATCGCTAAGGATTTTTTGCTGATGTGCGGGATTTTTATGAAACACATCAATACAGGTTCCCACCAGCTGATCCGCTTTTATCGGTAAATATTTTTCCAATGTGCGAAGGGTATTGATGCAGGTTTCGTTGGCATAAGTAATAACAAAAGTTTTCGGATCGCACATCATCGCATTGATTGGCATTTTATCAATCATTTGTGTAAGGCGTGCTGTTGCCGCTTCGGTTTTTACTTTGTCGGTGATAATTGACCAGCTCAGTGCTGCATAGATATAATTCTGACTTTCATCAAAAATGGGATTAACCAGAAGATCAAGGATCTCGGGACCCACATTAATCCGTGCACTATGGGGCAGATTGTCGGGATTTGCCAGCAATGCCCGTTGATGTGCGGGATTTTTATGAAAGATGTCAATGCAGGACCCTACAAGGTCCTCTGCCTTGATGGGCAGATACTCTTCCAGAGTTCTGAGCGTTTCTATGCTTGTAGAATTGGCATAGGTAATTTCAAGTGTTTGCGGGTCACAAAGCATGACATTAAGGGGTAAGCCCTCAATGACTCTCATGAATTCAGTTGACGGTGCTTTACCTGACTTAACCTCAGTATTAGGGGTCAAAGCAAGTGTATCATTTTCTTTCTTACGATTATTAAAAAACATTTTTATCACCCTCGTTATATTTGCAAAACAGAATATTCGTATATTAGGATTTTGCCTATTATTTAAACATGTATATAAAAAACATGTTAAATTTTAATTAACGATAAAAATTGGTTAACCTTACTGGATCATGAGGAAAGAAAAATAAATTTAAGAATATGGAAAAGGCCGGACATTAAGTGTAAAAGAAAAAATAATGAATTTAAGCAATGCCGGATGATAAACATGATTAAAAATGACGGGTTTGATACTGCTTCAGAATTGCCCCATAAGGACGCCTTCTTCCCGATCAGGGGCGTATATTTCAATGCGGGTGTCCAACACCCAGTAAGCCGGGCGAGTGCCGCCGCCGCGAAAGAGTATATCCGTTATAAAGGGTTTCACACGGATATGGATTATGATCCGGCCGCCATGCGGAGTAACGTCATCGGAAAATTTGCAAAACTGGTCAATGCAGAACCGGATGAGTTGACACTGGTCGGCAGCACCACGGCCGGTGAAAATCTGATTATTCAGGCGCTTGATCTGGTGGCTAAGGGCGGCAGGGTTGTGACCGACGATCTTCATTATTTTGGATCCTATCAGATTTATGGTGAGCTGAAAAAACAGGGTGTCCAGGTTATCACCATCAGAAATATTAATGGTGATATTGATTATAAAGCCTATGAGGAAGCGATTACAAATCAGACCACGTTGGTGGCGCTGTCTAGTGTTTCAACATTTAACGGCCATCAGCATGACTTAAAAAGAATTTGCAAGCTTGCCCATTCGCGCGGCGCCCTTGTTTATGCTGACGCAATTCATCATATCGGCGCAACCCCGTTCGATGTAAAGGACAGTGGGGTTGATTTTATGTCCTGCGGAACATTCAAATGGCTGATGGGGGATCAGGGGTCAGGATTTTTATATGTCCGCCGTGATAGGCTCAAGTCATTAAAGCGACCGGTTTATGGCAAGCGGCAGGTCAGAAACCTTGTAACCCATGTTTTTCCCGGTGATGAAATCACCACCGACGATAATGTCTATGAATATGATCTGGCCGAAAATACCGAAGGGTATTTTTCAATATGGAGCGAGCCACGCATTGTTATTGCCCAGCTTGACCAGTCGCTGGAATATCTTCTTGCTGTCGGTGTGGACCGTATTACCGCCTATCGCCAGCCAATGTTACGGTTTTTAAGAAAAGAAATTGAAGCGCTTGGCTATAAATGCCTGACCCCGGGGCGGATGATCACACCGATCCTGACATTTGACTGTGCCGACGCAGCAAAAAGGCTCGGTCCCCTATTTTCAGAAGCCGACATAAAAGCAAGCCTTTATAAAGGGCATTTCCGCATTGCGGTATCCGTTTATAATGATATGGCTGACGCGGCCTATTTTGTAAAAACGCTGGCCAGGCTAAAAAATTAATCAGGCTTGATTTTTATACCAGGCGATAAAATCAGTTTCTTCCATTGGTTTGCTGATGAGAAAGCCCTGATATTCATCACAATTTGCCGCTTTGAGTATATCATACTGGCTTTTTGTTTCGACACCCATCGCCACAACACGAAGATCAAGGCTATGGCCCAAATGGATAATTGCTTCAAATATGGCTGTATTTTTCCTGTTTACCGGAACGTCTTTTAGAAATCCTCTGTCAATTTTGACTTCATCAATATTCAAATCTTTAAGGATTGACAGGCAGCTTAATCCGGAGCCGAACTTATCCAGTGAAAGCTGAAATCCATAAGATTTTATTTCCTTAAGGAGGGCGGCAGCCAGTTCAACATCATTTGTGATACTGTTTTCATTGATTTCCAGTATAATTTTTCCGGGGTTTTCCCGGTTCACTTCCGAAAGTGTGTAAAGTGCGGACAGCAGTTTCGCGCTGCCCTTAAATTCCATATC
Organism: Emcibacteraceae bacterium; assembly: GCA_041396985.1. Classification (NCBI taxonomy): domain Bacteria; kingdom Pseudomonadati; phylum Pseudomonadota; class Alphaproteobacteria; order Emcibacterales; family Emcibacteraceae; species Emcibacteraceae bacterium. The sequence goes on from JAWKXO010000005.1 coordinate 70,906, forward strand.
TGAAATATTAATCGATATTGGTATATCAATGCCTGATTGTTGCCATTCCCCAATGATTTCACGCACCCGGCCTAAAACCCAGTTGCCGATTTCGGCGATGAGTGTGCTTTTTTCTGCCACCTTGATAAAGTCTGCAGGGCTGACAATATTACCGTCATTATCACGCATGCGAACCAGCGCTTCAACACCGGCAACTTTGCCAGACTTAACATTGATTTTTGGCTGAAGCATAAGCAAAAACCGCTGATCTTCCAGCGTTTCAAGAATTGAATTCTTTATAGACTGTTGATCTTCAATTTCCGCACCGAGTTCCTGATTATAATAACAATAATTATAATCCTGACGGGCCTTTGCCATTTGCAGGGCAATTCCGGAATTGGTCATGATTTCATCAACTTCCATTGCGTCACCCGGCAGCAGGACAATACCGATATTGACAGTTGGTGAAATGGTCTGCCCGGAAATTTCACAGTCAAGGCTCAGATAATTATGAACCTTAGTCATAACAATATGGACGTCTTCCGGCTTTTGGATGCTATTGGCAATGATGACAAATTTGTCGGTTTCAAACTGAATTGCGCTGTCCAAATCCCATAGACTGTTTTTTATTCTTAAAGAAATCAGCTTTAAAAAAGCGTCTCGTGCTTCAATGCTGATTAAGTCCCCTAACGTAGAAAGCTCATCAATCTGGACATATAATACTGCGGCGTTGGAGGCATTGCGCCTAACCTGATTTAGGGTATCCTCCAACATGCTCCATAGATAGGTTCGGCCTGGTAGTCCTGTTAAAGGATCGTTATGGGTTGGCTCTTTCATTGCTTTACCGTTATTATTATTTTTGTGGTATATATGCCTTCATTTAATTAATATTTCGCTAATATAAGAAAACTATTTTTCAGCAAGCAATTCTTCGAAGGTTTTGTTTAAAATAGGATATTTCTGCCAATCCTTATGATCAAAATGCCACCATTCGTTGCTGACAACTTTAAAGCCTTCCGCTTCAATAACATGACGAAGCAAATCGCGGTGCCATCTTTCAAGCGAAGTGCCACCGGGATATTCCGGATAGGACCGATCTGACATTTCATCATAAGTGCCGACCATTTTAATAGGCATTCCGGTTTTTAAATCATAAAGAGTCAGATCAACGGCGCTTCCCATATTATGTTTTGACCCTCTTTCAGGGTTCGCAACAAAATCGCGCTCGTTGCCTTCTGTCGCATCCCAGAAGACTTTTGTCACATACCAGGGGCGATAGCTGTCATGGATAAGAAGCCCATAACCCATTTTGAGAAAGCGTTTGTTGGCTTTATTAAGTGCTTCAAGTGCCGGTCCCTGCATAAAGCTTTTTGCCAGCGAATAAGTCGGGGCATTCAGAAAATTATTGGTTGTCGCATAACGAATATCAAGTTTGACTTTTTCAAGGACCGTGGTGACATCAACAAGATCGGGTTTGCGGAAGTTTCCTTTTTGCACCGGTGGGGTGGCTTTAAGCGCCTCTTGAATATAGTCTTCAATCGGCTTATCAAGGGTGACTTTAAAAGTGTTGCCGTTGGTCGGTTCAATATTATTTCGCTCGTAGAAATCATCGTTGACCAGAACCCCGAGCGGTTTTCCCTGATCATCAAGCCGGAACAGGAAATTTGAAAACTCACCGTTAAAGCTATAGGTAAATTTTCCGTCGCCCAGCTCACTTAACGGCCGGATTTTAATTTTGTCCAGGTCTTTACCATCAGCAGACGGATTATAAAGGACTTCTAAACGGCCATTATTTTCCCTAAAGAGAAGTTTCTGATCACCCAGTATATATTCACCATAATAAGGGCGCCATTTTTCAGGAGCCGGTGGAGGCATATGATCATAATCAAAATCAGCCGCAAAAACGTTTAATGAAAATAAACAAATAAAACATAGTGCGAAAATATTACGGGCCACAGTCATCATCATTCCTCGTTATTTTTTCGGCTTAATTTATGCCGCGGTTTTCCCTGATCCATTCCTCGGCTTTTGCTTTGGTATTATTAATATCGTCGCGGGTCATATAATTGGTTACCCGCCACATAAATTTACGGGCCTTTTCAAAGCCACCGTCCTCGGCCAGAATGAACCAGAAATATGATCCGGTCACATCATAGTCCGTACCACGGGCGTTAAGCTTCATTGTGCCGATATTGCCCTGTGATATCGGGTGCCCCTGCAGCGCCGCTTTCATAAACCATTTATAGGCCGATACATCATCGCGCGGTACGGTACGCCCTGTCGCATACATCACACCCAGATAATATTGTGCGAGCATATGTCCCTGCTCCGCCGCTTCGGTGAAGCCTTTAAAGGCTTCTTCAAATCGCCGGTCATCATAGGCTGCCTTTGCTTCCTCATATCCGGCAAGGGCATTCATTGCCGGTAATGACAAAATAATAAACAGGCTGGCTATTAACAGTCGGAGGCTTTTCATCGTAAATTCCTGTCCAATAAATTAAAAATATTCATATAAAAGCTGTAAGGCCATCGGGGCTTCCGGATGGCCGTTATCGGCAGCTTTCTGATACCACTCGGCGGCTTTTTTGTCGCTTTGATCCACGCCATTGCCATGTTCATACATGACGCCAAGATTATATTGGGCATTCATGTCCCCCTTCTCTGCTGCTTCACTGAATTCCTTAAAGGCCACGGCATAATCACCTTTTGCATAGGCTTCTTCGCCTTTTGCATTGTCGGCATTTGCCGTTGCCGCAAACAGTGTTGCAATCATTGAGAATAGTAAAAGAAAACGCGTCATCATTATAGCTCACCTGATGTCATAATATTGGCACAAGAGTATAACCAATGTTTATGATTTTCAATCATAAAGCTGATATTTTTTAATGCCGCCTGCCGGGTCAGAAAGTTCCCTGCAGGCTTGCTTCTATCACCCTTGGCCCTCTAGTATGGCGCTGGACTTCATGATCGAGAACGTTAAACCTTAAATGCTTGTCATATAAAAACTGATTTGAATCACCGAGGTTACCGCTAAGATCCTTACCGCTGACCCGAAGCTTGATGCCATTATAGATATTCTTTTCCACAAAGACTTCAAGCAGGGTTCCCGGTGTACCATACCAGTTAAGACGGATATCATTCCCGTAAAAACCGCGTCTGAAGGTTACACTGGCACCGTATGAGAGCTGAAGTGCCGTAATATCATGGCGATAGGAAAAATTAATCTGGGTTGACGGTTTATAGGAAAAGCGGATTTCCCGGCCCGTGAAAGGATCATCAAGTGTGCCTTTTTCATAATCATAATTGGCACTGAATACGGCTTCCGGCAGGCCGATAATGCCGAGCCGGTAACTGCTTTTAAATTTAAACCCGATTGCCTTTGCAGACGGGACATTTCCTGATTTGGAAATAAAATCATCACTGGTCAGGTTCTGTTCTGATGGGGGAAGCGCAAAATATTCATCCGTTGTAATAGGATTACCAATACTGTCGACATAGTCCGTAAAATCGACCTTATCAATATAATCGGTATATTTCTTATAAAAAACTTCAAGCGATATGGACCCGCTGTCCTGGGCAAAACGATGTTCAACCGCGGCTGTAAAATCCCAGGATCGCATGGGTTTTATGCCGGTATTGCCGAGATCAATTTTTTCGGTGCGCGGGTTAAAGCTTGTGGAAAAATTATTAAAATCAAGCTGGCTGACGGTGCGCTCAACTGTCAGACGCAGCTGATCCTGCGAATTAAAGTCATAGCGGAAATTCATTCGCGGCTTTAAAAATTTAAAATTGGCTTGCCGGCGATCAATAGTGTTATTGGCAAAGAAATTATCCGCGACAATCTTCGAAAATTCCCCCGTCAGAGAGCTTGTCAGTGACATTTGAGGAGAAATAGTATAGCTATGGATCGCAAATATTTCGAAACGGTTTTCCTTGATTTTCACATTGTCATCAGTTTTTAGCAGCAGCGGGTCGGCTGCGGTGCTGCGGGTGCTGTTTTGAAAGCTGCGGTCAAATTTATTGATGGCTGCTTCGCCGCCAATTTCAAGCGATTGCCCTGTCGCAATCCCTCTGCTCACCGATCCCCGCAAAATATTTTCCGATTTGCTTAGGACCGCATCCTGATTATTATAAAGGAATTCGGACGCGCCATCCCCTTTATAATAGCCATTATTAATGGTCGAATTTTCCTTATTTATCACGAAAAGTGATTTAAGCGATCCTAAACTGCCCAGTTTTCTTGAATAATCACCGCCAATTTCCCATTTGGTCGGGGCCCCATTTGTGGTCCATCTTTCGCTGAGCTTGCGGTGCCCGTCACTGTCAAGGGTCGTATCAGTAAAGGTAATGGCCGGGCCATAACTTTCATCAAGAAAGGTCATTGTTCTTGGGGCGACTTCATTCTGTGTTTCAGGATTAAAAAGCCCGTTAAGGCGCATCACCGCCCCGTCTTCAAAATTATAGGTCAAGGTGCCGGAAAATTTATGATTATCCTTGCGGTTTGGTGTATGGCTGTCCTGTACGCGGGCGACGACCCCGCTTCCATCATAGATATAATCATCAATACGGTTTTTGATGATAAAATTACGGTTGCTTTCAAATGTGGCCGTGTAATCAAGGTTGCCGCTTGAACCGCTGTGGGACAGCGTAACAGAATGGCCAAGGTCATCCCCCAGATTGGCCCGTCCGCCGACTTTCCAGAATGTGGAGGAAGAAGATGTTCCTTTTTTCAGGGTGATATTAATCACCAGTCCCTGACTTTGTACATCCAGTCCGGCCGCCGCACCGCGGATCAGATCGATTTTTTCTACATTGTCGGCCGTTACCCTTGCAAGCGTGTCATCAATATTATTGTCCTTCCCGGCAAGCCGTTTGCCATTGATCAGGATCTGGTCGCCGCCAGAACCAAAACCCCGTGGCCCGGCGCTGGTCCCCAAAGACTGCTGCTGTTCCTTTTCCCTTCTGCTTTTATCAAGAATTTCCTGAACACCGGGAATACGGCTTAACATATCAAGAAGGGTTACAGGTTCGAATTTTACGAAATAGTCTTTGTTATAGGTGATGATCGAGGAACCGGAATTGTCATCTTCTTCCGCATAAGTTGTCTGGGCAAGGATAAGAAACGGCACAATGACAGCCGAGGAAAGAAGTTTGTGCCTCATTTTGAAAATATCAACCCTTATTCGTTTTTATTTTATGGAAAAACATATAGAGGAATAAATATTTTTAATCAACTGTTATGTTATAACAATCTAAAATGTCCCCTGAAGGGTAAAGGATATCCGCTGCGGAAAGTAAAACCGGTAATCATCAATACCGTCCGGTTCGTTAAATCGCCGGTGGTCGACAAAATTATAAAGCTTGGCTTTTGAATGATTTTCACCATCTTTGGAATATTCCAGTCGGGCTTTAATATCAGTCGTGATGTTTTTTTCAACGAATATTTCATAACCATTTCTTGCTTCAAACTGCCAGTCAAAATCAATATCCGACCGCATGAACGGACTTACATATTCCGCTTTTGCGCCATAGGATAGTCCCAGCGATGAAAGATCATGGCGAAAGCCCAGTTTAATTCTGTGATCAGATTCCCATCTGAATTTTCGGCTTTTGCCTGTAAAGGGATCATCATATCGTCGTTTGTCATATTTATATTCCGCATTGATAAGCGCTTCCTTAAGACCAATAATCCCTAGCCTGTAATTCGCTTTTATTTCAATACCGTATCCGGTTGCTTTTTTCACATTGCCAAATTTCGATGTAAAATCGGTGTCCTCCCGTAGTGCTGCATCCGGCGGCAGGGCAAAATACTGATCGGCACTGACCCTGTTTCCATTATAATCCATATATTCGGTAAAATCACTGCGGGCGATAAAATCCCTGTAATCATTGTAAAAGACCTTCCCTTCCAGACTTCCCCCGTCATCGGCAAGCCGATGTTCATATGTCGCTGAATATTCCCATATTTTTGTTGGCCTGATATCATTATTACCAAGTTTCAGTTCTTTGGTCAGTTGGTCGAAAAAAGTAAAATAATGAAAAAATTCAAGTTGTCTGACTTTCTTTTCTGTGGTCAGGCGAAGCTGGTCCCGTGAGGTCACATCATATTTAAAATTGAAACGCGGTTTTAAAAACGTAAATTTATTGGTGACGTTAATGATATTGTCAGCGGCAAGAATTGTATCAGACGTAATTTTCGAAAATTCTGTTGTCAGTGAACTTTGCAGGACGATTTTGGGGGTTATGGAGTAATTATGATGGGCAAAAATCTCGTATCGGTTTTCCTTTATCACAATATCATTGCTTGTTGCGAGTTCGAGTGGATCAATGGCTTCTTCCCGCTCTTCACTCGTATATAACTGTTTAAAGGTGTTAAACGCGCCCTCGCTACCATATTCAAGCGACTGAGAGTCACTTAATTTTTTCGTAAATGAAATCCTGATTATATCTTCACTTGAATGAAATCCTATTTTTTCTCTTGTATAAAGAAAACGGTCCGTGCCTGTGCCATCGAACCGTTCTGTCTGATTATCCTTATTATGTTTGCGGTTTATGACAAACCGGCTCTTAAGACTTCCTAAAAAGGGAATGTCGCGGCTATAATCCCCTGCGGCTTCCCATTCAGTGAAATGTTCGCCATAATCCCAGAAGAGCTTTTCACCGTCCGCTTCGCGGTCGATATGATCCTGATGATTTTCATTATAGTTTGGATTATAGAGCCCATTCAGATTAAGGATCTGATTGTTGCCAAAGTCATAAGAAAGGCTGTTTGTGAATTTAAATTCCCGGTGGTACCAGTTTCCGTCCACATCGCGTATACCGGTAATCACACTGTCATTATTATCATGATGAATTTCATCACGGCCAAAGCTGCTTGACCGCCACTCACCTTCAACGGCAACAGTATATTCAAGATTTCCGGCAGTGCCTTTATGCGAAACTTCAAAATCCGGCAAGAGCTGATATCCCACCCGGTAAAAGCCGCCAATTTTCCAGAAAGTGGTTGAGCTATTGGCTTCTTTATTCAGGACAATATTGACCACCAGTCCCTCTGTCAGAACATCCAGTCCGGCGGCGGCACCGCGGATCAGTTCAACGCGCCTGACATCGCTTGCGGAGGTCCTGGCCAGCACATCACGGATTGAACTTCCCTTGGCTGACAGTCTTTTTCCGTTTATGAGGATCTGATCCCCGGAAGAGCCAAAACCCCGCTGCTGATTATTACGGTTGTCCGTTTTATCAAGAATGGCAGGAACACCTGGTATGCGCTGCAATATATCAATAAGGGTTACAGGGGAATACTGATCAAAGGAACTGACATCATAGGCAACTGTTGATGGATTATCACTGTTCTCGTTCAGAATGTCGGGGTCCTGATCATCGCCGACAGTGGCAAAAGCCCCTGTGCCGGATGACAGGATAACGGAAAATGTTATGAGTACGGCTTTTCTGACGACGTCGGTAATGGCTCCCCCCTGTTTGTTATTTTATAGAGGCGCACTTACCATATGCCCTCACCCAAACATGTAAACCATAATGCGGTCAAATGTGTTTTATTTAAGACGAAATGCTAAAATGTGCCCTGAATGGATAAAATAAACTGTTTTGGACGCATATGATTTTTTTCTGTCCGTTCCAGCACATCATTAAATCGCCGCTGGTCATAATAATATGTCAGGGTTGAAAGGCCGGTTCCATTGTCTTCATTTTTCATTTCAGCACGGATTTTGATACCGTTTAAGATATTTTTTTCGGCAAAAATCGAATAACCGAACCCAAGTTTCCAGGGCCAGGTGTAATTTCGTTCCCAGACGTTAAATGTGCTGCGTGATTTGCCGTCAAACCCGTATGAAAAATCCCATTCGGTGATGTCATGACGGAAATTAAAGGTAAAGGTATGGGTGCTGATCCTGGCAAAATGGACAATCTCTTTTGTGAACTGATCCAGTTCCTTGCCGTTTTCATAGGCGTAACTGGCGCTGAAGACCGCCTGCGGAAGACCGATAAGGCCCAAACGGAAATTGCCTTTCAGTTTAAGTCCGCGTGACGTGGCGCCGTCAATATTGCCGGATTTTGATGTAAAATTAAGACTGCCGCGAATGGCAGAAATATCTGATGCAGGAAGGGCAAAAAATTCATCCGCCGTAATCGGCTGACCGAGTAAATTGACATAGTCGGTAAAGTCAACAATGGTAATATGATCCGTATAGTCACGGTAAAAAACTTCCGCCTCGACCGAGCCGCCATCATTGGCAAAGCGGTGCTCATAGGCAACCGAAAATTCCCAGATCTGTTCCGGTCTGATATTGGTATTGCCAAAGACCAGCTGATCCGTACGCTGATCAAAGCTGGTGACAAAATTGTTAAAGTCCAGCTGGCTGACTTTTTTCTCGACTGTAAGGCGCAACTGGTCATTGCCTGAAACATCATAGCGCAGATTGACCCGTGGTTTGATATAGGTAAAGCTGGTATCCCGTGGAGCGGCGGCAGAGCTGCTGACAGCAACGATTTTGGAAAATTCGGTGGTCAGCGAGCTTTGAAGTACAAGCGCAGGGCTGATATCATATGTATGATTGGCAAAAATCTCATAGCGGTTTTCCTTGATTTTTACACTGTCCCCTGCATTCAGAGTAAAAGGATCTGTGGCCAGACTACGGCGATTATCTTCAAAATCCTTGTTGAAATTGTTGATGGCGGCTTCACCGCCAACTTCAAGGTTCTGACTTTCAGTAATTCTTTTGGTAATGGAACCGCGGAAAATCTTTTCTGATTTATCAAGTTTGGTGCTTTCCTCGGCATAGCGGAATTCTCCGGCCTCTCCAATATTACGGTCACGCAAGACGGCCTGATCCTCTGTATCATTGTTGATAACGAAGAGCCCCTTGAAACGTCCCAATGAGCCAAGGTTGTGGCTGTAATCCCCGCCAATTTCCCATTTACTGGTATCACTGTCCGTATCCCACAGTGTATGAAGCGGCTGAGTGCCGGTCTCATTCTGATCTTCAAGCCGGTTATTAAGTCCCGGCTGATAAAGACCATTTAGTCTCAGTTCTGATCCATCGCCAAAATCATAGGATAAGTTACTGTTTAAGTTCAGCGTTTGGGTGATGACCCTGTTATCAATAAATTTATCCCCTGTCTGCAAATCGGCGGCATTAAAATGTTCTTCAGAGCGGGTAAAGAAAGAGCGGGTATTTTTGACTTCGGCACTGACCATATACTGAAGATCGCCGCTCGAGCCACTGTGCGAGAGAAGTAGTTCCGGTGGAAAAGCACTGGTCCCTTCATAATAATTTCCGGTAAATTTCCAGAAAGTGGTGGATGAAGATGCGCCTTCCTGCATGACGACATTGATCACAAGCCCCTGGCTTTGTACATCAAGTCCACTGGCGGCGCCGCGGATCAATTCGATCTTTTCAACCTGGCCTGCGGACACGCGGGACAATGTGTCATCAATATTATTATTCTTTCCTGCCAGACGTTTGCCATTAATCAAAATCTGATCACCGCCGGAACCAAAACCGCGACCACCCTGATTTTCAGCACCACCACCACCACGGGCGGCCTGTTGGCGCTGTTCACGGTTTTTATCAATAATTTCCTGAACACCCGGAATCCGCTGCATCATGTCAAGGAGAGTTACCGGGGCAAATTTTTCAAAATATGCCTGATCATAGGTGACGATAGCCGCATCATCGGTTGCGTCCTGCCCTCCCGCATAAGCATGGCCAATCATTAGCGCTGATAGCATAACTGTGGTTAGAAATCCTGATAATTTCATATGGTTTTTGCCCATTTAAAAATTACCCTGCAAGGATACCTGTACAGCGCGCGGGCGGGTATTTTCTCTTTCCTCACGTTTATAGAGTTCATCAAACCTGATATGGTCCGTATAACGGAATGTGGTCATATGGCCTTCTTTGCCGGTGATTTCCAGTAAATCGACGCGCATCTTAATGCCGCCATTCAGGTTATATTCTGCAAAAGCCTTAATGGCAGCAGCCGGACTTTGCGGTTGATAATAATTAATATCATACGTGGCCCAGTTGCTTTTCGCTTCGACATCAAAGCCATAGGCAAAGCCCCACTTGGTGACATCATGACGAAAATTCACATTAAAGACATTGTTTGAATGCCGTGAAAAGTTTCTCATCATTTGGGTAAACTGATCCAATGACCGGCGTTTTTCAAATCTGTATCCAAGAGAAAGGACGGCTTCAGGCACCCCAACAAACCCCATGCGCAGGTTACTTTTTAAATCCACACCATAGATAGTGGCATGGTCAATATTGCCCTGGCTCGGTGTAAAGTCGATGGTGTCTCGAAGGGCCATGTCCGGCGGAAGGGCAAAAAATTCATCCACAGAAACCGGATTGCCGTCATAATCAAAATAATCGGTAAAATCGATACGCGTTTGATGGTCTTTCCGGTAATGATAATAGGCTTTTCCTTCCAGCGAGCCCGCATCATTTGGCAGGCGATGTTCATAGGCAAGGGTAAATTCCCAGGTTTGTGTCGGCCGCAGATCCGTATTTCCGGCACTATACTGATCATTTTGTGCGTCATAAGACGTCACAAAAGTATCAAAGCGAAGCTGGCTGACCTTTTTCTCAATGGTTCCTCGGATTTGGTCCACTTCGGTATAATCATAGCGCAGATCCAACCTTGGCTTGAAATAGGTAAAGGCCGTATCGCGCCTGTCAATTGCGCCACCGGAAAGAATATTGTCCGCAACAATTTTTGAAAATTCAGTGGTCAGTGAACTTTGCAGAAGAAGTTCCGGTGAAATATTATAATTATAAATTGCAAAAACCTCGTAACGGTTTTCCTTGATTTCCACATTATCCAGCGATTCCAGGTCGAGTGGGTCCGCCTCAAGATCGCGGGAGTAGCTTTCAAAAGTTTTTTCGAATGTCGTGATGGCCGCTTCACCGCCAAGTTCAATGGACTGATCACCCCAAAGGGTTATAATTGTTGAACTTCTTAATATTTTTTCACTGTTCACGGCATCGGTAAATTCATTGGCATAAATAAATGCAGGATCAATATAATCGCGGGTCCGGTCAATTTCCGTATCTTCCGTATTCCTATTGACAACAAATAGAGTCTTGAACCGTCCCAGTGCGCCCAGATCCGTACTGAAATCCCCGCCAACTTCCCAGCGACTGTTGTTTCTGTCCTGGTCCCAAATCACATAATCCGGTTCATCACCAAATTCCGCTCTTGTTTCGTGATAATCAAAGCCATTGGGCTCATATAATCCGTTGATGCGCAGCTCACTGCCATTTTCAAAAGCGTAATTCAAGTTGGTGGTAAATTTATAGCCTTTAAATTTAAATTCATGTTCAACGTCGCGGGTTCCGGTCTCGTCGTCGTTGCTGTCATAAAAAATTTCATGACGCGGGCGGTATCCTTTATCATTCTTGGTTTCCGCACTGAAGGTATAGCCAAGGTTGCCCGCTGAGCCTGTATGGGAAACAAGGAACTGCGGCAAAAAATCATGCCCGAATGTATATTCACCCATTGCTTTCCAGAATGTTGAGGATTTTGATCCTCCCTCAAGAAGCAAAATATTAATCACCAGTCCCTGACTTTGTACATCAAGACCACTTGTCGCCCCACGGATCAATTCAATTTTGGCAACCTGGTCCGCTGAAATACGGGAAAGCGCATCATTAATGTTGTTTGATTTTCCGGCAAGGCGTCTGCCGTCAATAAGGATCTGGTCACCACCGCCACCAAAACCTCTTTGCTCACCACCACGGCGGTTATTATTCAGGACTTCCGGAACACCGGGAATTCTTTGCAGCATATCCAGCAGGGTGACCGGTGAAAATTTTTCAAAATATGCCGGTTCATAAGAAACGATTGCCGCATCAACGAGGGCATCTTCGGCAGCCATTACTGGGCAGATCATACTACCAGCAAGCAAAGTGGAATAAAAAATTGTTGTCCTGATTTTTGCCGGTAATATCTTTAAACCCATTAATCTTAGTCCCTTTATTTTTTGGCCGTCAATAACCACACGTATTTATAGTTCAAATCATTAAAATATGGTTACGGCAAAGGTATAAAACATATGATATTAATAATCAAATGTAATATTATAATGTTTTAAAAAGTTCCCTGAATGAAAATTCTAAGCTCAATTGGACGTTTAAACAGTTTTTCCTGACGTTCTTTTAAATCATCAAATCTGATATGGTCGTTATAGAGCCAGTAAACCGACTGTCCGCGTTTTTTGTTAAGCCCTTCTGCTTCCAACCTGACCTTATAATCACTAAAGACTGTCTTTTCAGCATAGAGTTTGATATTTGGCGCCGGGTTATTCGGCCAGTAATAATCAATATAATATCGGGCATAATCACTTCTGGCCGTATATTCAAATCCGTAAGTAAATTTGATTTCCGGCAAGTCATGGCGGAAATTAACACTCCAGGTATGATCTGACTCCCGGTCAAAATTTCTCTCAAGACCGGTGAACTGATCAGTGGTGCGGCGTCTTTCGAATGTATAATTCGCACTCAGCGTTGCATTAGGCACACCGATAAAGCCAAGGCGAAGGTTTCCTTTAACCTTGGCACCATAGGCATTGGCTTTCGGGATATTGCCTTCCTTGGCGGAATAGCCTTCCCCGGTAACATCAACATAGGTACGTAAAGCCAAGTCAGGTGGCAGCGCGAAGAATTCGTCCGCAGTTATCGGATCAAAATTAAAGTCCACATAATTGGTGAAATCAACCGTTTCGATATGATCGGTATATTTGCGGTAAAAAACCTCAGCTTCAAAAGACCCGGCATCATTGGGCAGGCGATGTTCATAGGTAAAGGCAAAATCCCATGTCTGCTCAGGGCGGATCTGTGTATTTCCGGGTTTCAGTTTTTGTTCCATTTGATCAAATCGTGTAACAAAATTATTGAAATCAAGCTGGCTGACCTTTTTCTCGGCAAGCAGTCTGATCTGATCACGTTCCGTTACGTCATAGCGGAGATTAAAACGGGGTTTAATATAAGTAAAACTCGTATCGCGCCTGTCAATTGCGCCACCGGTGAGAATATTGTCAGCAACAATTTTTGAAAATTCCGTTGTGATCGAGCTTTGCAGCACTATTGCCGAAGAAATGTTGTAGCTATGGTTTGCAAATACCTCGTATCTGTTTTCCTTGATTTTAACATTGTCGCTGGTGGATAATATTAGATCGCTTGCGGCATCTGCGCGTTCGGAACTGTCGAATGTTTTGTTGAATTTATTAATGGCTGCCTCGCCGCCAATTTCTATTGATTGAGCAGAGGTTATCCCTTTTGTGATGGAGCCACGGAAGATTTTTTCAGACTGATAAAGATTGGTATCGTCCTTGGTATATTCATTTTTTTCTGTGCCTGTCCCCTTAAATCGGTCAACCAGATAATCTTCAGTATTTTTATTGATGACGAAGAGTGATTTCAAGCTGCCGAGAACACCAAGAGACCTGGTATAATCGCCACCGACTTCCCATTTATCAGCATCGCGGTCAGTGCTCCATAATACAGGGCGCAATGTGTCACTCGTTTTATCGCGGACCTCATCACCTTTTTGTCCGCCCGGCTCATAAAGCCCATTCAGCCGCAGTCGGCCACCATCTTCAAATTCATAGGACAGGTTTGTGTTAAAGGCATCGGAAAAGCGGTTGGAACCGTTATCAATATACTGCGTGGCTTTATGAACGCCTTGTGGGTCATAAAATTCCTCAGTTGAATCAATATAAAAATAATTATTTTTATGTTCATAGCTAAACGTATAATCAAGGTTTCCGGCAGAGCCGGTGTGGGAAACCAAAAATTCGGGAACCAGTTTATGACCTTGTGTCCATTCGCCCTTGACCTGCCAGAAAGTGGTTGAGGTGGATGCCCCTTCCATCATGACGATGTTGATCACCAGTCCCTGGCTTTGAACATCAAGACCGCTGGCAGCCCCACGGATCAGTTCAATATGGGCGACTTGCGACGCTGAAATACGGGAGAGTGTATCATTGATATTATTGGCTTTACCGGCCAGTCTTTTACCGTCCATAAGGATCTGATCCCCACCGGAACCAAACCCGCGCTGACCGCCCCCACCTGTTCTTTGGGCCTGTCTTGCCTGTTGCTCGTTCTGGCTTAAGATTTCCGGAACACCGGGAACTGCCTGCAGCATATCAAGAAGGGTGACAGGGGAAAACGTTTCGAAATAGGCTTTGTCATAAATGACAACAGAACTATCTGTGGCTGCCTCTTCTGCAGAAAAAGCTGTTGATACCCAGCTTGCCATAGCGGTTGTGAGTAATAGCGTCGCAACAAGTCTTTTATTCATTAATCTATATTTCGATAATTTTATAAAAATTGATTGGTTTTGATATATCCAAATCAAACCAAATTAGCAAATGTTATATCATTGCTGTATTAATTATTTCTTTAGATCAACTGATTTTATGTCAGAAAGTTCCCTGAATTGAAATTTCTATCTCTCTCGGGACTGTGGTTCTTTTGTCAATACGCTCATCCAGCTCATTAAACCTGATATGGTCAATATAATTATATTGCGTGGAATATCCGCGTTTTCCTGTAAGTTGCTTGGCTTCAGCACGCAGTTTAATTCCTTTTAAAATATTATATTCCACAAATACACTTAATGACGCCTGTGGGCTAAAGGGCCAATAATAATAAATGTCATTGGTGGCTGCATCGCTTTCAAAAACAGCACGCCCGCCATATGACAGCCCGATATCCGTCATGTCATGACGATAGTTTAGATCCCATCTGTGCAGGGATGTACGCTGAAATGGGCGATCCTCAAGTGTGAACGGGTCAACGACATTGCTTTTTTCATAAGTATAGGTTCCCGAAAAGACGGCATCCGGCAATCCGACTAGTCCAAGGCGCAGGCTTCCCTTGACATTAACGCCATACGAGGTCGCCTTATCAACATTTCCGGATTTTGAAATAAAGTCTGAACCGCTGTCCACAATGTAATCACGCAATGCCATATCCGGCGGCAGACTGAAAAAGGCTTCCCGTTCAATCGCATTATGGGCAAAATCAAGATATTCTGTAAAATCCACCAACGTGATCTTGTCTTTATAATGCCGGTAAAAGCCTTCAAACTGTATAGAGCCACCATCATTATTAAACCTGTGCTCATAAGCGGCCAGAAATTCCCATAACTGCTCAGGGCGGATATTGGTGTTACCAAACTGGTATTTTTCTGCCCTCTGGTCATAGCGGGTGACGAAATTATTAAAATCAAGCTGGCTTACTTTTTTCTCAACAGTGCCGCGCAGCTGATCCTGGGAAGTCAAATCATAGCGCAGATTTACCCTTGGTTTAAAATAGGTAAAGCTGGTATCACGGCGACTGATGCTGTTATCCGGAAAAATATTATCGGCAACAATTTTTGAAAATTCAGTCGTCAGGGTGCTTTGCAGTACAATTGTGCTTGAAATATTATAGGTATGATTGGCAAAAACCTCGTAACGGTTTTCGCTGATTTCCACATTATCCTGCGCTTCCACTTCAAAGGGGTCTGTCGCCAGATCACGGGTTTCGCTGTTAAAGCGCTTATCAAAACTATTAATGGCCGCTTCCCCGCCCACTTCCAGTGTCTGGTTTGACGTAATATTATTGGTCAGCGAAGCTCTGAAGATTTTTTCCTGCTTAAGCTCATGGACATTTTCAATTGTATAGGTAAATGGCGATGTGTCCCTGTTTTTTGATCGGTCATAAAGCTGGTCTTCCGTTCTGTGATTAACGACAAATAGGGCCTTCAAACGTCCCAGAAACCCAAGACTTCTGGTATAATCGCCGCCGACTTCCCAGGCTTTCTGATCTTCATCACGGTACCAGAGTATATTTTCCAGCACATCCCCGGTTCTGATACGGTCTTCATTATTTTTCTGATTTTGCGTGCTCCATAACCCGTTCAGGCGTAGCACAGAATTATCCTCAAAATTATAAGTAAGATTACTGTTTAGTTTCCATCCCCGTTGATGAAAAGCCATATCGACAAGCCTGTCACTGGTAAAAACATCAGACGGATTATAAAAGCGTTCATCACGGGTGAAGAAGCCATTATTGCTGGTCCGCTCGCCACTGAATGTATAATCAAGTCTGCCGGCAGACCCGCTATGCGAGATGAGTGCCTCAAGACCGGGTGAATGGCCCTGCTTTGTTTCCGATGTCAGTTTCCAGAATGTGGTTGAGGTGGATGCTCCTTCAGCAAGGACAATATTAATAACCAGCCCCTGACTTTGAACGTCAAGCCCGCTGGCCGCACCGCGGATCAGTTCAATTTTCTGGACGTTCTCAGCCGATATCCGGCCCAATGTGTCGTTAATATTATTGCTTTTCCCGGCAAGCCTTTTTCCATCAATCAATATCTGATCACCACCGGAGCCAAAACCCCGCTCGCCCTGGTTCTGTGCGCCGCCATTCCCGCCGCCTCCACCACGTTGCTGGCGGTTTGCATTTAAAATTTCCGGGGCACCCGGCACTCTTTGCAACATATCCAGCAGAGTAACCGGCTCATACTGAATAAAAAATTCTTTATCATAGGTGACAATTGATGCGTCACCATCTTCAACTATTTCCTGTGCCGCAAAAGACGGGTTAATAAGGAAGGAACCAACGGCAGTTGAGATCAGTAAAATATTAAAATAGGTTTTAAGTGGATTTAGTTTCTTTTGGCGTTCATTTCGACACGTCATTTGGTTCCGTTCCCTGGTCATTTTGTATTTTTTATTTTAGTTATAAATATTATCAAAGGGCTACCACAACTTATTTGTAATAACATTTTTGTTATCGGCAGAAACAAATACGGGATGCTCACATAAATTCCCATGAATAAGCATCACCAGTAATGATAATAATTATTATTTTCCTCAATGATACGGTGTAACAGATAAAAACCATGCGAAAAATCGGCAGAAATCGACAGAAATCGAAACCGGCGTCTAATTTACACGGATCATTTGAAGGATTAGGCTTAAATATTCCCTTTTAAATTCGCTTTTCTCATATTAGTGTAAATTCTTAAAAATAAAAAAGAGGATGTCATGAAAAGATCAGTTTTAAACTCATTTCGATTTGCCGCATTGTTCTTTATAGCAATGGCTTCAAGTTCCGTTGCCCGCGAGTTGTCGGAAATGGAGCTTGACGGTTTTGTCAAAGCGGCCATGAACAAATTTAACGTCCCCGGCATTGCCGTTGGTGTTGTCCAGGATAATGAGATTAAACTGCTGAAAGGATATGGCGTCCGGGAAATTGGAAAGCCCGCCCCGGTTGATGGCGACACGATGTATGCCATTGCCTCAAACAGCAAGGCCTTTACCGCTGCGGCCCTGGCCATTCTGGTTGATGATGGGGTTCTTCACTGGGATGATAAGGTGATCGATTTTCTGCCGGATTTCAGAATGATGGATCCCTGGATTACCGCCGATTTTACGATCCGTGACCTGCTCACCCACAGAAGCGGTATGGGGCTTGGGGCCGGTGATCTGATGTTCTGGCCGACAACTGAGCGTACACGGGCGGAAATTATCCGTAATGTCCGGTATCTGAAAATGGTCACTGGCTTTCGAAGTGCCTATGCCTATGATAATACACTTTATGTGGTTGCTGGTGAGGTGATTGCCGCCGCATCCGGCATGTCCTATGAACAATTTGTCCAGACAAGGATCATGAACCAGCTGGCAATCGGGAATGGTTGCCGGGCCGATATTACGACAATTACCGATAAGGATAATGTTGCCACGCCCCATACATCGGTGGATGGCAAGCTGCAGATTGCATCAAGACTGAATGAACCGGGTCAGCCAATGGTCATTGCCGCTGCCGGTGGTATTCAGTGCAGTGCCCGTGACATGCTTAAATGGATGAATGTACATCTTCATAATGGTGCCGGGCTTATGTCCAAGGCACAACATGATGAAATGTGGTCCCCCCAAACCATACAGCCGGTCAGTATGAGTGATCATAACTGGTTTGGAACCAATTTTGCGGCCTATGGCCTTGGGTTTCGTCTGAAAGATTATTATGGCTATAAACAGGTTTCCCATACGGGTGGATTGCTGGGTATGGTGACTTATGAAGTCATGATACCGGAAAAAAATCTTGGTGTTGTTGTCCTGACCAATCAGGAAAACGGCTACGCCATGCGGGCCATCATGGAAAATATTATGCAGGTGTATCTGGATCAGGGCGATATTGACTGGACAGAGCGCTATGCACAAATTGAAGAGAGGGAAATTGAAAAAGCGGACTCGGAAGTGGCAAAAGACGAAGCAGAAGCGGACGCAAAAGCTTTGCTACCGCTATCCGATTATGTCGGGCTATATCGTGATCCCTGGTTCGGCGATGTCCGTATCAGTATAAAGGATGGCGGTCTTTATTTCACGGCAATGCGTTCAAGAAAACTGAAAGGGCCGTTAAGTGCATTTAAATTCAATACATTTAAGGCAATCTGGGAAGACAGAAGCTTCAAGGCTGATGCTTACGCCATGTTCAGCACAGATTTTGAAGGACGGGTCAATGGACTTAAAATGAAGGCCATTTCCCCCCTGACGGATTTCAGTTATGACTTCCATGATCTTGATTTTACCAAGGTAGAGGACTGATTATTTCCGTTTAAGCGGCAGATCAATCCAGAAGGTTGTGCCCATTCCGGGCTGACTTTCATAGCCGATTGTGCCGCCCATGGCTTCCACAAGCCCCTTTACAATCGCCAGACCGGTACCGGTTCCTTCTATTGCGCTGTCATCATTGCCGGCGCGGTTAAAAGGTTTAAACACCATGTCACGATGTTGTTCCGATATGCCGCGTCCCTCATCTTTTATGCTGATACGAACTGTATTTTTAGTCAGCATAAAACCATTGAGCCATATACTTGCATGGTCCTCACCATATTTACGGGCATTATCAACCAGCGCCAGCAGGCTTTGTTCAATCCAGTCGGAATTTACCGACAGATAAGCTTTCGGATCAAGGTCAGTAAAATCATCAATCAGAAAAAGTCTACAGTTAAACTTTTCAATATGTTTTTGAAGAACCGCCCCTTTTTCCTTCAGCAATATTTCCGGGCTTATCGGTTCCAGTTTTTTGCTTAAATTACCGGCTTCGATTTTGCTTAACGATAAAAGATCATTAATCAGATTAAGCAGCCTTTTGCCGCCAAAATGGATATTTTCGGCAAATGATTTTTGCTTTTCATTTAAGGGTCCGATTAGTTCCATTTTCAGGGCTTCCGAAAAGCCGAGAATAATGTTAAGTGGCGTTCTGAGTTCATGGCTCATATTGGTGAGGAAAATGGACTTTGATTTGTTCGCCACATTGGTTTCACGGACTGCCTCTGTCATGGCATTTTTAATGACTATACTGCGATGATTTTCCCGCTCAAGCTGGGACCTGATCCGGCCAAGGATTAACAGAAACAGCGTAATAATGACAAAAATCTGAACAAAATAAATTGGCGTGGCACTTAAGCCAAAAAGAAAATTGTTTTCCGGTTCTTTTCTGAGAAGCAAATAGACCCAGATGCCATAAATACCCAGATTAATTGCCATGAGTACCATGAAAAAATAGCGTTCCAGAAAATAAATATGTTTGTTGAGTTTCAATATGGCATATCCCGAAACCAGAAGAGCAACACTATTATAGGCCATCGTAATGATACGGCATAAATCATCGGAAAATTCCAGAACCGTGCCCGCCGCATTTATAATCAGGCAACTTAAGAACAAGGCAAAAATGAACAGACGGTTATAGCGAATAGAGGCAAATTCCAGACAGCCCTTCATCAGCGCAAGATAGGAAAAGCTGCTGATCACATCAAAAATATAAATATAGGCAAGGTTATTTCTGATGTCGGGGAATGTTGAAAAAATGGTATCAACAGTGAGAAGCACCGAAAATACGCACCACCAGGTTCTGGCCTTGTTACGGGCATCCTGTGACCATAAAAGCACCATTAGAACGCTCAGCACCAAAAGAATTACCGAACTGATCAACTGTATTGTATTTAAATCCAGATTTGCCATGGCTCTAACTTATCGGTAATTGATGTTGTTTTGATTTTGGAATATCGATCCAGAACACGGATCCCTCACCCACAGTGCTGATAAAATCAATATTTCCCTGCATTTCATGAATGAGTTTTCTGGCTATGGAAAGCCCGACCCCGATCCCTTCTATGTTGGATTTTTCATTGCCAGCCCGGTTGAATGGCTTGAATATATTCTCATACTGTTCCGGGGCGATCCCTTTACCGCTGTCTTTTACGCTGACCCTGAAATATTGCTCATCATGGTCGGTAATGGATAGAATAACATCGCTGTCGGGATTGCCGTATTTAACGGCGTTTGAGACAAAATTAATCAATATCTGCTTGGTGCGGATCTGGTCAATATAGACTGCACAGGACTTTCCGCTTTCAATAATTTCATTGTTGATTTTAAGCCTGTCACTCTCCGCTCCAACAATTTCCCGAAGAAGCGGCAATGTCTTTTCAATCAGAAGGTTAAGATTGACCTCTTCCAGCATGATATCTATTTTTCCTTCTTCAATACTGGAAAGATCAAGCAGATCGGTGGTCAGCTTCAGGAGAAGTTCGCCCCCGCCATGAATATTATTGACATATTCGCGTTGTTTGGCACTTAGTTCACCATAATACCTGAGTTTGAGGCTTTCCGAAAAGCCGATAATGGCATTGAGCGGCGTTCTGAGCTCATGGGACATATTGGTCAGGAACTTGGTTTTTTCGTCATTGGCATCCTGCGCCTTTTTAAGGGTTCTCTCCAGCTCCTCTTCAAGCAACTTATGGTCTCGGCTTTCTTCACGAAGCTGACTTCTTCTTCTGGCAATTGTCAGGATAATAAGGCCAACGGTGGTAAAAATATGACTTAAATAAATTAGCGTCAGGCT
The DNA here is from genome assembly GCA_041396985.1 of Emcibacteraceae bacterium. Lineage (NCBI taxonomy): Bacteria > Pseudomonadati > Pseudomonadota > Alphaproteobacteria > Emcibacterales > Emcibacteraceae > Emcibacteraceae bacterium. The sequence goes on from JAWKXO010000005.1 coordinate 91,812, forward strand.
GAGCATAATATATAAGCCATAGTCGCGATTGCTGAATTCAAAATTGATTAATATCCAGAATGAAAATACCGCGACTTGCGTACTTACCCAGAAAATGGTGAAGAATTTTTCAAGGGCATATTTGGCATTGGGCAGCCTGAATAAGACCAGAATGGATGATACAATCGGGATAAGATCGAATACCACCACCAGCATTGTCCGCTCCGGCAGGTCGGCATTAATTGAATACTGATAGCTGCAGATCAGCACAAACAGGGTCAGATACCCGCCAATCAGCTTCCAGTTTACCGGCTGACTGATAAATTTGAGACAGCCAATCATCAGGAATGTATCGGACAGAACTGCCGCCAGATTGCCAACATAGATAAAAAAATGATCATCATAATTAACGGAATCAGACCCTATCAGGCTATAGACAAGACGAAATAGCGGGAAAGCACACCACCAGATGATCCCGTCAATATCCTTATTTTGCCACCAGAAAATTGACAGCAGAATAAATAAAATAGCATAAAAGGCGCTGCTTACACTGGTCAGTGTTGCAACGTTAATCATTAAATTCATATTTTTTATTACTCAAAAAATTACGCTAAATACTGACATTGTGTCTTTAACTTATAGGTATTGAACGTATATCTCTATCTAACAATCCTTTTACCGTGTTCGGCTGACCATCGCCAGCCATTTTTGCTCGTGTAGCGGCAAATTGGGAGGCCGGTAATAATGATGTACAAGCTCAAACCCGGCATTATCCAAATATTGTATCGCGGCATCATACTGCATAAAATGACCGTATCGTCCCGGATTCTGCCACCCTTCCTGGTCACCTCGCGGGTTTGATGTAAATAAAATTCCGCCGGGGCGCAGCGCGCGGTGAAGGTCGGTCAGCACCTTATGCAGATTACGGCTTGGTACATGAAACATCGAGGCATTGGCAAAAACACCGTCAAAGCTGTTTTCTTCCAGTTTAAGATCATTAAAGGACTGCTCAAGCACCGGACAACCGGTAAGCTCCCGTGCCATCTGGCAAAATTCGGCCGTGCCATCCAGGCCAACAGGATTATGGCCCAGTGATTTGAAATAAAGCACGTCACGACCCGGCCCACAGCCAAAATCAAGAATATCCAGACCTTTTTTATCCCCAAAGGGCGCGAGAAAGGCTTCATAATTCTGTGTCACATCATGGTCTTTGGTTCTGTCCCAGAAATCATGGGCTTTTGAGCCATAATCTTTAAAGGTAATATCCTCAATTTCTTTAATATGATCGTCCATTTTCTTAATCTTTTACTTTAATGATTATTTTTAATTCATTGGTTTTAAATGAATTATTATATCTTTATTATCTGAAATTTTATCTTTTGAATAATACATGGGGAAATAGTCCCCCTTATTCCAGTTTTCATATAAATCCGCATAATGTTTGCTGCGCGGATCAGCGGACTGGCCAGGTGTATTGGTGCCCATGGCCCCGTCCCAGTCGGCAGTATCGACAATCATGCGAAAGCTGGCACCCGAAGTTTGCCGGCTGTTGCCATGGTTGGCGTTCAGTGTATTGCTGCCGCCGCCCCTTGGCAGGCGCGGGATATCTGCCCTCTCCCGTTCTTCCGCACTCAAAAGATGACTGAGCGGATGATTTATTTCCGCATAATGAAGGCTGCCATAAAGCCATTTATCCATATCAGGACCGAGCTTCTCACTCAGTTTGGCAACGGCCATTTCCATGCTTTCCCTGATCAGCTGATCGCGTGTTTTTGCCGGATTATCCCCAAACACAAAGTCGGGAGGGTTCACCATCCACTCGGTCAGTTTTTCACGTGTGATCATGGACACATTTACCGCCTGCTCTTCCGGTACAAGCCGCTGATAAACCTGTGCTAGCATAGTCTGCTCCCAGATATCGAATATAGCGGCGGCAATACTGTTCCGGTCAAGCCGGTGGTCCCAGTTTGCCAGTTCTTTCTGCGCGTCACGCGATTTACCGGACATTCTGACCTTGCCAATGATCGGGGTCATTTTTTCCGCATTCATTGATTTGGTATCATATTGCAGGGCCATACTGTCCTGAACCGTCTGATCCGTTGCCGCGTCCAGTACTTCAGCCATACGTTCTGCCCGGGCCGGGTCCGAATAAAAATCGGAAAAGATGTTCGGATATCCGGCCGGAACATTATGATTATTGGCAGTGCCATACCATCCGGCGACCGGGTTGGTAATATGGGGCATTTGTTTGATCGGCACATAACCATCCCATTCGTATGTGCCATCACCGGGGATTGGCAGACTACCGTCCCAGCCAAATCGCATCGGGGTCAGCCCAACGGACTGCCAGCCAATGGTGCCTTCCCTGTCGGCCCAGACCATATTTTCACCGGGAAGTCCGGAAAAACTACAGGCTTCCCTGAATTCGCGGAAATTCTGTGCCTGGTCCATCCTAAGGCTGGCAAGATACGGTGTCGCCCCGACATCAAGCCAGGCGGCCTTAAGGCCGTATGCCAGATGATTTACCGTGTCCTCAAAAATGACCGGGCCATGTTTTGAATATTTAAGGGTGGCGGTTACGTCAGCCTGGCCTTTAACAGGGATGGTTGTTTGCTCCGTTTCCATAGAAACCCATTTGTCATCATACCAATACTGGTTCGGGTTATCCGGATTGGTTTTATAAACATATAAATCCTCCTGATCGATCCGAAAAATGGTGAGCCCCCAGGCGCCATATTCATTATGGCCGATCGAAACCCCGGGCAGCACCGGTTCACCGCCACCGATCACGTTCCAGCCGCGCTTGCCGTCCTTTTCCGGGGCATTAAGATGCACCATATAGCGAAGCGACGGGTTCTGGATTGTCCGGTGCGGATCATTGGCCATGATCGGTTTACCGCTTTTGGTGCGCCTTCCGGCAATGACCCAATTGTTGCTGCCGATATTATTGATGCCCTCAATCGGGTCATGCCAGAAATTTTCATCGAATAATTGCGGCTGGGCGTCAATAAAGGCCATTTGAGGGTTTTTAAGGTCGCTCTGGTCAAACACAGGCTCGCTGCGCGACGCAATGTAGCTTGCCATAATATCCGACGTGATTTTGGAAAGATCAACCCCTTCAAACGGTTTAAGATAGGTATCCCGGTAAAAGGGCATAATGTCCCGCACTTTTTCACCGCCAAGGGCTGTTATTGCTTTGGCCAGCATAATTTCACTTGAAATACCGCCGGTCAGCGCATTATGGCGGGAAATCACAATTTCCGGTGTCCAGCGGCCGGGTTTGATGCCGAGCAGATTAAATTCAAACGGCAGCAGATCGGGGTTTTTCTCCGTCTCACCGATATAGGCATTAACCCCGGCAACAAAGGCATTGATAATTTCGACGCTGTCAGGATGGTAATGGGCAAGCTCGGCTTTTAAATCACCGCGAAAGCGCAGCAGTCTTGCCCCCTCGTCATGGGCAAGTGCCTTTTCCCCCATAATTTCGGCCAGTGTTCCTGTCGCTTTACGGCGCCATATTTCAAACTGGAACAACCGGTCACGGGCAGCGTTAAACCCTTGGGCAAAAAATAAATCGGCCTGGTTCTGCGCATATATATGGGAAATACCCCATTTATCCTTGATGATCTCAACCGGTTCGCTCAGCCCCGATATGGTGACAGACTGGTTTTCCTGTGCCGCCACCATTGAGGTTGAAATAAGCAGAACAATTCCAATTAACACTTTGCGCATAAATCTCTCCCTTTAATTACCGGCGTAGTTTAAGGTTTATATCGCAGAATTGAAAGACGGTTTTATATGTCTGGTTGCATTTTTCGAAAAAGATCATTTATTTCATCGGCCAGATGATCCACGGTTTCTTCACCATACCCGGAATGGACATAGGCAACTTTCCCCAGATGATCAACAATAATTATATGTGGAATTGCTTCAATGCCGAAGGTTTTTTTCCCAATGCTTCCCTTGTTATCATGGCTAAAGGTCAGATGGACATCCCCCGCCGCCTTGACGAATTTGCGGAATATCCGTTTGGGTTCACCAAAATTCACTGCAATCACAGCCAGTCGTTCCTTCCCGGCCAGCCTTTGCAGATTATCTATGATCGGAAGTTCCTTACGGCATGGGGGACACCAGGTTGCCCAAAAACTTATGACTATAATTTTGCCCTGATAATCACTTGAATTTATTTTATTGCCGTCAATGTCGGCCCCCAGAGACTCCGGAATTGCATCGCCAATCTTCAGATTGCCGACAATGTCTTCAGCATGGGCAGAATTCGTTACAAAAACAACTAACAGAATGGAAATCAGAAAGCGCATATCATCCCCCTTAATGGTCCTTTTTATTGATCGTACTGACTTCGCGCAATCCTGTCAATAATGACCAAGTTTCCTAAACCCTATCAGAATTTCAGGAATTGATAATTTACAGCAAGGGGAAATCGACGTAGGATCAGAAAAGACCAATTAAATAAGGACGCGCATGACAAAACAGAAAAAACTTGCCGGAAAATGTTTATGCGGGGCGGTCAATTATGCTGTGGATGATAATTTTGAATATGCCATGAACTGTCATTGTTCAAACTGTCGGCGATCCACCGGGTCGGCCTTCAAATCCTTTGCCGGGATCAGGAAAGAGCATCTGAAACTGGTGAAGGGCGGGGAAAATATCCTGAAATACGGTGATGATTTGAATTATGATATTCACTGTGGCACTTGCGGATCATTGCTTTATTCCATGGTGCGGGATGGCGAATATGCCCATGTCACCATGGGCACACTTGTTGATACACCGTCAATCAAACCGCAGATGCATATATTCGTCGGCTCAAAAGCACCGTGGTTTGAGATCACAGACGACCTCCCCCAATTTGACCAGCTGCCGGAATAGCAAAAGTCCTAAATCCTAGAACCGCTTACTGACCCGGCCATAGACCATCCGCTGTCTCGGGTCATGGACTTTGGTATCAAACCCGGCATTGGTATTAAGCCGCGGGATGTCCTTATCAAATAGATTGATCACACCCAGTGTAAACTGCATCGGTGCCTCGTCCGGATCACCCCAGATATAGCTATACTGAAGATCAAATGTGGTATAGCTGGAAACGTCCACATTATTCTGGTCATCCTGATAGCTGCCGATATAGCGCATGAAGAGATTGACATGGTGATGATCAGTGCTGTAGCCGACATTGAAATTTGACCGCCATTTCGGCAGTGAGCGGGCAAAATTGGTGAAATTGCGGCTTCCCGCCCCTTCGAAGCTGTTGCCGGCTTGATCAACGCCGTCATAGTTAAAGACAACGGTAGTTTCGACCCCGGCATGGAGCGTTGCATTATTCGCGTCCAGCGGAAATTCAAGATTGGCCGTCAAATCCACACCATCCGTTTTAACCGACGGCGCATTGATGATATTGGTATAGATGTGATAAAGCGTTGTCGGGTCCATCGGGTCGGAAAATTCCAGCTGGGAATAAGCAGCCATATCACCATTAAGGGCGCGGTTTACCACGGACTGCGAATTTTCCTGCGTGATAAGATTGCTGAAATCATAGCGCCAGTAATCGACCCCGAAGCTGAGCATATCAACCGGTTCCCAGGTAAAGCCGATATTGATCACATCGGATGTTTCCGGTTTTAACTGCGCATTGCCGATGGAGGTTACAGGCAGAAATGTCGAACTGCTGCCAAGGGTAATTTCATTAAGGGCCGTCTGAACCCCGTATGTGTTATAAAGCGACGGTGCCCTGAATGTGGTGCTGTATGACGCCCGGGCCGAGAACATATCATTCGGCCGCCACAGCACGGAAACCTTCGGATCAAAACTGTCCACGCCATCACCATAGCTTTCGTATCTGGCTGCGAGCTGGACATCAACCGTGTCATCAAGCGGCACGGCAAGTTCCGCAAATCCGGCAATGACATCACGGTTTCCGCCATAATCAGGACCACCATAAAGGAACATCAGCGTGCCGCCGTCAAAGGGCGCCAGTGGCGTTCCGGCAAAAACGCCGCCATTGCTGCCATCACCATTATCCCCGGTTGGACCGTTATAGTCGCTGCTCCAGTCATAATTCATGGTTGAGCGGCGGTACTGGCCGCCGATGGCAACTTGAACCGGGTTACCGTTAATTTGGGCCACCTCCCCGGTCACATGGGCGTCATAGGTAAAGAGATCGGTTTTCCCGGCGACGGTTGCATCGCCGGTTATGGCGTCAATCACTGCCTGACTATTGGGATAATCTGTCCATGCGGTGCCAAACGGGTTAAAGCTGCCGTTGGTCAGCGCGGTTATATATTCGTTTCGCTTGACGTCCTGAACATTTAAGCCAAATGTATTTTTGCTGTATGTGGCCGATGTTTCCCATGTCCAGCTTTCATTTATATCCCCGTCCAGGGTTGAAGCAATGCGGAAGGTTTCATTATCATGGTTGGAAACAAACGGTGCACCATTATCACCCAGCACCCGACCGACAAATAATATTGTTGAAAGGCCAAGGCTTTGGACTAGTGGCTGAACCTCCGCCGGGACATTGGGCAGCACGCCGCCCATGCCGTCACCGACCAGAACCGGCACGGGTGACGCTATCGGAAATGCCGGAGCATTATTTCGCTTGGCTTTATTATTGGCATAGCCCGCTTCCACATATAAATGGGCAGTATCATTTATGTCCGTATCAAAGCTGGCAAATAGCTGATGCCGCTTTTCTTCCGGCACCAGATCATAATAGCCGTCAAACTGAAAACCGCAGCTGCCGACATCCAGTGTATAGGGTCCAACGGGAAGCTGATCCCCGGTCGGGTTCGGAATGGAATTGGCCGCTGTGCCGCAATAGGGGTCAATGATAGGCAGGATCGGAAATGTGGCCCCACCCCCGCCGGGGACAGGAATCTGGTTACGGAAAACCAGTGTGCCCGGTTGCCCTGACCCGGAAATGCCGGTGCCTGCTGTCAGTTCCGCACGGTCACTGGCACTCAGGCTGCTTCTGCTCATGAAACTGCCGGCAATAACAAAATGACCGTTATCGCCGACTTCCGTTCCCCAGATGGCGGAAATATCAAAATCATGCTGATTATCCGCCGTTGTCTGCATATAGCCCGCGTCCATTTCAAGACCGGTGAAATTTTTTCGGGAAATGAAATTGACCACACCGGAAACCGCATCGGTCCCGTAAATTGCGGAACCGCCGTCCTTTAATGTTTCTACGCGCTGAACCATAATCATCGGCATCAGGGAATTGGTATCAACAAAGGTTGACCCGTCATCCGCATAGGAAGCCGACAGGGTCTGCCGTTTGCCGTTAATCAGGACCAGTGTTGAGCCAAGCCCGAGGTTGCGAAGATTGATATTTCCCGTGCCGGTGCTGAAATTCTGGGTAAAGGCATCGGTATTGATCTCCGCCCCGGCGTTAAAAGTCATATTGCGGGAAATATCAGCGAGACTGTTAAGCCCCTGCACACTCAGATCATCACGGGTGACAACGTTGAGTGGTGATGGTGAATTTTCCTGGGTCTTTCCGCCAATATAGGACCCGGTGACGACAAGAACATCTGTGTCTCCGGCGTCCTGTGCCTGTGCTATACTATTGAGTGGCGAAAAAGCAGCAACTGTAAGAAGCGCTGTGGAAAGTTTTAATAAACCTGAATGAGCCATATCATAACTCCTTAAAATCTATATTTATAAGCTTTAAGGGTATGTCTTAACCAAGTGGAAGTCAATAATTATAGATGTCATGAAACATAAGATTCTCTACTATAACCTGCATAATTTTTTAAAATTCCGCTTACTAAATAAAATTACGGACAAAATTTTTATCACCGCTCAAGAATTTCCCGCTCGTTTATAATATCGCGATTATAGGCTTTTTCCTGGGTGAATTTTTCCGGAAAGCGTGCCTTAAGCTTATTGATATTGGTTGTGGCCACTTCCGGAAAATCGGTCCCCAGCTCACGAAACAGCATGGCCAGATACCACATCAGGTCCCCTGCTTCCTCTTTTAAATTGACCTGGTCGAATTCCCCTGTCTTTGCCGCCTTTAGGAAAGCTTCACTGATTTCCCCCGCTTCGGTGCAGATCCCGTAAATGGCATGGACAATATTGCCGTTTAAATTTGAAATGGAAAAATCATCTACATTTCCGCCCTCAAGCGTGTCGCCTTTACCGTAAAAAAGGCGGCGTTTCTGGTTATCCAGAATTTCACCGGTTTTGGCAAAATCCTCAAAAGTATTTTTGACTTCCTCGTCAGTGACTTTTTCGATGAAATAGGTGTTTGAGGCGGTCCGTGCGCTGTCGGCAAGATAATTTTTCATAATTTTCCCTAAATGATATTTTTGATTTCTTTTTTATAACTTTTCTGTTCAAAAAAACAACATTCGGATACGCGCTTTTTAAAAACTATGTTAGTTTTTTTAAAAAAGGAGAAAAGAATGTCTGACTATGAAGCGGTGATTTCGTGGAAACGTGGAAGCGACGAAAAATATACGGATCAGAAATATAGCCGCGAACATAAATGGGAATTTGAAGGCGGCCTGAGCATTCCTGCCAGTCCATCGCATCATATTGTGCCGCTCCCTTATTCCAACCCGGATTTTATTGATCCTGAGCAGGCTTTTGTCGCCAGTCTTTCAAGCTGTCATATGCTTTTCTTTCTTGATCTTTGCTCACGTGAAGGGTTTGTCGTCGATGATTATACCGATCATGCCGTTGGCACGCTGGAACGCATTGGCCGCAATAAAATGGCCATGACCAAAGTTATCTTAAAACCGGAAGCCCATTATAGCGGGGAAAAACGGCCAACGCCGGAAGACCTTGACCGCATACACCATAAATCCCACGAATTATGCTTTATCGCCAATTCGGTGACGACGGAAATTGTGACCGAAATTATTTCCTAAAGCGCCGCCCGGATCGAGGATAGCGCAATTTCAATATCCCGATCCGTTGTCGCATGGGAAGAAATACTGATGCGGAATCCTCTGCGTCCCTGCCAGGCGGTCGGGCCAAACCATGTTTTGCCGTCCCGCTGCACCGTTTTAATGAACTGATCAAGTTTTGCGTCATCCATTGTTGCCACAACCTGATTAATCACCACATCATTGAGTATTTCAACACCCATTTTTTCGAGTTCGGACGCGAAATATTTTGCATAATCACATGTCCGCTCAATCAGGTCGGCAAAGCCGTCCCGGCCCAGAAATTTGAGCGCCGCCCAGATTTCAATGCCCCGTGCCCGACGGGATAGCTCGGGCGTGTGGTGGTTTGGCTCCCTTGCCGCCCCTTCAACCAGATAAGCGGCTCTGACCCCGAACATATCCTGTAGGCTGCCGGCGTCGCGGCAGATCGAAATAGCACTGTCATGGGGCACATTTAGCCATTTATGGCAGTCCAGTGACCAGCTGTCGGCCCGCTCCATACCATTTGTCAGATGCGCCCTTGTCCGTGAGGCGCGAACCCAGCCGCCAAAAGCCGCATCAACATGGACCCATGCCCCTGTCCCTGCCGCAAGGTCGCAGACGGCATTAAAATCATCATAAGCGCCACTGTTCACATTGCCCGCCTGAAGCAAAATAATGCAGTGATCATCAAGGGGCGGAATTTTATCAACCATAATCCGCCCCTGCTTATCACAGGGGATAAATTCCAGTTCATTTTTTCCGTATCCCATATATTGCAGGGCGATGATATTGGTCGGATGGATTTCTTCCGACATAATGAAGCGGATTTTTGGAGCATTTCTGATCCCGTCTGCCTTAAGGTCATATCCCAGATTTTTATACTGCCTGTTTCGGGCGGCTGATAATGCGGTAAAGCCCGCCATAGTGGCGCCGGTGACAAAGCCAAACCCGCTTTGGTGCGGCAGATCAAGCAGGTCAAGCACCCAGCGTCCTGCCACTTCCTCAATTTTGGCGGCAGTCGGGCTCATGACCATGGGGCCTGCGTTCTGATCCCAACTGGCCGCCAGCCAGTTTGCCGCCACGGCGGCGGGTAATGCGCCACCGGTGACAAACCCATAATAGCGACCGCCACGCGACGAAACGACGCCGGGTTCACCAACTTCATTCAGCATTTTGATGACGGATGTGGCGGCCTCACCGGCCTGACTTAACGGCTCATTGAAACGCTCCAGTGACATAAGCGCATCTTCGTCCGGTGTTACCCGGCGGCTGTCCAGTTTCTCTTCAAACTCTCTCGCGGCACTCACCACATATTCAAATAATTGCTGGTCGAATTTCATCATGCTTTCCTTTTTTTAGATATTTCGACTTTACTGAATTGTGGTGAAATGCCAATATCAAAGACTAGAATTAATAATTTTAAAAATTTGAGCAATCTAAAGGGTCAATCTTGCAGGATCAGTTAAAGGAAAGCGGGCTAAATTTTGCCCAGACTATTTTATTATTTGCCGTACTGGCGTTACCGCAAATCATCGCCAAGATGATGATCAGCACCTATGAACTTACCGAGGTTGGCCCTTATCTTACGATATTCATAGCCATGGTCAGTGTAGGAGTTGTTTTTTACGGAATATTGCTGAACTATCGCTATGAGCTTGTCGGGCGGATTTATGATCTTGTTTATCTTAAATTTCTGATTGTTATCTTTATATTTTTCTTCATCGTTTATGATGGCTATATGGTTTATTTTAACCAGGAAGCCTTTTTCATTCAGCATTCGAGAATTATCCGCCGTGATATCGTCTGGCGTGATGTTCCCTTTGTCGATCTTCCGGATTATGTCGTTTATCCAAATTTCAGCTATGCCTTCCAGTTTTGTCTGTCACTGGTCAGGGGAATATTTGAAATGTTTCTAATTCATACGCTGATGAGCGAGAGAAAAGAACCTGACTTAAAGAAAAAAGTTGCCCAGCGCCAACGGTTAAGATCAAAGTCGGTTGAGGAATTAAAAGCAAACCTGCATCCGTCAATTTTGAAAAAATATGAAAATGACAATGATCAGAAAAAAGACAGGTAACGAAATGATGATGCGGGGTTTTATTTTTATCTGTTTGCTGGTGGTTCAATTCAGCGCAAATGCCCAGACACTGTCACTGACGGAGATAACGGAACAAATCAGAAGTGACGGCAAAATCATAAATGTGGGAAAATCTTTGGCACGCTGGCAACCGCTTTGGGATGCGGCAGATAACAGCAAAGTCAAGGTAAGCCGTGATCTGAAATACGGCCCGGACCCAAAACAGGGGTTTGATATTTATGAACCGGCAAAAATGCCGGATACGCCTGCCCCGATCCTGATATTCCTGCATGGCGGATCGTTTGTGGCCGGAGATAAGGCCATGTATGCCAATGTGGGCTATCATTTTGCCAAACTTGGCATCCCGACAGTGGTAATGACATATCGGCTTGCTCCCGAATATAAATGGCCGACAGGCACCCTTGACCTGGCACTTCAGCTTAAATGGATTAGGGATAATCCGGATAAAATCAAAAGCGGTGATAGATCAAATATATTCCTGTTCGGTCATTCGGCCGGGGCACAGCATGTTGCCAGCTATATATTCGAAGAAGACTACCAGATTGAAAATGACGGCGTCACCGGAGTCATTCTGGCGAGCGGGTCCGTCTATGATACAGATATTCTAAACCATGATGCCGACCCGCAATATTACGATTATTTCGGCCGCGATAATAAGGTTTATGCTGACCGTTCGATTTTAAATAAACTGGACGGGCGGAAAGTGCCGGTCTTTATTTCATATGCAGAATATGACAAGGATAATTTCCAGTATCAGGCATCCCGCCTGATTGATGCGCTTTACCGGAGGGACGGTGAAATGCCGATGGTTAAACAACTGATGGATAATAATCATCTGTCCGAAGTGTTCCATTTTAACACCGGGCCCAGCTTATTTGCCTATGATATCCGCAAATTTATTTTTTCAAAATCCGAGAAAAAACCTTAACCGCCAACCGCATTGATTGCGTCTTTAATGGCGCCTAGGGCAATGTCCAGATCAGCCCGCGTTGTTTCATGGGAAGATATGCTCATCCGGTAAACATCCCGGCCCTGCCAGTGGGTTGGCCCGAACCATGTTTTGCCGCTTGCCGCCACATGATCCATGATCTGTTTTAATCGCTGATCATCATGATCCGCAAGGCAGAAGACAATCTGGTTAATCACCACATCATTCATGATGGTAAAGCCGATTTTTTGAAGCTCTCCCGAAAACCATGTCGCATGGTCACAGCAGCGGTCAATCATTTCGCCGAACCCTTCCCGGCCCAGATGTTTAAGCGCCGCCCAGACATCAATGCCACGGGCACGGCGGGACAGCTCCGGCGTAAAGTTATTGGGAATTCTTTCCCCTTCCGTTGTCAGATAGCTTGCTGATATGGAAAATGTTTCAAGTATTGCTTCACGGTCACGGCATATGGCAATGGCGCTGTCATAGGGCACATTTAGCCATTTATGACAATCAATTGACCAGCTGTCGGCCAGTTCCATTCCTTCCCCCAGATGGGCACGTGTGGGGGAAACCTTTATCCAGCCGCCGAATGCCCCGTCAATATGGACCCATGCGCCGACTTTTCGTGCGCGGGCGCAGATTTCCGGGAAATTATCAAATGCCCCACTATTGATATTGCCCGCCTGGGCCAGAATGATGCAGCTGTTATCAAGTGGCGGCATTTGGTCAAGCCGCATTCTGCCCTGGTCATCCACCGGCACAAACTCAAAATCCTCCGCGCCATAGCCCATATAATTCAGGGCGCGGATATTGGTCGCATGAATATCTTCGCTGATGATAAAGCGGATTTTGGGGGCGCGGCGCACCCCACAGGTTTTAAGATCATAGCCAAGATTTTTATAAATTCTTGTCCGTGCCGATGATAATGCGGTAAAGCCCGCCATCGTCGCCCCGGTGACAAAGCCAACGGCCGTCCCCTGCGGCAGGGATAAAAGCTCAATAATCCATCTTTGGGAGACCTGCTCAAGCTTGGCATTGACATATCCAAGCATGGTCAGGGCCGAATTCTGATCCCAGGTTGAGGTAAGCCAGTCGGCCGCTACAGATACAGGCAATGTCCCACCCACAACAAAGCCGAAAAACCGCCCGCTACGACTTAATGTCGTTGCCGGATTACCCAGTCTTCTTAATTGTCTGATCACATCAAGCGCGTCCGTTTTTCCTGCCGGCATGGCTTCATTAAATTCGACCAGCGCATCAATGGCGTCCTTCGGCGGCACAACAGGACCCGTTTTAAGATTATTCTCAAATTCCCGTGCCGTTTCAATCACACACTTAAACAATTCTTCATCGAAACTCATCCCATACTCCCTGACCGTAAATAGTTCCCACCTCTTTTTTTACGCAAAAAATGGCAGAAGTTCAAACGCTTAAATTTTAAAGTTGACAGTGTCAATTTATCGTTTAAGTTTTCACTGTAAACATGTGATTCTTTATGCTTTACAAATATCTCCCTTCTGCTGTTTCTGATCATGCGGCAGTAAAGGATCGGAGGGTGGGTTTCTCGTTGCCCGCCCTCCATTTTTTTTATTTTTTCTGAATTTTGAGAATTGAATCCGCGGCGGCATGAGCTTCTTTTATTTGGTCCGCTGTCATGTCCGCTTCTATTCTGAGCTGATTGTTGCGGGCATCGGGATTGCCATTTTCGGCCGCCACAAAAAACCATTTAGTGACAAATATTTTATCAAATCCTGTCGGATTTTCCATAACCCGGTTCTGCGCCAGGTAATTCTGCGCTTCAGCGTTGCCTGCATCCGCTGCCATCAGAAAAATAGGTTTCGGCCGTTTTATGGTTTTTTCAACCCCTTCACCAAAATAGTAACGAATGCCGGTATTAAACTGTGCATAGATATTACCGGCATCGGCATATTTTCTGGTCAGGGCAACCCCCTTTGGGGTAATCAGGCGAAACCATTGTCCGGTCCCTGTCCTGAAATGTCCGTTTATTAGCGATGCTGCACTGTCATGTTCTGCCGCCAGAATATAATATTCAAGCGCATAATCATCATTATGACCCAATGCAAAATCATCATTATGAAGTTCCCCCAGAATATAATAGGCATGGGGATAACCAAGATCCGCCGCTTTCAGAAGATGAGTTTGAGCACGGCTGTAGTTTTTTGGAACTCCGTGACCATATCCGTAAAGCTTGCCCAAAGCGACATGCGCCAGCGGATCATCGGCCGCCGCCGCTTTTTCGAACCATTCGCGGGCCAATTCATAATTTATGTCTGTACCCCAGCCATTTTCATATAATTGCCCGACTTTTATCTGGGCATATGTATTGCCCTGCTCGGCCAGTGGCATAAATTCATTCATGGCCCGGCTGTAATCACCCATAAAATAGGCTTCTTTTGCCTGATCAATATCCGCATGAGCAGGTAAGGAACATAAGACCAGCAGCAGGAAATATATGTGCTTCATTTATTGCCCATGATTTTCAAGCCAGCTTCTTGCCATATTTTCCGCTTCATCAATCTCGTCTTCCGTCATTTCAGTTTCAATAAACTGCCTTGCCTGCTGCGCACTCAGATTATCATTTACCAGCGAAATGCTGAACCACATATGGGCCAGAATATAATTTCTGCCCGTACCCTGACCGTTGGCATACATATAGCCCAGATTATTCTGGGCTTCAGGGATATTCTGTTCCGCCGCCTTTTGATACCACTTTAAGGCTTCTTCCTCATTAATGATGACATTCTGCCCTGTTCTGTAAATATTGCCAAGAAAATACTGAGCAATCGGATGACCTTTTTCGGCAGCCCTCAGAAACCATTTTGTCGCTTCCTTGATATTCTGATCAACACCAAGGCCGATATAATACATGGAGCCCAGATCATATTCCGCTGCACGGTAATTCTGATCAGCCGACGTTCTGTACCAGCGCATCGCCTCAGTCAGATCACGTTCTATGCCCTTATCCTGTCGATATAAATTGCCAAGGTTATGCTGCGCTTCAGCATCACCCTGATTGGCGGCCATTTCAAAATATTTAAACGCTTCCGTCACATTCTGATCAACACGGTCCCCGGTATTATACATTTTCCCTATGATGGTCTGTGCCTCCATGACGCCGTTATCAGCGGCATCCCTCATCCAGTCAACGGCCTGACGGCTCCCTACACTGGCATCAAGGCCATCCAGCACACGATTTGCCACCTGATATTCCGCCTGAGGATAGCCATTGGCCGCCGCACTTCTTAAAAGACGGTCGGATTGATCCGCATCCTGCGCCACACCATTGCCATTTTGATAAAATTCGCTGAGTTTATATTGTGCTGCCCCATTATTGGCTTTCGAAGCGGACTGATAATAGTCAAGTGCCTTTATACTGTCACGACTGACCCCAAGCCCGTTTTCTGACATTTCACCCAGATAATAAAGCGCCACACCATTGCCGGATGCTGCCGCACTATCAAAATAAGGCTTTGCCTCAGTATATTTTTTATCAAAATAATAGGCGGTTGCCAATGCAAGTGCTGCACCGGGATAGCCACTGTCAGCGGCTATTTTATAATAGGTTTGCGCCTCCACACTGTTTTTCTCAACACCGGTGCCCTGATCATACATCTGACCAGCCAGAAAGCTTGCTTCCATATTTCCCGCAGCCGCCTGCTCCCGGTAATAATTCAGCGCCGTGGTATAATCCCCCTGGTCATAGGCCAGTCTGGCACTATCCATCGACATGCCGGTAGCGCAGGCCTCAAGCAGGCCACAAAGAAAAACCAAACGAAAGAAAAACAGGATTTTTTTACTCATTTCAATTTCCCTGAAATTAAGGATACTATTTATAAAAACACATACTAAGCACTTATATTCTCATAAAGTGTTAATTTTTGCAAAAATATCTGTCACGAAGGATGATTGGCAATCCATTGATTGGCAAGGGTGATTGCCTGGGTTACGGTATCAACATCCATATCTTTGGTATAGCTATCAAGTAAACTGGCGGCAGGACCATCACCGCGTTCTTTTGCAATATAAAGCCACATGAATGAATACAGATTACTTTGCAGTGTTCCCTGACCCATTTTATACATAACACCAAGACTTCTTTGCGCGGCGGTCATGCCCTGCCCTGCAGCCAGAATATACCAGCTAAACGCCTGTTCATAACTTTGCTCAACGCCGGTCCCCTGATAGAACATCTGACCGATATTAAACTGTGCACCGAAATATCCCTGATCGGCTGATTTTAAAAACCATGACATGGCTTCATCATAATCAACCGGCATTCCTTCACCGTTTTTGGCCATCTGCCCCAGTTCATTCTGGGCAACGGCATGGCCGCCATCTCCGGCTTCTTTATACCATTTTATGGCTGCTGCCAGATCCTGATCAACGGCAAGTGCATTTTTATACATATAGCCGACATTATAGGCGGCATTAATATTGCCATTCTCAGCTTCATCAATAAAAATATCATAGGCGGTTTTATAATCGCCGCTACGATAGGCAATAAGCCCTTCATCGAAACTTTTTTTACTTAACAAGTTCCACGAAATAAAAACAAGCGCAAGCAGAGCGGCAATTTTTAATATCTTGCTCATTTTTCCCCATATTTTTTTTACTCTGCTATGCTAGCACGGTAATGCTTAATATATCAATAACTTATGCTATTTGCCGCTGCGACGGGCAGATGATTTTCCTTTTGGTGAAAATCGGTTAAAACCGCCGGTTTGTTTTTGCTTGCCTGAAGTCTTGCCTTTTGGCTTTTCCCGCCTTTTGGACGCGGGTTTTTCCCGTCCTTTACTCGCCGGTTTTTCAGTCTTTTTCCCATAAAGTTTTTCGCGTTTTCCTTTTGGTTCATTGCGGTTTTTGGCTTTTGCTTTCGCTGGTTTTATTTTTGTCGATTTTCCATGCAGTTTTTTAAGAACCGGATCGTCACCAAATTCTGCGGCACCAAGCTGATAGCTGTCCTGAAGCGGGTCGTAAGCTTTTTTCGCTTTTACCGGTTTTTCGCTTTTTTCCCTTACCGGTCTTTGCTGATCAGCCTTATAGGGTTTTGCTTTTTTCTTTTCCGGTTTTGCGGCCGAGTCCCGCCCCGGACGACGGCTCACTGTTTTTGAGCTTCTTGCCTTATTTCTTTTACCCTTTTTAAAATCACCGACATCAGCAATATCAAAATGAAATCTTTGTTCTTCATCAATTTCAATTGGCAGTTTGATCAGCTTTTCAATTTCCCGCAGCAGGCGGACATCACTTGGATCACAAAAAGAAATGGCAAGACCGCGTACGCCTGCGCGTCCTGTACGCCCGACACGGTGAATATAATTTTCCGCTTCAATCGGCAGTTCGTAATTGATGACATGACTGATCCCTTCCACATCAATGCCGCGGGCAGCAACATCGGTGGCGACCAATACTTTGGTGCGGCCTTTACGGTAATTCAGCAGGATTTTTTCCCGTGTGCGCTGTTTTTTATCGCCGTGGATAGCGTCAATTCGCATATCCGTTCCTTCAAATGCGGCTTTAAGGTCGTCACATAGTTTGTCTGCCCCGAGTTTCGTCCGGGCAAAAACGAGTGCTTTATCAATTGTCTCGTCCTGTAACAAAGAAATAAGAAGCGCCAGTTTATCCTTGCGGCGCACATTCATTAAGCGGTGTGTTATGGTATCGGCAACAACCGTTTTTCTCTCCTGCTCAACATATTCCGGATTTTTGAGAAGTTCAGCAGAAAGCTTTCTGACTTTATCATTCATGGTGGCGGAAAACATGACTGTCTGATGATCTTCAGGCAGGTTTTTCCGCACTTCAATCACATCATCAATAAAGCCCATATCCAGCATTCTGTCCGCTTCATCAAGAATGAATGTCCGGCATTCGTCCAGTTTGACATTCCCGCTTCCCATATGGTCAATCAACCGGCCGGGTGTGGAAATAAGAATATCAACCCCGTACTTAAGTTTGCGGATCTGTGGCTGGTAACTTTGCCCGCCTGCCACAACCAGATTTTTAATCGGTGTGCCCCGGCTCATGATTTCAATGAATTTGCCGATCTGCATGACCAGCTCCCGGGTCGGTGCCAGGATCAGGACTTTCGGTTTATGGCTTTCCGGTTTCTGATAATCATCGATCAGTTTATTGATGACGGGCAATGAAAAAGCCGCGGTTTTGCCGCTACCGGTCTGGGCAATGCCCATCAGGTCAGACCCGCCCATTACATAGGGAATGGCAAGATCCTGAATGGGGGTTGGTGTTGTAAAGCTCTCTTTTTTAATCGATTTGATAATGGCTTTATCAAAGCCGAATTTGTCAAAATCAAAAATAGGCGCATCCACGCCCTGCGCATTTTCCAGCGTCATAATATGTCCTTCGCGGGTTTACCCGATTTTTCGGGTATATATATTTTCCGCGAATGCACTTGGCCTTATATAAAAGGATACACGTGATCGTTACTTGTCACGGCTGCCTGGCGGAATTGAATTATTAAATAATCCTGTAACGGCCCGGTAATGCGCTTTTTAACATCATAAGTCAAGCAATATACTTTAACAAACCGATCAGGCATGATAAAAAATCATTATGACTGAAGAATGAGGCAGGAAATGCGAAATTTTGAACTGGAAGTCTTTTTCTCCAAATGGGAATTTAAAGCCAAATATCATCTGACAGCGTCTGATGTGGAAAGCATGACGATGAAGGACCTGCTATCCATGGCAAGCCCGGAAGACCGTGATGCTTTTGAAAACCTGTGGCTTGGCTATACTGAAACCTATGGCCTGCCAGCATTAAGACGTGAAATTGCAAGGACTTATGACCACATGCAGGATCAGAATATTCTCTGTTTTGCGGGTGCAGAGGAAGGCATTTATGCCGCCATGAGAAGCATGCTGGACAGGGACGATCATGCCATTGTAATCGTTCCCAATTATCAGGCAGCAGAAACGGTCCCCATCAGCATTTGTGATGTAACGGGTATCCGGCTTGATGCGGACAATGACTGGGATTTGGATATTGACGCGGTTGTCGGCGCCCTAAGACCCAATACCAAGCTGATATCGATTAATTTTCCCAATAATCCAACCGGAAAAATCATTTCCCGGGAAAAGCTTGAAAGCCTGGTCAATATGGCCCGCGAGTTTGATGTTTATATATTCAGTGATGAGGTTTACCGGGGCATTGAGCTTGAAGCGCATAAAAGACTGCCGCAGATTGCCGATATATATGAAAAAGGCATTTCCCTGAATGTTATGTCGAAAGCGTATGGCCTTCCCGGGCTTCGTATTGGCTGGCTTGCATCGCAGGATACAGCCATTCTTGCTGAAATTGAGCGCTATAAGCATTATCTGACCATCTGTAACAGCGCACCATCCGAAATTCTTTCACTTATCGCTTTAAAATCGAGCGATAAGTTATTGGAAAAAAACAGAAAACTATTATCGGAAAATCTGGATAAACTGGATAAATTCTTTGGCGAATTTCCCAACCTGTTTGACTGGAAGCGCCCTGATGGCGGTGCCGTCGCCTACCCGCGTTATCTTGGGCCTGATACGGCAAATGACTTTTGCGAAAAACTGCTGGATGAAACAGGTATTTTGCTGCTTCCGCCACGCATTTATAATTCTGAACTGATGTCCACCCCGCAGGATCATTTCCGTATTGGCTTTGGCCGAAGCGGACTGGATAAAATGCTGGATGTTTTTTATCATTACCTGAAAAAAAACCGCGCCTGATAGACGCGGTTTTCAAAATGATTGAGTGAATTATATTATTGTCTGACGCCTTCGACATATAAATTCAGGATGATGTCACCATAGTCAAATTCATAGTTAAAGTCTTTTGACTGCAATGTTGTTGTGGCTTCAAACCCATGGCGGAAACCACCCCATGGATCATCGCCGCCGCCCACATGTTTGGCCATAAGGTTAACCGGCTTTGTCACGCCGTTTAATGTAAGATTGCCTTTGATAACGCCACTGTCAGCGCCTGTCACTTCAATTGACGTGCTTTCAAAATGGGCCATTGGATTTTTTTCAACATTCAGATAAGCTGCCTCACTGATATGTTTATCACGCATGGCATGATTGGTATTGACGCTTCTGACATCCACGTCAACCACAACTTTTGAGGCGGCAGGATTATTTTCATCAAAGGTGAATTTTCCGCTGAATTTATCAAAGCGTCCGGTAAGCCAGCTATATCCGATATGTTTTACACGGAAATTAATGGAAGCATGCATTCCTTCGGCATCAATAATATAATCAGCGGCGGTTGCCCCCGATATTGTCACCGGTGAAATAAGAAGAAATGTAGCAATAAGCAGTTTTTTCATAGAATTCTTTCCTTTGGTTGAATGTACCCTGATATTTATTTGATTTTGACAAATGGCAGCATACGTGAAAGCGTATTATCTTTGTCAATAAAGTGATGTTTAAGCGCTGCCAGAGCGTGGATGACCGCAAGCAATATGATGAAATAGGCCATATACTGGTGAATATTTCCGATTAGGACCTTGCTTTCATTTACCGTAATGAGGGCCGGCAGCTCAAACCAGTTAAACAGTGCCACCGGGGTATCCCCCGCTGTTGAAATAAGATAGCCGGTCATCAGAATTACGACCATTAAGACATAAAGCGCAATTTTCATCAGCCCGGATGTCAGCTTTTCATAAGGTTTTAAATAGCTGTCATCAGGGTTTCGGTTTTTAAGTCGCCAGATCAGAAAAATCGGCACAACAATAAACAGAAGCAGGCCGACACTTTCATGAATATGAGGGGCTTTCATATACCACTTGCTGTAATAGTCCAGTGTTCGCATCCAGTATCCCAAAGCAAACATGCCGACTATTGTAAGTGCCACCCCCCAATGTAATAATTTTGATAAAGCCCCGTATTTTTTATCTGTATCTTTTAAATTCATCAGCCCAAATTCTGTATCATTAGTGGTTAAATTTAAACCTTAAATTGCCCGAAAACTCAAATCACAAAAATGTGACTTAGTATTATACTTAATATTATACGGGTAAATTCCAAAAACTGATCAAAAAAAAATAAAATTCGGCCATATGAGAAACATAGTTAATAAGTTCACTAAAAATTAACATGTTTAGGATAGGAAAATTATATTGAACCATTTGTAATTTTGTTAATTCCGATAAGGAGGAGTAAAATAGTGATTAGTGCGTTTAAGCCGGCAAGGCTCTTTGATAAGTTGTTAGGGACACATCTTTTCAAAAATGTAAGTATTTCAAAAAAAATAATGGCGTTATCAATTGTGTCGTTGCTCGGCACAATGGGTGTTGGGGTGATTGGATATATGACCTTGCAGGAATTAAAAACAGGACAGGATCGATATTCGATGAGTTCCGATTTAAGCCTAATTGCTGCAGATATAAAATCGTCTTCACTTGATATGATGCAATCGGAAAAAGAATTTTTCCTTCAAAAAGAACCTGCATATGCTGATCTAGCAATAGAAGCAGCGGATAATATGGAAACATATACATATGATGTTGAGGGAAACACCAATAGTGAAGCAGCGGTAAAAGCTGCAAATGCCCTCACGGGTCTTGTTGAGAAATATAAAGAAATCTTTGCTAAGGCAACAGATGCTCTGGAAAAAGTTGGTTACGATGAAGATAGCGGACTTCAAGGAGAAATGCGCGCTGCTGTGCATGATATTGAAGAAGTCCTCACCGAAAAAAATGATGTTAATCTGACAGCCACCTTGCTGTTGGCACGACGTCATGAAAAAGATTTTATCTTGCGGACTGACAGTAAATATATCAGCCGTATGGACGAAACACTTCAACAATTGTCGGAAAAAATCAGTGCTACAAATTTTGCGCCTGAAGTAAAAGAACAATTGCTCGCAAATGTTGACACATATGGCAATGTTTTTAATGCATATGCAGAACAGGCTTCGGCACTGATTGATGTTCGTGCGGAACTAAACGACGTCTATGTGGAAATGATGCCTCATTTTGACGTTCTCTCAGAAGAAGCACAGAGTGAACTGACCACGGCCACCAAACAGCTGGACAGCACCCGTGATTTTGCAACGATATTATTGGAATCGCTTTGTTCGGTTCTTGTAGTGCTTGTCGGTGTCTTCGGTTGGCTAATTCTGAAAAGTATTTCCATTCCGCTTACAACGCTTCGTGAAGCTGTGGGTGTTATTGCAACGGGTGACTATACCCAGGAAGTCCGCGGTAAAACCCGTAAAGACGAACTTGGTCAATTCTCCAATGCGATTGAAGATCTTCGTAAGGCCGCCCTTGAAAGTGAACACCTGGCCGCCGAAAATAAACGTGCCGAAGAAGAGCGGCTTGCCCATGAAGCCAAAGAGCGCGAAGATCAGGCCAGACGTGAACGCGAGGAAGCAGAACGCATCCGTATGGAAGGTGAACAGGCAGAAGCCCGTGCCAAAAGAATTAACGACACGGTTCAGGAATTTGATGCCAAGGTTACTGAAGTTCTTAATGCTCTCGCCTCTTCCGCGACTGAGCTTGAAGCGACAGCAAACCAGATGGTTGTTATTTCTGAAAGCACCAAAACGCGCTCTTCTGAAGTGGCTTCAGCATCTGAACAGACAGCAAGCAATATTCAGACAGTTGCAGCATCAGCAGAAGAGCTAAGCGCATCGGTCGGCGAAATTAATCGTCAGGTTGAAAGTGCTAACGCTATTGCGGAACGTTCCTTACGTGAAGCAAGCCATAGTAGCGAAGCCATTAACAAGCTGGCCACATCAGCAAAACGCATTAACGAGGTTATCGACCTGATTAATGATATTGCCAGCCAGACCAACCTGTTGGCCCTTAACGCGACTATTGAAAGTGCCCGTGCCGGTGAAGCCGGTAAAGGGTTCGCTGTTGTGGCGAATGAGGTTAAGGCTCTTGCCGGTCAGACAGCCAATGCAACTGAGGAAATTGCCAATCATATTTCTGAAATGCAGCGCCTGACGGATGAGACTGTGGCCAGCATTGAAGCAATCCAGGCGGTTATCAATGAATCAAACGATTCAACCACAACAATCGCCAATGCGGTGCTGGAACAATCCCGCGCCACATCAGAAATTTCCGAAAATATTCAGCAGGTCGCTGTTGGTACAGCCGATATTTCAAATAATATCTCGCTTGTGGCCAATGAGGCTGATGAAACCGGAAGTGCAGGACAGGATGTGCTGAAAGCATCATCTGAAATGGGACGGATTTCGGAAACTCTGAAAAAAGATATTGAAGAGTTCTTCCATAAAATCCGCGCTATATAATAATAGCGGAAATACCGGAGATGGAAAGGCGGCAGAATTGCCGCCTTTTTTATTATCAGAGGGATGTTCTGACGTTCCAGAGTTCCGGAAAAAACCGGAGCTCAAGGGCTTTTTTCAGATAATGAACCCCGGCGGTCCCCCCTGTCCCGCGACGATAGCCAATAATCCGCTCGACGGTTTTCATATGGCTGAAACGCCAGGTTTGAAAACGGTGCTCAAGGTCGACAAGCTTTTCGGCCCATTCATAAAGATCCCAGTAATTTTCGCCCTGCGTGTATACCTTTTTCCATGCGGCCTCAACCGCATCGGACGCCTGATAGGGTTCTGTCCAGTCCCGCTTTAAATGACTGTCGGGTATATCAAACCCGCGTCTGGAAAGTAGTTGCAGTGTCAAATCATAAAGGCTTGGGGCTTCAAGTGCACTTTTAACGGCGGCGTAACGGTCGGGATGATCCGCATGGGCTTTAATCATCGCTGCATTTTTATTGCCCAAAGAAAATTCGATAATGCGGTACTGGTAGCTTTGAAATCCTGAGCTTTGACCAAGCCCGTCCCGGAATGACATATAGTCCTTTGGGGTCATCGTCGATAATATATTCCAGGACTGTATAAGCTGTTCCTGTATCCGGGCAATGCGGGAAATCATTTTCATTGCCGGCCCCGTTTCATCAGATTTCAGTTTTTCCATGGCACTGCACAGTTCATGGATACAGAGCTTCATCCACAGTTCCGATGCCTGATGAATGATGATAAACATCATTTCATCATGAGCGCCTGAGCGTAAATTCTGGGCGTTTAGCAGTTGATCCAGTTCCAGATAGTCGCCATAGCTGATATCCTGCTTCCAGTGGATGTCTTTTTCCGAACTGATATCGACGGAGGTTTTTATACTATCATCTGCCATTTTACTTCCTGCCCGGTTTGCGTTGCCTATAATTTATCTTACATGTAATATTATTGACAGTACAATCCAATTTAGTAAAAAATTTTAATTAGCTATGTTAATAAATCGGGCATTGATATAAAAATAGTCAATTGTTATCTTATAACCATGATTTTTATAATTTCACGGCTCTGGGCGAATATGCAAACGCGGATTAGACATATATGAAATATATTGTGCTTGTGTTTTCTTATATTTTAGTCTTTCTGACTGTCGGTTTATTCCCGGTTGCCGCACAGCAAAATAGTCCACTGATGGTTACGAACGGGGTTTCGTGGGACCTTGCAAAATACAGAAAAGCAAATCTTTCTGACATCAATTATAAAATTAATCTCAATATTCCCGCAAGTCCCAGTGTCCCGATAAAGGGAACGTCTGAAATTTCATTTACCCTGAAAGATGCCTCACAAAATCTGCAGATTGATTTCAAGGAAAAAACCGCAAATATTCTTGCCATCCGAGTGAATGGCAAAAGACATAAAATATATCATCAAAAGGAACATATCATCATTGACCGGAAAAGCCTAAAGCCGGGGAAAAATGAGGTAAAGATCACCTATATTGCTGGCGATGGGGCTTTAAACAGATCGCCAAATTTTCTCTATACGCTTTTTGTCCCGGACAGGATGAGAACCAGCCTTCCAGCTTTTGACCAGCCAAACCTGAAGGCGACGTTTGAACTAACCCTGACAGTTCCGGAAAACTGGGAAAGTCTGTCTAGCGCAGCCGTTAAAAAAACAACTCGGCGTAATTCCAGAAATAAAATCACTTTTGAAAAATCCGACAAAATGAGCACCTATTTATTTTCCTTCGTCGCGGGACGCTTTAAAAAAGTTGTGCGAAATGTTGACGGCATGGAAATGACCATGCTTCACCGCGAACCGGAACAGGAAAAGGTCGATCGTAATCAGGACGAAATATTTCGGCTTCATAAAGCAGCCATTGATTATATGGAAGACTATACAGGCATAAAATATCCGTTTAAAAAATTTGCCTTTGTGCTGATCCCGAGTTTTCAATTTGGCGGCATGGAACATGTGGGGGCGATCCAGTATAAGGATACAACTATTATGCTGGATAAAAACCCTTCAGAAACCGATCTTTTGGCACGCGCGGCACTCATTGGTCATGAAACATCGCATATGTGGTTTGGCGATCTGGTCACCATGGACTGGTTCAATGATGTCTGGACCAAGGAAGTCTTCGCCAACTTTATGTCGGCCAAAATCGTCAATCCCAACTTTCCGGATATCAATCATCAGTTACAGGCACATTTGCGGCTCCATCCGGGGGCCTATGCCGTTGACCGCTCGAAAGGGCCAAACCCGATAAGACAGGAACTTGGCAACCTGAATGAAGCGGGAAGTATGTACGGAGCCATTATCTATAACAAGGCGCCTATAATGATGCGCCAGCTTGAAGCGCTGATCGGTGAAGAAATTTTCCGTGACGGTATAAGGGAATATCTTGCCAGATATGCCTATGCGAATGCCACCTGGCCCGACCTGATTGAGATACTTGATAAGCGCTCCCCAATGGATTTAAAAGCCTGGAGCGAGGTTTGGGTCAATACGGCAGGACGCCCCATATTTAACATTGCCAAACGTGAAGGTCAGGGCCTGTTCCTAAGCCAGAGCGACCCGGATCATTTAAACCGCAACTGGCCACAGAGTTTTGCCGTTAAAAAAGGGTCTATTCCCTATGAAATAACCTATTCGGATAAGCCAATAAACCTGGATGCACTTGGTAATAGCGAAGAGGATACCATCCTTGCCAATGCGGATGGCATGGGATATGGCCTATTCCCGATCACAAAAGATTTCATAAAACTAAACTGGGACAGCCTGTCCGATCTGGAACGGGCGGCTTCATTTGTCAATCTTTATGAACAGCTGATGGAAGGAAACGGTGTCATCAGCCCGACTGAATATGTCGACCTGCTTGAATGGGTCATCCCGAAAGAAAATAACCCACTGATTATCAATCATATGCAACGCCAGCTTTCAACAATCTTCTGGTCGCTATTGGACAAGGCAGAGCGGGAAAATGCGGCGCCCGCCCTTGAAAATAGCCTGTGGCAGGAAGTTAACGACACTCGCCATGATCCGGGAGTAAGACGCATTTATTTCAGGAATTTTGCCAATATTGCCATTACAGGGGACGGTATTGAAAAGGTCAGGGCCGTTTGGGATAAAAGCCAGCCACTGGACGATCTTAACCTCGCCACGCGGGATTATACGAATTTGGCTGCTTCTCTGGCCATCAGGCTTCCTGATCAGGCACTGGACATTATCGCCACTCAGAAAACCCGTATTAACGGTCCCGATAATCAGGCAAGATTTGAATTTCTGCAATATGCCCTTTCCCCGGACCAGTCGATCAGGGATAAATTTTTTGATGCCCTGACTTTTCAGGAAAACAGAAGCAAGGAACCATGGGTACTCACGGCGCTCTCCTATCTACATCATCCATTACGAAACGGGGTAAGTGAAAAATATCTTAAAAAAAGTCTTGAGCTATTGGAGGAAATACAGGCAACCGGCGATATATTCTTCCCCGGGCGCTGGGTTGCCGTATCATTTGAAGATTATCATAGTGACAGTGCGGTCAAAACGGTTCGGGATTTTATTGACCAGCATCCGGATTATAATTATCAGCTTAAGTTTAAAATTCTTCAGGGTGCCGATCAGATGTTCCGTGCCAATAAAATAATAAAAAATCAGCATGCCAAGGAAAACCCATGACGGAAATTTTGAAAAACCCGCTTCACCGTTTCAGAATGATTGCCTTGTTAGAAGGAGTATCCTTTTTGCTTATTTTTGGTGTTTCCCTGCCGCTTAAATATATGCTTGGTATCAGAACCCTGCCCTATATCATTGGTATGAGCCATGGGGTTTTATTCCTTCTTTATATTATCCTTGCCATTGGCTTGATCAGTGCAAAACATGTGAATGCCGGTCAGTTCGGCCGCATTCTTATCGCGTCCATCATCCCGTTCGGGACATTTTTCAATGACCGGATGCTTAAGCAAAAAGAAAAGGAATGGAAATTACGCGCGCCCGTAAAATCCTGAAGATTGTGAACATAAGTTTATCGTAAAAAATTGCTCTTTTAACGTAAAGCCCTTGCCGAAATTAAAATTAACCTTATATTTTCATATAAGCAAAATATGAAATGAACGGGTATTATGATGGATAAGAATGTAATTGAAGCGGATTTCACCGGGCAGGAAATCCCCGTCCTCGGCAGTCAGAATGAAGAACTGGAATGGATTGAAGCGGGCATAAAACTTCTAAGAGACCACGGCCCCCATCTGATTACCATCAATGACCTTTGCGCAAAACTGGAAAAGCCGGAAACGGAATTTAACCGTATCTTCAAGACGAAAGAAAATTACCTGTTTGCGATCCTCGATCACTGGTACGAGAAAGAAACCCTCAGTTATATTGATATGATGGATGAAATTGGCGGCAGCGCCGAAAATATTATCATGACCATGGTTGAAGTCATTCACCATGCCGACAAACAGGACGAAATAGCCATCCGCAACTGGGCCCTTAAATGCCCCAACGCCCACGCCGCACTGGCAAAAGTGGACCGTACCCGCCTTGATGTGGCAAGTGGACTTTTTAAAGAAATGGGATTCTCTGAAAGCGAGAGCAAACTTCGGGCTAAAATTATGTATACCTCATCAATTGGCACTCATTACACATCGATCTCAGAATCGCTTGAACATAAAAAGGCCATGTGCGAATTGCTGCTCAAAATGGATTAAGGTTTCTATTTCAGGAATTCTGACTGAAAATCCGCATAATTCATTTCTTCAATGACATGCTGATTACCGTTGTTCAGGCGGCGGCGCATGATGGTAAAGGGCAGCGCCGAATTGGCAATGCGGCTGACGATCATCATCCACTGACCGCGCTTTACTACGCCCGTATCCTCATCAACGATCCTTTCCCCGCCATCATAGGAAATCAGCGGGAAAATCTGTTGCCGCAACCGGGTTGCCAGAAATTCAAAGCCGGACACATCCATCCGCGTTGATTTGGCGTCATCACAATTGATAAAATCAAGCGCATCACGCCCATTTGCGCCGAACTTTGGATTTTTTCGGGCAAAAAGGAAATAGTCATAATTCCCGTCCATTAATACATCAGTGTTGGAAGCAAAAACCCTGAAATTCTGATCGCCGCCTTTCCAGGACTTCGTGACCGCAATATCAAGAACATAACCGCAGATCAGGTCTTCCCCATCATAATCATAATGGATCGCTTCACGGCCAATGATTTTCCCCTGAACCACTTTTGCCGATGTATTGATAAACCGGACATAGGTATTATCGGCATTTTGCGCCGAAACCTGGATAGCCATTAATCCAGAAAACAATAATAAAATATTTAATTTTAATAAGTTATGCATTTATCTTAATTTATTACTTTAAGTTTTAATCATTTCCTGTTCCGCTATCAGCACCGTTGCCATACCCAGCGCAACCTCATTATAATGATCTTCCATATCCCGATCATTCTTTATAACGTCAAAAAAATATTTTTGCTGCTCTAAAATGGCCTGATCATAGATAGTATCGGCAAAAGAAAAGCTCTCATCATTAACCTGAACCGTGTTTTCCGGGGTAATCCGCACCATACCACCCGGCCCTGTCGCCTGTTTAATATTAGGCCGGTTTGGCGATATTTCCGGCCCCAGACCGCTTTCAAGGTTAAGAACTGATCCATCAGAATAACTGATTTTCAGGCTGATATCATTGATTGCCGGGCTTTCCGCATTGGTTTTGGTTCCGCGGGCACGGATATTGGCCACTTCCCCACCCATCAACCGGATCATCAGATCCGCATAATGTATGCCGACATCGACAATCGGTGACAAGCCGGCGGAAAGAATATTTTTATGATGCTGCCAGTCATCCCCTGTGCTGTGCTGATGGCTGGTCATGGTAACATTGATCGGTGTGCCGATTTTAGCCACACAGTCACAGAATTTCTGCCACAGCGCATGATGACGCAGGATCAGCCCCACATAAAGCTTGCGGTTATATTTGCGGGCGGCGACAATCGTCCGTCCCGCATCATGGATCGTGGTGGAAAGCGGTTTTTCAACAAATACATGGGCCCCCGCCTCCATCGCTTTGATGGCATAAGGCGCATGGGTATCGGTAAAGCTGCTGATGATCACAACGTCGGGGTTGCTGCCCTCCAACGCGCTGTCAAAATCATTATAAAGCGGTACATCCGGAAAATAGTCTTTCACCGGCTGCCATTTTCGAAAATCACGGGCGACAAGCCCGACAATTTTTGTATCCGGCAGGGCCGCACATGCCTTTGCATGTGCAAACCCCATTAAACCAACACCGACAACCAGAACTCTATACATAAACCCGGCTATTAATCCCTAATTTGCGGCGAAGCAGTAAAAATAACCGTTACCGCCGGTGGCGATCAGGTTCGGCTGACTGCAGCCGCGTGACGGATGGGCAAAATTCCATGAAGTCGGGTTTGCCCCGCCGCCCTGCCGGTCATGATGACCAACATTGGCACTGCCCTCTTCCCCGCTTGATGTCCAGTTCATGCAGGTGCTTGGCCCCGCTGTGCCGTCAAGCATTGAGCCGGTCAAAATATCATGCATGTTGGGGTTGTCGCCACGACCATTGACCATCATGCCGCCTTCGGTCAGCGAATTTTCCTTGGACAGCTTGTTGTTATCTGAATGAAGGTCATCGACATCGCGGGCCACCATAACCCCCTTGGCATTATACCAGGGTCCGGCTCCGATCCGGTCACGGGCATTAACGCCGTCCGGCCCGATGGTGGACAAATAAGCCCGCCAGTTTTTATCGCCCTGTCCTGCTGCGGTTGCCAGTGATTTACAAATCGCATCGGCCCCGGCAAGCCCGCCAAGATCAGCCCCCTTGCCACTACCTTTGCTGGTGATAAAAAAACTTAAACTTGTGTCCTGCGCCATCGCCAAGCCGCCGACAAGGGACACCCCGATAATCAGCGCAAACCCAAGCACCTTTGATTTAGTAGATTGTTTCATAATACTCTCCCGATTATAATTGTGGCGGGATCATAGCATTAATTATGCGCCAAGTCATGGAAGAAGCGAATGAGCGGTCTTTAAAGCGTCAATAAGTGAAAAACCGGACTGATTTCAATTCATCCAGAAAGGGCCCACAGTCAGCCAACGACTTTCCACATTTTTCCTGGATACCCGTGCCGTCAAAGTCAAACTGTCCCTGATCTTCCGGAAGATAAAAACTATATAGAGAAGTCGCATCGGTAAAAAAGCGCGCAGATAATTGACCATCGGGATAAAGGGCTTTAACTTCCTTTAAAGTCATGCCAACCCGCGCGCCTTCTTTTGTTGTGTAACCGGTTAAGGATGTTGATAACCCATCAACAATGTCATTATCATCAACCTGTATTTCAACCTTCCCACACTGTTCAATATTTATATAAAAGGTAAGATAGTAGTTACCCTCTACCATGGTGCGCTTA
This sequence comes from Emcibacteraceae bacterium, assembly GCA_041396985.1. Taxonomy (NCBI): domain Bacteria; kingdom Pseudomonadati; phylum Pseudomonadota; class Alphaproteobacteria; order Emcibacterales; family Emcibacteraceae; species Emcibacteraceae bacterium. Next base: position 122,449 of record JAWKXO010000005.1, read on the forward strand.
ACAGTCACATCGGCACCATCATATAATAGCTCGCGAATGTTATGCCCGACCTCCATTCCGCAGATATAACCTTTTTCAAGCTGAACTGGCGCATAAACTTCCTCTTTCTTGTCCTCTGTACATTGCCCAGCAAACAGTGCTTTTCCAATTGGGCGCAGGATTGAAGCATTAAGTTCTCCATATAATTCCTTGTAGGGCGCCGCCCCATCGGCCACTGTTCCTCCTTCAATATCGGCAACTTTGGTTATCATCTGCAAACCGTCTTCACAGCTAAAAACAAATCTATTCGCAAGTTTTTCTGTTATATTTTTATCATCATATATCCGGTAGCCATCAATATAATAAAATAAATGCTTCACATTCGTGTTAAACCAGTCAATGGGTTTTGTATCAGTTATCTGAAATCTGAAATCACCGTATGTATAAGACCTGTTTTCTGTCAGATGATCGGGATTTTTGGGAAAGGCAAAATCAAACAATCCTGATAATGAAATACACATTATGAAGTCATTTGGATCGCAAAGTTCTCCACCACCGATAGCATCCGGTGAAATTCGGTAACTTGCCTTTGTTCCCTCAACAGAAATTATATATCCACTGGAAAATGAACTCCCAATATCCATATAATTATAGTTTTCCCTTTCGGCGGCAATAGCATATGAGGCAGGTAAAATTCCATTACCAAGAAATAATGTAATAAAACCAATTTTATATATTTTGGAAAAAATCATTTTTCATTCTGTTCTTTATAGGTAACAAATTTAATCGATTTTAAATCATCAAGAAATGCCAGACACTTATCCATACTGTATCCACATTTTTCCATTATGGCTGTGGCATCAAATTCAAAGAACCCCAATTGATCAATCTTATAATAATATCCATAGTCCGGACCCTCGTAATAAGCTTCCGGAAGAAAAAGTTTTCCCGCCGGGTAAAGTTCTTTAAGCCTTGAAAACGGATCACCAACTCTTGCCCCTTCCTGTGTCGTAAATTTACCTTGACCAATTGAAATTCGGCTAATAAATCCAGCATCATTTGTTGTTGCACTGACATCACCACAATCCTGAATATGGAAAATATATTTAAGGCTATAGCTTTCTTCCCCCATAACGCGCTCGACTGTGGCCTCCGCGCCATCAAAAAGCTGATCTTTAATATTTTCACCAGCCTGAATACCGCAAATATAACCGGATTCAAGCTGAACTGGCGCAAAGGGGCTTTCTTCGGCAAATGCAGGGAAAAAGCCAAAAAGGAAAATTAAAGAATATAATGAATGCTTCAAAACCATTTCACCAGCTGCATTTTTCATCAAGCCAGTGTTTATCCGTTTCAGGTCTGGAACTAAGTCTTAGAATAGATAATTTGCGCGAATCTGCATCACGATTTATCCATATTTCACCTGCTGTTGTTCCTGTCCCCATATATGGATGGGCAAAAATTTTATTTAATTGCATGCATTGAATAATTTTGACCGTGGTTGGCAACATGATCTTGTCATATAATTCTATAAAATCATGTTTATTTTTGATCTCCATCGAATTAGATGTAGCTCTGTTATCTGGTGGGTTTTCAACCATTCCGTCCAGCAAAGTTATGGTCGGAAAATGTATCAGATCAGCCAGGGCTTCTCTATTATTCGTTCTGGTGGCTTCCTTCACTTTCTTAAAAAAATTATTGAGCTCTGTCGGGGTGATATAATTATTACAGGAAATCCGTCTGCCATCTTCATCAAAATCATTTTCAATATCGAATAATTTTTCTGTCTCGGTTGGGTTGATTTCTGCCCATTCTCTTGGCAGGCAGCCAAGATCAAGTGATTTTACGATCTTGTCATCCTGAGACTTCATCTGTTCCTGGGCATAGCCCGGAAATACAATAAACCCCCAAATCAGTAATAATGATAATTGTCTCATATTAATAATCCTTGTATTTTCCAAAATAATAATTTGTTCGATCTACGCTTCTTGTAACGAGACCAGGTCGTCTGACACCATTACTATCTTTTGAATAATAGAGGTTCCGCCCAATAGCATCATAATCGCGGGCTTTTATGGCAGCATTAAGGTCTGGACTTTTATTTGTCCCAAGACCAAGATTACCCGGACCAACGTTATACATGGCATCCACTATTGTCTCAAATTCATTTCTGTACATAGGCAATCCACCGAGCAGTTTTAAGGCATATTGTCTTGCCTTCTCTTTATCTATTTTAAAATGCTCTTCCCCTTTTGCACGAGTAATTGAATCTCCTTCCTTATATTCATTATTAACAACTTTGTGGCCGTAGCCAATAGTAGCGTTTTTAGCGGTATCAGGATAAAAAGTTGGTATAAAACCTTCATGTTTTTTTATGAAACGATCAAGATGATCACTTAATTCAAACCGGGAGGGGTCAATCCGGGGTCGACCTTGCATTAACTTATTCTCCGCTCTTATAAGTAAGTTATTATCAATTGATGAATTCATTAAACTACTATCATTAGTAGCATTGATGTTATCATTATTCAACCCTGTATTTTGGGTATTTAAGGATTGTCTATAATCGGGTAACTGCCGCATATATCCGGCCAATTCGGTCGAATGCTGGTGATCAGGTGGCAGTCTTAACCCTAGTCTAGCAAACCGCTGTTCTTTTCCTTTTTGTTTATCATATTCAACCTTATAAATATCGCGGTTGATATCCTGCCCCCAAGGGTAGTCTGGTGAATCCCAAACCTCAGGCGTTGTATTATTTTCAGTATAGTTTGTCATGGGTAATTCCTTTTCTGTTTTCGATGGACATAAAAAATCCCCAAGCCGCAAAAACGCCGCCGGGGATAGTGCATGTATGGATGATGGTTAAGTGGGATAATCTGCGGCGCGACCAGGCCGCAAAACGCACACTATGGAAATAGGGTCAGTGCGGGACCCGAAAAAGTCAAGCTTTAAATAAAAAGCACCGCCCTTCGTAAAAGGCGGTGCAGATAGGGTTAAAATGACAGGTTATTTATCGCGGTAGGCCGCTTCAACCCTGTCAAATTCGGCGCTGAGCTCGGCCAGGCGTTCAATGCTGTCCCTGCCCGGCACCTGATCGGCATTGTTATTGATATCATAAAGATAGCTGATCATGTCGCTTAGCCCAGCTTTTGGGTAAATGACATTCGGGGTGGCAAGAACACGTATGGCCGCATGAACTCGGTCAAAATTGGCGTTGGCCTCTGCCCCGCGTTGATCCGCGCTTTGCCCGCGATACTGGCGGTGCAGGGCGCCATGTTCCGCTTTTGCCTCTTCCTCAAGCTTGCGGGACCGGCTCAGCAGGTCGGAAATATGCCGCTGAAGTTCGGTCTGCGCCGTAATGTCGGTAACATTAACGCCAAGATCGGTCACCCGCGGATCCACCATCAGATCAAAGCTGACGGTTGAGGACTGATCGCCGTCAAGGGTGATACGGGCCTGGAACGTGCCTGGCGTCACCACGGGGCCATCCGTAAAGCGGCGGTTCATTTGCTTCCGCCACGGGCCAAGATAGGTCATATCCCAGCGGAAGCGGTTAAGCCCACCGTCCATTTCCAGCTTATTTGTGTGGATATAAAGCGGGGCATCGGCCCCCTTGTCTTCCTGTTCCCTGCCATCATAGAAATAGGTGGTGACCGGGTCGCCCTGGGCATCAAGGATTTCAAGCTTAATGGTTTTATGATCGCCCGCCGGCACATAATAATCAATGGCGACGGTCGGTTTCGGCAGATCGGGAACCCCGTCTGCATCGCCGTCGGCGACATTGCCGGTTGGCATGCCGAATGGATAGCGGTATCGGTATCTGTCATTGGGATCAAAGACCTGAAGCATGGTACCGGAAGCTTTCGCCGCATCAAAAACCGACTTGACATCATCAAGCACCCAGAACCCCCGCCCCATGGTGGAAACCGCAAGGTCGCCACGGATAAATTTAATATCCGATACCGGGGTTACTGGCAGGTTCTGCTGGAACGGTTCCCAGCTGACGCCGTCATTGGCCGACATAAACATGCCATATTCGGTTCCGGCAATCAGCAGCCCTTCATGGTCGGGGCTTTCGCGCACCACCCTAACCGGGAAATTGGCGGGAATGCCGGTTGTGATCAGTTTCCAGCTGTCCCCGTAATTTTCGGTTTTATAAATATAGGGTTTCCAGTCGCCAAGCTGATACCGCAGCACGGTGATATAGGCCTTACCCGGCTGATGCGGGCTTGGCGCAACACTGTCGACCCGGCCACCGGGCGGCATTCTCGGGGTCACATTTTTCCATGTTGCACCGTCATCGCGGGTTATATGAACCGGGCCGTCATTGGCCCCGACCCAGATTACCCCCTGTTCAAGCGTGCTTTCCTGAATGGAATAAATCACGCTGTAATATTCTTCGCCCGTAATATCGCGGGTGATGGGGGAACCGGAAATCACCTGTTTATCCGGCTCGTTCGCGGTCAGGTCAGGGGAAATCTGTTCCCATGTGATTCCGCCGTCGCGGGTGCGGTGCAGGTACTGTGAGCCGTGATAAACCACATTCGGATCAAACGGCGACACATGAACCGGCGCCACCCGCTGGAAACGGTATTTTAAATCGGCCGGATTATGGCCGTAAATATTGGTCGCCCCCACATAATAGGCGCGCTCGGTGCCGGTGCGTTTATCAAAAACACCAAAGCGGCCCTTGCAATCGGTATAAATGATATTCGCATCACCCGGCTTTGGGACCGCCGGGCCGGTTTCACAGCCGCCCGTGATCTGGATATAGGAATTGGTGTGCTGTGCCCCCCACGGCGCATTGCTCGGCACCGAAATGGTGCTGTTATTGTCCTGCATTCCTGCGTATAGCCAGTAAGGATGCTGATCATCAACCTCGACCTGATAAACCTCGGTTGTTGGCTGGTTAAACTGGCTTGACCATGTTTTGCCGCCGTTGAAGGTGACATTGGCGCCGCCGTCATTGGACTGGATAAACAGATCCGGATTGTTGGGGTTAATCCACATATCATGGTTATCACCGTGCGGTACGGTCATGGTTACCCATGTTTTGCCGCCGTCGACTGATTTTCTAAGCGGATTGGCGTTAGAATAAATAATTTTCTCGTCTGTAGGGTCAATATCCAGATTGGTATAATAGAAAGGCCGGTTCTGAATACCGGTATCATTGGAAATATGTTTCCATGTTTCGCCCTGATCCACTGACCAGTATAACCCGCCGTCCGGGTTTGGCGCTTCAACCAGTGCCGCAACAACGCTTGAATTGGCCGGGGTCACCGCCAGGTCGATTTTCCCGACCAGCCCAGTGGGAAGACCGTTATTAATTTTTTCCCATGTCTCGCCGCCATCGATTGATTTATAGATGCCACCCTCACCCTTGCTCATTTCGCCGCCGGAAACGATGGTCCAGGGCTTCCGGTCCGCTTTCCAGGCGGACGCATATAAAATATTCGGATTGCTCGGGTTCATTTCAACGTCGGTGATGCCGACTGTTTCTGAAATAAAGAGCACTTTTTTCCAGCTTCTCCCGCCATCTGTTGTTTTAAAAAGCCCGCGGTCAGGATTGGGGGCAAAAGCATTCCCGATCGCCGCCACATAAACCGTATCGTTATTTCGCGGGTCAATTTCCACTGCACCGATATGGCCGGTACTCTCAAGGCCCATATGTTTCCATGTTGTGCCGCCGTCAATTGATTTATAAACGCCTTTTCCAGCAATGACGTTTGAGCGAAGCCCGTCTGATCCCGTGCCCACATAAACCACATTGGCGTCATTCTGCGCGACCGCGATATCACCGATGGAGGGCGATGCAAAATAGCCGTCCGACACATTATGCCATGTGGTGCCGTAATCTTCGGTTTTCCATAACCCGCCACCGGACGCGCCAAGATAAAATGTGCCCGTTTCCGCCACCGTTCCGGCAACAGCGGTCACCCGCCCGCCCCGGGTCGGCCCGACATTACGGAATTCATAGCTTTCATATTTGCCGCCGATATTAACCCCTGTCGCAACCGCCACCTGCGGCAGTGCCGCCGGAAGCAGCGTCAGTGCCGCACCAAGCAGCAGTATTTTTCTTATTTTCATGATTTCTTCCCTCGTTTTTTCCCGTATTTTGTAGGGAAAGAGGCTATCACGGAACATTTCACGGGGCAAGGGAAAGAGGTTAAGAATGACAGTGCAAATTTGCTGAAATTAGATTTTATCTATTTCTTCCATATAACTTAAAATTTCGGTATTTAATTCATCAGCATTCTTTTCAGCATCTGAAAAATGTTTTTTCATTGTCGCCAGGTAGTGATCTAATGATTTTAAATAATTTTCATAAATTTTTTCATTATCCGTATATTGTGTTCTGGAAGTTTTGACTTCTTCAATTTCTTTTTTGGTTTTTTCGATTTCCAGATTTGCTATTTTTGAATGATCTCCAAATAGTTGCGCGGCATGTTGCTTAATTCGGATAAGACTCTCAATTTTTTGTATTTTCGTTTGCTTCTCCTGTTCTTTTCTGGATGCTTCTAGCGCTCTTTTTGTTTCATTAAGCTCTTTACGTTGAACTTCAAAAGTATTGTAAACATAAATCAATACGGCAAAGGCAATAAGCGGACTTGTTAACCCGCCAAGATAGCCACTAAATATTTCCCAGTCTTCAGGTTTTCCTGAAAAATCAGCATCATAAAATTTAAATAAAAATGCTGCGATTATTAGAGCAGTTCCAAATCCAGTTACCCACAAAGGCCAAAGAAGCTTTTCTTCTTCGGTTATCTTATCTTCTATTTTTTCACTTGATTTTTTCGCTGCCATATTCGCCCCCATAATTTAAGCAAAACAAAATACTATCACATTTCAAAAATTCACAAAAGGAACAAAGTCTTCAGCCACTTTATCAGTTTGTAAACTCAATGAAATAATAGCTTCTACGTCCAAAAATTAATCCTTTTCGAACATCCACTTTGATCCGTGCACCTGCATCAACCTGATCATAGGGAAACATGTTTAACTCTATTTCCCTTCCATTTTCCAATTTAGCAAAAACAATTTTTCGGCTACCCATTTTACTCTCATGAGAGCGATCACCTGAGAGCGTAGCTTCCACATAACTTTCATGAATAGGAGTATCAAGAAAATAGCTTGCTATTAATAGGGACAGAAACAGCAAAGTTAAAATGGCCCCGATATTTCCCCGAAGAAAATATATAAGTTCATCAAACTTTGTCCATTTCCCCTTCATGGAACACCCCCCCCTTATGCCCCGTCAAATCCGCCGGTATTGAGCATAATGAAATGAAGGGCAAAGTTAAGCATGACAATCAAATAAAGGCCCATCAGCAAAATGCGGTAATATTTGTTTTTGACCGATTGCAGGGTTTTGGGAATGGCAAAAAAGATAAAAAAGATAAGGACATAGCCATCAACAAAAAAGCTCATGAAAAACCGGAATGTGTCCTGCCTGATCGGGCCAATTCCAAGCAGCCCGAATATCTGCGGCACCGCCGTCAGGGTGATGAACAGCAGGAAAAAGGCCAGATAGATCATCATGAATTTTTTAAAGCGTGATTTTTCAAAGCGCGAATTCAGCACATAATGCAAAATTGAAAGACAGAAACAGACATAAGGGACAAGCGCCGCTATATCCTGCTGGAAAATATAGGCGGCAAGTATTGCCAAAAGCACCAGAGGGCCGGACCACCAGAAAACAATATCAAGGCAGAAATAAAAAAACCGCCCACGGAAGGTGCGGGTCTTCGGGTCAATGTCAACTTCGCTTGAGGGCAAGATCCATGGAAAATATAGATAGCGTTTATGAATGAAGGTGGTTTCAAGCGGCATTTCACGGTAAAGGCGAAACCGCATCATCAGATCTTTCAGAAAAAGATGCATATAGACATAATTGAAAAGAATAAAAACCGGGCTGATGATAAAAAACCAGCGGCGGGATATTTCCGCATCGACAATCGGCAGCACCAGGGTTTCGCTCTGCCAGTCGCCGCTATAGGACGCGACCACCACATAAACCGAGCTGAACAGGAGCATAAAGAGCAGTGAGCGCACATGCCGGGACGCTTCGGCAATGGTTGCCAGAAAATAATCCATTTCGCTTTTATTGCTGATTTTATAGCCCATGATATGTCCCTCCACCCACATAATCACTAGCGCGATTGGCGAAATCTGTCAAATGACATAATCGGGACGGGAAATAAACCCGGTACCGGGATATTGCAAAAAATGCTTTTTTTCGCTAAGCTGTTTTAAAGCATACTAAAAACGGAGGGGTTCTAATCATGGATATGCTGTTTGCGGGAATATTGCTGTGGTCCGCCGTTCACTATATTCCAAGTCTGATGCCGGCTTTGAAAGGCACAATGGTCGAAAAACTGGGGAATGGCTATCGCGGTGTCTTTGCGCTGCTGATTGTTGCCAGTATTGTGCTGATGGTGTTTGGCTGGCAAAGGGCCGTTCCTACCCCGATATATGATCCCCTGCCCGATGCAGTGCAGATCACAAGTGTGCTGATGATTATATCCTTTTATCTGCTTGGGGCCGCGCACGGGCCCAGCAATGTAAAACGATATATCCGCCATCCGATGCTGACCGGGGTCATTGTCTGGGGCATTGCCCATCTTATCGCCAATGGCGACAGCCGCAGCCTGCTTTTATTCGGTGGCATGATTATCTGGGCTGTGGTGGAAATACTGGCCATCAACAAACGTGACGGCGCTTACCAAACACCTGGGGCCGTACCGATGAAAAAAGATATTATCAAGATTGTCGCCGCCCTGGTGCTTTATACGGTTATTGTGTTTCTTCATCCATATTTCACCGGGGTTCCGGTGATGGCGAGCTGATATGAGCGATGTAAATGACATACCAAAGGATTTAACCTTCGAACAGGTGGTCGGCGGCATTGAAAAATTCGTCATCACCATTGAGGAAGAAGTGGAAATCCACCATTCCCACCCCGAATGGATGGATTTTGATGAACGCTGCCGCGACGAGGTTAATCTGCTGATCCGCGTCGCCATCATCATGGACATGCTCGAAGGCGCCATTAAGCATTTCAACGTCCCGGAAGATCACGACCTTCATATTCGCATCATTGCCGCACGCGATTATTTCGAAGCCATTGATCAGGTTTGAATACCCCTAAAACGCAAAAAAAGCCCCGCTTTTCAGCGGGGCATCTTTAGCAATTTGATATTTATAATTTCATGCACTGGACATTTTATGCCTTTCCCAGAAAAATATAAAAATTTGTCCATTCTTTGCGAGTTTTATATTTTGTCACGGCTGTTTCCGTAACCTCCCGCCCATCATTATCAAGGTAGGTGATGCTGATGATCAGCGGATGATCATTGTCAAAAAATACGCGCTCAAAATAAAGCGTGTAATAGCCATCCGGATGATAACTTTGGTTTGAATAATCAAGTGTATATTTTCGAAGCGTAAATCCATCTTTTTTTTCATCAACAATTACCCCATCAGGTAAGGTTGTTATCTGGTCATAATCAAGATCGAATAAAACCTCCTGATCAATTGTTGCTGAAATTGATTTTAACTTTGCCGGATCATCAAGAATGATGTGGGTCACAATTGTGTAAGGAGGTTCGGCAACATAATGACGAATTAAATATTTTCGGGTGTCCTCCCAATTACTGTTATAATAATTAAAAAGCTCAATTTTCGGGTTTTCTACCCCATCTTCGAAATATAAGTCATTATGAACCTCAATTTGAAGATCGACAAAAATTTCAAAAAGTAAAAATAGTATAAGGGCAATATATCGTTTTTTCATTGTATTCGTCTTTATTCACCGATTACCAATTTCGGATGAGCGAAAGAAAACCGCTTCCCCATTCATTGCGAAGAGTAATTTTTGTTTTTGCCATTTCGGTTTTTTCATCACCATCATCACCAAAATAGGTAATTTTAATATTTAGCGGATGATCATTATTAATAGTAACCCTGTTTAAATAGAGGGTGTAATAACCACTTTCATGATAGTAATGCCCATATTTAAGAGTATATTCGTGAAAAGTATCTCCCATTAATTCATCTTTTAGGATCACCCCGTCTTGAAGATTGGCTATCTGACTATAATCAAGATCAAATAAAATATCCTGATCAATATTGGCGGAAATTGCCCTTAGCCTATCTGGATCATCAAGGATAACATGGGCCATGATCGAATATGGTGGCTGCTCACTTATTTTTCCAACCAAATAATAAATACGGTCGTATGAATAGCCTTCGTTATAAGCATTAAAAAATTTTATTTTTTTATTTTCTGCCGTATTTTCAAAAGATATATCATGATATTCAACAATACGAAAATCATTATAAAAAATGATCAGCCCGATTAATATAAGAAGGATATAGCGTTTTTTCATTCGTCTCTCCTATAAAGAGTATAAAAAAACGAATAAAATGAATGTCAAGCAGAAATTATAGTAAAATCAAGAAAATGTACTATTTATGTTCCGGTGAAAAAATGCTCGACTCTTTAATGTAAGAGCACTAAAATAAAAAGGCTGAGACACGTTTTGCAGAACTTACGCCTCAGCCTTGTAGAATCATTTGTTCGATAATTCTATGATATTATCCTACAATGTGCAAGAACTAAAGGTAACGCCCCACTTTTAGAAGGAGCTTTTAAATGAAGCAACCATCTAGAAAAATGACGGCTTCCGTTGTTCGTAAGATAAAAATTCTACTTGCATCAGAAAAATATCACCAACATCAGATAGCCGCCATTGTAGAAGTTAATCCCGGCCGAGTATCTGAGACGAAGCACGGCAAATGGGATTGGTTACTTAATATAGAAGATAGACAACAAAGTCTAATATAATATTAAGCAACCGTGAATCGCCCCTGAAAAGGGGCGATTTTACTTTTATATCATGTTAATTAAACTGTATTATTAGCATAATATAAAGATCTATTTTATGGAAGTGGTGGCTTTGATTGGGTTTTGTCAGACATAATGTTTATAATTGTTGATATAATCGCTGATCTTTCCTTTACCGGCTTCGGTGTTCCAGTATTTTTTCCAGTAATCGGCCTGCCCATGCAGTGTGGCGGGGAGAGCCTCCGGCGCGCGGTAATAGTTTAATCTTGCCGCCGCGACGCCGTAAGCCAGGTTCATCGTCAGGTTTTCGGATAGCGTTAAAGTGGGTATCTGGAAAAAATCCAGCTTTGCCCGTAGCTCCGGTCGAAATTTCAGGAAATGATCGTAAAGATCAAAAAGCGTTGCCGGTTCGATCTGAAAATATCGGTATTGGCCGAAGTGGAAAGGCTTGGCACTTTGACCCAGATTTCGCATCTGCGGCTGCCCGAACTGGCATTGGTGACAAATTCCACCACTTCGCAGGCGATCTGCGTTGAGCCGGCGCTGTCGGTGCTGAAGCGAATATCGCCGCCGCCGTTAAGGGCACTGTTGCTGTCGGCGTCGACGATTTCCGCGTCAAGCATATCAAGGGTGATCAATACCGGAAAGTTGCTGTGGGAACCGGACCCGGCCACCTTTGATGATTGAATGGTGATTTTCTGTTTACGGCCCCAGCCGGTTGGAAATGCCATTGGCTCCTCCTCTTATAAATATGAAAGTGAAATGATATGGTGACTGGCCGCACAGAATAGCCCGACAACAAAATTGTGACGGGTAAAAAATTGAACTGATCCTGAAACTATTGTATGCTTTTAGGCAGAAATGACCGGACAGTCTGGAAAGAAAAATCTATGAACGCGACCAGAATAACCATTATAGCCACGATCGCTGTGCTGGCCCTGCTTGTCTATGCCTTATTTCAGATGGATCAGGCCGCGAATGAAAAGGTTGCCCCGCCGCCGGAACGTGTGGTCATCCCTTCTGACGGACTTCAATAACCACCCATTCCTGAAATTTACGCACAGACCCCGAATAGTGATAAATCGTCATAGCGGGTCCCGATAAAGTCAAGAGGAAAATTTATTTTTTTAAACGGCGGCTTTTTGTCGACTAATTTCCCGGTTTATAAACCAGCGCCGCAACAGCCCCGCCAATCATATAAATCACAATAGTGGCAACCACCTGCGTAATCAGTGCCGTCATGTCGAAGGGAAGCGCGCTGTAGCTGACCAGAATGGTTCCCGAAATCATCACACCGAAACAGGCACCAAAGCGAATCCCTTCCATTATGCCGCCACCCTCGCGGCCTTTGACAAAAAAATAGCAGAAAACAATTGTTGTAATCAGATAACCGATCAGCATCCATGGCATCATTGCGGCCATTTCCATTTCACTGCGGCCAATGGCATAATAGCTGGCCATCTGCGCTCTTGTGGCCATATCGGTTATAATTCCAATTATCGCCATAACCACGTAAGACGCAATCACCGTCAAAATAAAGCTTTTGTTGTTCATCTCTCACCCCTATTGAAAAATTTTTGGTACACTATCCTATCATAAAATTACCGATTTTCATATAGGACGCCATTCTGCCATTTTAAATTAAAAATAATTACTGTATTATCGCACCATGAGCTCAACGGTGAAAAAAATTTCCAGCCGTCTGTTTGTCGGCATTTATGTTCTTTATGGCTATGCCAGCTATTATCTGCGGCGGCTCAGCTATAAAAAGGTGAGTATTGGCCTTTTCCTTATATTCGTGATAGCCGGGGTTAGTCTTAAACTCATCAACCGGCCGAGACTGACCGGGAATGATGCCTTAAACAACGCCTATGATGCCCAGAACCGTGGCCGCATCCACGAAGCCCATAAACATTTTGAGCAGGCCTACACCCTTTTTGAAAAAGATAAAAATGGCCGTGGCATGCTCCTGAGCCTAAACCGCCTTGCCGAAATGGATCTGGCCATCAATGACCATAACGAAGCCATATATCATTATGACACTGCCCTGCGTCTTAGCAAAAAGCTTAATTACCTGCCCGGGCAGATCACATATCTTAGCAAACTTGGCGATACCAAGCTGCGCACCCGCCGCATTAAGGATGCGCGGGTTTATTATAATGATGCCATAAAAATCGCCGCTGATATAGATGCCTATTTTGATGTCGCGGCACTCTATACCAAAATCGGCAACCTTGAACGCGACTATGGTGATGTGGCGGCAGCCCGCAGCGCTTATGACCAGGCCGGGACAATTTATGGCATCCATACCAATAATAAGGGCGAAGCAACACTGACATGGAATGTTGCCGCACTTGAAAACAAGCTGAATGATTATGAGAATGCGCAACTTGCCTATGGCCGCGCCCGCGACCTGTTCAAACTTTCCGGTGATGTTTTTAATGAGGCCACTGTGGTAAAGCACCTTGCCCGGCTCGAAAAAAATAACGGAAAAACCGATGAGGCCGCCAAACTTTATAACGAAGCCGCCACCCTTTATACCTCAATTGGCAGTAAAAAAGCCCTCGCCGATTTAAAAAGCGAAGCAGAACAGCTGCTCTGACTATTTCGTCATCAGCGCTTCCATCAGTTTTCTGACATCAAGCTGCCGGGCCACGCCGCTAATGCTGCCCGCAATACTCGGATCACTTAAAATTTCCCGCCCTGTAACCTCGACATAGGACCTTATGCTTTGCTCAAGGGCAGCCGGTCCTTCATTCTTAACCGCATTTTTAAGCTGGCTGTTGCATTTCTCATACATGAAACTTTCCACCAGGCGCGCCATATCCTGATCGGCCCCGGTCCTGACCGCATCACTTAAATGGGCCATATTGTTCAGTGACGGATGATTGCTCAAAGATGTAAAAACCCATTTGGTCATGATATCCTTATCTGCGGCTGTTGTATTGCTGATCAGGCATTGCGATAATGCCGATGCATATTGCCCGGCATGGGCAGTCCCTGAAAATCCTAGAATGATCAGAAAAAGTAATTTTTTCATGTTTACGCCTTTTATTATTTGCAACATATTTCCTTTATCGTAGCATATGGCTCAAAATAAGGCAGCGGCAAGAACGATTTACCCCATGGAAATTTCAATATTTGATATTAAAGACCAGGACGAAGTCATAGAACTTTGGCGGGACTGCGGCCTTCTCAGAGCACAGAACGATCCCTATGACGATATAAAGCGGAAAATAAACCATAGTCCCGAACTCTTCTTTGTCGGGCGAAAGGACGGCAAAATAATCGCCAGTGTTATGGCCGGATACGAAGGGCGCCGTGGCTGGATCAATTTGTTGGGCGTTGCCCCGTCCGCACAAAAATCAGGATTTGGCCGGGAAATCATGGATTTTGCCGAAAAGAAACTTGGTGAACTCGGCTGCGTGAAAGTCAATCTGCAAATCAGACACACAAATGAACAGGCCATAAATTTTTATCAAAGCCTTGGTTACGAAGAAGATCATGTCTTCAGTATGGGGAAACGTCTGTAAGTTTTCATAAGAATGGTGAATATTACACAAATATTACAACTTTATAAACTTAAAAGTGTATTTGTTATTTCAGCCTAATTTGACATAATCTATTTTATCAATAAGAACTGCCGAATATTAGCATTATATAATAAGGATCCCTTATGTAAATTTTTAAATAAATTTTAACCATCAAAACTTATACTATGAATAGTAGTGGTAATTTGAAATTTACATGGGACAAGGCAAATGACTATTTCCAGACGTAATTTAAAAATCCTGTTGGTCAGTTTTCTGACTGTTGGTTTTGCTGAAAGCGGCCATTCTGAAAGCGATTTAATAGCTTCCGCTTCGACTATTCCTTCATACAAATCAGTAACAGGCAAATATGAACTTACAAAAGACATATACTTCAAGGCACTATATACATTTGAGGAACACCGGCAAAATCTGAAACATATTGTTTATGATGCCGAAAATGGTGATATCGAGGCACAATACAGATTAGGACTTGTCTATCAGAATGGCTATGGTGTGACAAAAAGCGATGTTGTTGCCCTGATGTGGTACACCATATCAACAAAGAATGGATTTAAGACGGCAGGTCAGGACAAAACATACACCGAAAATTACATGGCACAGGATCAGATCAATCTGGCCCGTCAGATGGCTGAACTTTGGCTTTCTAAACACTAAGCAGAATGATGAGGGTGTGACTTGGGGGATGCCATGTTTAATGGTAGGTATCAATGTCAACAATAACGCCGCCTCGCCTTTTGGCTTCAACATCAAGCATATTGTGGTAAAACTCAATCTGCTCCTCAATATCCCTGCCTTTAATCAGTTTGCCGCGGCGTTGCCTCGCCTTGTTTAACGTCATAATAACGACCTTGTTACGCTCATACTGATTGCTTGACCAATCAATAGTACGTTTACGCAGACAGGTCCCAAAAATCAGCCACATATAGCCGAGCTTGCCATCCAGCATATTCTCCGGCTCAAGTGCCTCACATTTACGGCTGCGAATATCCCGTGCCATATATTCCAGAAATTGCCCACTTGGAAATCGATTGATCTTTATCATACTTTGCCCTTTACCTACTCTTCAAACTCTACCACTCATCTTCTTATCCCGTGGTATTATCCCTTATTTTCTGCCGAAAACGCAAGTAGTTTAGGAAAGGTTAATATTTGATAAAATTTTAACTATATTTATTAATAAATGGGTTAAGCTTTCTGCGATTTTTAAATTTAAGGAAAAAATCCTGATGAAATAGGTTAGGCTCTTATGCCTCTGTTTATTTCCGCGAATCCGTAAAATGGCACATTTTACTCTATGACTTTTTCTATGAGCGCATCGTAAAATGCCTTTAGGCGCGTCTTTAAATGATCGATCTTATAACTTTCCTGCGCAACCTGCCGAGCCTTTGCACGCAATTCTTCCTTTTTCTTATCATTTGACAAAAGCTGGATAAGATTTTCTGAAACGCTGATACAGTCGCCGTCCTCGGAAACCAGCGCCGTCACCCCATCAATCATAAACTCACGGCCGCCCCGCCCGGCAAAGCCGACAACCACGGCACCGCTGAACATGGCCTCAATCGACGGCAGCGCAAAGCCCTCGGGATAGCCACTCGCCAGAAATAGATCGGCCCGGCGAAAGGCGTCTGCAATTCCCGCTTCATCAAGTCCGTCTGCATAATGAAAACGCACCGCAGGATTTTTCCGTTCAACAATTTTTCTGATCGTTTCTATATCACGCGCATTTTTTCGTGGCAGACAAAGGACCGTATTTTTTTCGCGCAAAGCCGGGTCAGGGTAAAAAACCGTATCATCAACGGCATTGGATATAGTCACACAGTCCTCATCATTCATCGCCTTGATAGTGCGTGTTATATAATCGCTGCAGGAAATAACATAATCATAGCCAAGGTCCCGATAGGACTTTTCCCGGTCCATTGGCTCAAGTCGGTTATGCAGAAATATCCAGCTCTGGGCAAACATGATTTTTATAGCATTTCTGAATTTAAGTGCATCATAGGGACAGAATTCTGATGCCACAACCACATCATTGTCCTTTAAATCAAACCCCGCATCCCTGATATTGAGGGCTTTAATATCCGGATAATATATATTTCCGTCAAATTTCCCCATCGCTATCACGTCCGCCTTAAACCCCAGCTCCCGCAAATATTTGACATGCTGATAGAAAACCTTAACTCCGCCAACGGCTTTTTTTCTGTCCCTGAAGCAGGATTTTAAATACCCAATTCCCCATCCCTGCAGCGATGCCCGAACAAACTGGCGCAGGGAAAATTTCTGCCTGAAAATGTCCGGTATCAGATAATATATAGTGCCGATGTTCATTTATCGCCTGTTCAAATGTGTTGTGCTTTTTCCGGTCCTAATTGACAGAACCACGATTATTATGGTCTTATATACACCATATCGGGGAGATATTAAGGGAGAAAATCAATGGACAGACGTAAATTTCTTGCATTTGTCGGCGGTGCCAGTGCGCTTGCCGCCATGAACGCCAACCAAAAAGCCGATGCCCTTGAACAGGCCATGGGGCAGGAACTTGAGGAAAATCAGCTTGGGCGCCTTAGAAAATCGGCAATCTGCCGTGCATATGGCGCCGATAATAGCTGGGACCGTGGAACGGCCAACAATGCCAAATATCTGCATATGGGCGAAGATCCGCGCCTGCCAAAAATGTCGGATAAACCGACCCTGCTTGAATTTTTTGATAAACGGATTGGCCATTCCAGCCATTTGCTGCAGTCGGCCCGGCTGGCAAAGCTTAACGGCCTGCCGGAAAAAATTGTTCTGGCCTGCCTGCTTCATGATATCAGCGTTATTGCCTATATCGCCGGGGATCATGGCTATTACGGTGCCGCCCTTGTCGCCCCTTATGTTGATGAGGAGGTTTCATGGGCCATCAAATATCACCAGTCCTTACGTTTTATCCCGGATGAGGATGTCGGTTACCCCTATCCTGAAGCTTACATTCGCTATTTTGGTGAGGATTATAAGCCTGAGCCTTACATTTACAAAGATGCAGAATATGCACGAAACCATAAATGGTATATGACCGCACGGCAGATCTGCATTAATGATGTTTACAGCTTTGATCCGAATGTGACCGTAAAGCTTGATGATTTTCATGACATCATTGGTCGTAACTGGCGCGATCCCGAAGAGGGTCTCGGTTTTGACAGCAGCCCGTCGGCCCATATGTGGCGAACGATGATTTATCCGAACAATAGCCTATAAAAAATCAGCCATTCTGATTGATAAGATCAATTGAAACGAAGGCGACGGCGGATGTCCCGCTCCCCTCTTCCATCTGCATGATGGTGGCAAGGCCCTTTTCATTTTCGATTTTTAAACTGTCCCCGCCGGACAGTTCCCTTAATGAACCGTCAAGATCAAAAGCCACCGGACTGCTGCCATCCAGCAGGTGAATAAAATGAAAATCGGACTTCAGGGAAAGCTTTTCCGGTGAATTTAAATAAAAGCCCGTTAAATCTGCCCTGGCAAAGCGGCGATCCACCATCACATTAAAATCCCTGATCGGACCGTCTGCCAGTTTGCCGGACAGGTCAATATCCCCCGGGAAACTGTAAACCTGCAAATCCTCAAAAAGCATGCCCATACCATATTCGCCGCCATCAAGGGTGATGCCGTTTCCTTCAGTCAGCATCAGATGCCGGTCAATATTGGGAAAATTAGAAAATGGCCCGTCTTCTTTTACCGAAGCAATACTGATCCGCCATAAAAACGGGCTGTCTTTTCGTTTCGGCCTGTGTGCTGATACGGCAAGTTCGCGTGTCATGCCCTGACCGTTTTTCCACGGCATCAGTAAATAATTCTGTTTTTTTAAATAATGGATCATGGCCGACTGTCATTTCCCCGGATAACTAAGGATAACAGATTAAAAAGAACTAATAATTCCAGAACTGAAGTCCCTGTGCAATCCGTGCCTTTAGCCGTTCACTATTAAGTTCCTGCTTATATTCCCCACAAAGCAGGTCCCGCAGCACCGTAAAGGCCTCACTATAGCCCATTTTTTCCATATAGCCTTTTTTACGGCGATACCGCTCCGCCAGATAATTTTCCTTGGCAATGATTTCCTCGATCTTTTCACGGTCCCCGGCTTCATAGGCGGCCTGGGCCTGATCGCACAATTCCTTGACACCAATCATCTGCCGCAGATCCTGAATAAGCTCAAGCACCTCATCAACGGTGGCCGGCATTCCGTGCATCAGGCTGCCGTCCTCATGGCGCAGTGGTCTGTGCTTGCTGATAAAACTGACCGATTGCGGGCAATCAATTTCCGGGAATATATCGGCCGCCACTTTCCGGATGATCGCTTCTGAAAGGAAAAGATCCCCTAAATAGATATCCCCGCCTGTCGCCTGCCAATATTCAATGACCATATTATGGATACGGATATATTCATCCATATCAAAATAGCCCTTTTCACCAACACGGTTAAATGCCGGGTGAAGTCTGTCATCTGTCCATAGCAGCTGACATAGTGCAAAGATTTGCTGATTACTCGCTTTATCCCTGTTCGTCCCCCGATAATGTATACTAGACACTTAACAACCTCCATATCGTTATGGACATTTTGATATACTAAATTCCTAAATGTAAAGTAAATTATCAGCGAAACTTTTATCGATGCCTGAAAATATTGACCGCATCCCGCATCATGGATGCTGCCGTCGCAATCGGTTCTTTCTCATAAAGTTTGTGATACATGATCCCGTATATATCCGAATGGATTTCAACCCCCATTTCCCAGCCATTGCAGGACCCAAGAAAACTGTTCATCGGCAACACTTCCGGCCTGACTGTGAAGCGCCCCTCTTCGGCACTGGCAACAAGTTTGATTGTGTTGCCATTTTTCTGTTCTTTTCTCAGCATTTCCGCGGTTATTTGCTCAATCCCCTGAACCGAAATGTTATCAAGGGTGATGTCAGCACCCAATACCGAATTGGCGATTATCAGCAGTTTGAAGGCCGTATCCCAGCCCCCGATATCAAGGGACGGATCAGATTCCGCCGCCCCAACCCTTTGCGTTTCCTTTAGGGCATCGTCAAAGCTCATCCCTTTGGCGAGCGCGTCAAAAATAAAATTGCTGGTGGCATTGAATATTCCGGATATTTTGGTGATTTCGCCACAAACCATATCCCGTCTGGCAATATTAAGGACCGGTAACCCGCCACACACTGTCGCGGAATATCCGATTCCCGCCCCGCTTTTTGATGCCAGACTTTCCAGTTCGGCAAGCGCCTGCACCACCGGGCCCTTGTTCGCCAGCACCACCGATACCCCCCGGATCAATGCACTGCGACTGATATCAAGCGCCTCACCCCCGGTTTTTAAATCAACCGGAGTCGCTTCAAATATCAGATCAAGGGGAAGGTCATTTAATATTTGCTGCGCACGTGTGCCCTGATATCCGCTAAGGTTACTCACCCGGCCACCATTTTGTTTATGGGCCAGCACCGCCGCCATATCGAATCCGTCTTCATTTACGGCAATACCGCTGCTGTCGGATAGCGCTATGATTTTAAAGTCAAGACCATACTGCGCGACGAGGGCCGCTTTCTTTTCTTTGAGTATTGAAATCAGGTTTTTATGGACACTGCCAAGGCCTAGCATGGCCGTTTTAATATGTTTCATAATTTTTTATTTTCAAATGCCGCTTTTATCCATCACTGCCAGATAAAGAGCAACTATAATCAATGACCCGCCCATCACATAATTAAAAATCCGCAAATTGCGCTGAACTTTCAGAAAATGGCTGATCTTTGCCCCGGCCAGCCCCCATGACAGCACACAGAGATACCCGACCACTGTATAAACGCCCATATAAAGCGCTAATCTTGACCCGCCAACCGCCAGGTTAAAGGCGCTGACCCCGGCAAGGCAGGCAATCCAGGATTTCGGGTTGAGCCATTGCAGCACGGCCCCAAAAATAAAGCCCGGTTTTTCTTTCTTTTCCCCGTGCAGATCAGCGGTCGAAAGCGCAATTTTAAGCCCCATATAGGCGATTTATGCCGCCCCGACATACCCGAGAATGCGCATGACCATTATATTCTCGGTCAGCATCACCCCAAACCCGAGCGCAACACTGATCACCATCGCTGAAAAACCGAATGCTGCCCCGGTGGCAAAGGCAACCGTGCTTTTAAAGCCGTGATTAACACCGGTTGTCATCATCAGAATATTGGTCGGCCCCGGTGTGATCGACATGGTAAAAGCATAAATCATTGTGGCAAATGCAAAGGCACTCATTATCATTTATCCAAATCATTTATCCATCAAAAGCACATAAAGCGCCACAGCCAAAAGGGCTGACCCCATGGCATAATTGAAAAATTTATGGTTTCGCTCATTTTCCAGAAAACGGGTTATTTTTGATCCCGCATAGGCCCACAAGGATACGCTGAACAGCACAACACATGTTGAAATCGCGATATAATAAACAATCCCCATATTATTCCCCGCCAGATTAAAGGCACCGATACCGCCAAGGCAAGCGGTCCAGGCTTTCGGATTGATCCACTGAAACAGAACGCCGTGCATAAATCCGGCTTCGCGGTCGCTTTTAGGGGTAATATGGGTCGGCGCAGTGGCAATTTTATAAGCCATATAAGCCATGAAGGCAATCCCGCCATAGCCCAGAATTTCAAGGAACCCTTCATTGCCCGCAACCACAGTGCCAATACCAAACGCGATGACCGCCAATAGCAGATTAAAGCCGATCACAACCCCAAGCGTAAAGGGCAAGGCTTTTTTAAAGCCGTAATTAACAC
Organism: Emcibacteraceae bacterium; assembly: GCA_041396985.1. Taxonomy (NCBI): domain Bacteria; kingdom Pseudomonadati; phylum Pseudomonadota; class Alphaproteobacteria; order Emcibacterales; family Emcibacteraceae; species Emcibacteraceae bacterium. Next base: position 143,619 of record JAWKXO010000005.1, read on the forward strand.
CGGTTGAAAGGGCTATAATATTATTCGGCCCCGGCGTGATCGCCATGGAAAAAGCATATATAAACATTGCGACCAAAGCTGTCATGTGTGTTCCCCTCTCCGACAGGCGTAATTTGACGTATGCAAAGATTATTCTGACTTTAACACTGTGAATTTAATCTGGATAGACAGAATAATTAAATTTCATTATTCTACATTTTTTTATTATCAGGGTTTAAAGCGAAACACATGATTGATGATCTTAAATCAATGGCCATATTTGCCCAGACCGTCCGGCGTGGGTCTTTCCGCGCCGCGGCAAAGGCATTGGCACTGTCCCCGTCTGTGGTCAGCTACCAGATCACCAAACTTGAAGAACGGCTTGGCACCGCCCTGATTTACCGCTCAACCCGCAAACTGTCCATGACGGCGGAGGGTGAAGCCCTCTACGCCCACGCCCAGCAGATGCTGGACCAGGCGGAACTGGGTTTTCGTGCGGTTTCCGGCCGTGATCAGGCCACCGGAAAACTGACCATTACCTTGCCGCTTTCTGTAACAACCGATGTCATCACCCGTCAGATCGCCGAATTTTCAAAATTGAACCCAGGGATTGAACTTCATTGCATCTATAGTGACGAGCGGCTTGACCTTACATCGGAAGGGATTGATATTGCCTTTTCGCTTGGAAAACTGCCGGACAGCAGCCTCAATGCCCGTAAAATTGCCACCAAGAAACGAACACTTGTCTGTTCGCCCGATTATTATGCCCGTCACCCCGAACCAAAAACGCCGGATGATCTGCGTGACTGGAACTGGATCAGGCATGATATGCTGCCGGTAACCCGCACCTTTTATAAGGACGGCAAAAAATACGATATGAGCCTGGTTGGCAATATCAGCGCAAATTCTGCCGAAGCCATGGTTCAGTTTGCCATAAACGGCGTTGGTTTGACCACGGCGGCGGGCTGGCTGGTTGAGGATTATCTGAAAGACGGACGGCTGATGCGCGTTCTGCCGGACTGGGACGTGGAACCGCTTAATTTCTTTGCTGTCTGGCACGGCAATATCACCGAATGCAGCAACACAAGACGTCTGCTTAATTTTCTGCGTGATTACAGCCAGTAGTAAGGAAATTACAGAAACTTGCAACCAGATGAAACTTATAATATCCTCTCGTTCGTGAGTAATTTGTCATAGTATAATAGTTGAGTATTAAATCATGAAAAAACAGGACCTTTTCATTAATAAAAGCTGCCTTATCACCGCGCTCCTTTTACTGACCCCACCTGCCGCGCAGGCAGACATGGTGGATGCGGCCATGTATGTGGCCACGGAACAGTATGACAAGGCCTTCGCCGAATATACACGCGAAGCGGACAATGGCAATTCTGAGGCTTTTTACTGGCTCGGTATGATGTATTATAACGGCACCGGCACCACGCAGGATTATAACAAGGCCATTGACTGGTTCCTACGTTCCGCATCAGAACATGGTGAAAATGGCGATGACAAGGCGATGAAAATGCTCGGGGATATGAATTTACTGGGTCAGGGTATTGATAAAAACCCGGTTTCCGCCCTTGAATATTATAAACATGCTGCTGATCTGGGAAATGCTGACGCCGGTTATATCACCGGCAATATTTATGCCCAGGGGCTTGACACGATCAAACCAAACCTGACCTATTCGCTCATTTACTGGGAACAGGCGGCGGAGAATGGCAATATCCCCTCTATGCAGAATGCGGCCTATTTATATGAAACCGGCCTAACCGGCACACAGGATCATGACAAGGCTTACGCCCTTTATCTGAAAGCCGCCGAAAAAAATTATGCCCCTGCCCAGACCAAAGTCGGTCTTTACGCCAAAAATTACGAAAGCAAAAGGGATTATGCCGTCGCCCTTAAATGGCTGACTGCCGCCGCGCAAAAGCAGCAGCCCATTGCCCAGCATGAACTGGGGATCATGTATTTTGACGGGCTGGGCGTTAACAAGGATATCCCCAAAATGGTGCAGCTGTTTGAAAAGGCAGCCGCCAATAATTATGTCCCGGCCGCCCGCGACCTTGGTGATTTTTATTCCAGCGCGGATTTTGGTTATCTGAATATGCCGCTTTCCTTTGAACATTATCTTCATGCGGCGCGTCTTGGCGACACGATATCCGAACGAAATACGGCCATGCTTTACTGCAACGGCACCGGCACGGAAAAGGATATGATGCGATGTGCCGCCTGGCTGATCCGCGCAGCGGAAAAAGATCCCAAAAACAATGAAGCGGACCTGAAAAACGTCACCAATGCACTTTCCCCCACAGATCAGCAGCGTGCCAAAGACCTCGCCGCGGGCAAAGATCTCTGAATTTGCCTTTGCTTAATGACTGTTGTAACATCTTTTTAAAACATAAAGGGGAGCGGGCAAGATGACCTGGATAAAAACCATTTCCTATGATGAAGCGACGGGAAAGCTGAAAAGCCTTTATGACCGCATCAAAGGGCCTGACAATCATATCGATAATATCATGATGGCCCATTCACTGCGGCCTCACACCCTGGAAGCTCATATGCGGGTTTATAAAAACCTGCTTCATAACAGGGAAAATATCATCCCCGAGGTTTTTCTTGAATGTGTCGGGGTTTATGTCTCGATCATCAATAAATGCGACTATTGCGTTGAGCATCATTATGCCGGCATGGCGCGGCTGCTGAATGATGATGAACGCGCCCTTGAAATCCGCGCCGCGCTTGAAATCCACGCCCCCAAACAGACCTTTGATGATAAACACGCGTTGATGCTTAAATATGCCCGTTACCTGACCCAAAGCCCGTCTGAAATCACCAAACATCTGATTGATAAAATGCATGCTCTGGGCATCACCGACGGGGAAATTCTGGAAATTAATCAGGTTACGGCCTATTTCAACTATGCCAATCGGACCGTACTCGGCCTCGGTGTTGGACTGGAAGATGACAAAATCGGCTTAAGCCCCGGCAACAGTGATGATCCGGATGACTGGGCCCACAGTTAAAACATTGATGAATAAAGCTTGTAAAGGGAATTAATTCAGCGTTCATCTGGCCTGCGCTATGATGGACACAGTAAATTCCTATCGGTATAAATTTATGGTGGTGATTAAAATGATGAAAAAAAATTTCGGGAAACTGCTTATTCCTCTGACCCTTATCCTTTCCGGCCCCGCTTTGGCCGATATGGACAAAGCCTATCAGGCGGAAAAAGACGGGGATTTTAAAACCGCCTATGCCGAATATCTGAAAGAAGCCGAAGCCGGAAACACACAGGCGATGGTGATGATCGGCCTTTATTACGCGCAGGGCCAGGTGGTTGAACGCGACGAAAAAAAATCAAACGAATGGATGGAAAAAGCAGCAAAGCTCGGTGACCCCGGTGGTGAGCTGAATATGGGGATCGCTTATAAAATCGGCATTGGCGGCCTAAAAAAGGACGATAAGAAAGCCTTTGAATGGTTCCAATCTGCCGCAGAAAAAGGACTGGCCCAGGCAGAATATGAAACCGCCGTCGCCTATCAGTATGGCGTTGGGGTGCCACGGGATTTTAACAAGGCCCGTGAGTGGTATTTAAAAGCGGCCGAGCAGAACCACGCCGCCGCCCAGAATAATCTGGCCGGAATTTACGGTGACGGACAGGGTGTTCCCAAAAATGCTGAAACCGCCCGTAGTTGGCTGGAAAAGGCGGCCGCCAATGAAAACCCCGATGCCCTTTATACCCTTGGCGTCATTTATCATCAGGGCGTTGGCGTAAAGCAGGATTTTACCGAAGCTGCCAATTATTTCCGCCGCGCCTTTGTTGCCGGTAAATCGGAGGCCGCCGCTTACCTTGCCGAATATCACTATATGGGTAAAGGGGTCGGCAAAAGCCCGGTTAATGCCATGATGTGGCTGATGCTTGGTACGGAAATCAGCTCAACCGTTCCCGGCGGTCAAATGAACCAGCAAACTCTTCAGCGCCTTGAACAGAATAAGGATTTTCTGGCAAGTGAATTATCAATCGCCGATATGGCCCGCGCCAAAAAACAGAAAGATGATTTTATCAAGGAAAACCTGGATACCGTCCCTGCCCCGGAAGCCAATAAGGAAGCCAATAAATCCTAATCTTCTAAATCGTCAGGTGGCGTCTCAGGGTCGCCCGAGCGGCCCTGACGCCATGCTCTGAGAAGCCCTGACAGATAAATCCCGGCAAAAAAACTGGTCGATGCCATAAAAAGCCCTAGCGGCATGACCGTCGCTATTGCTTCCCCGCCGGTGACCAGCATGACCAGCGCCAGGGCTGATACGCTTAAAGTCATAAAATAAACCGCCCTTTTCGGAGCCGTGTCCCGCCACAGATAAAGCGCGAACGCAAACGGGAAAATAAAAATAATAAAAATCAGAAATATTAAACTCATAGCTTACCCATATCTTTAAGCTTTTCCTTCACTTTTTCATAGTCCGGCGCGTCCGGGCCGATAGTCACTTCGCTTAATATTTCCGGTTCACGTTTGATTTGATCGCGGATAATCAGCCTGTCACCTTCTTTTTCCACGGTTGCAATATCGCCCCACGCCACATCAAACAGTTTGAAGCGCCTGATTTCAGCGATAAAATCATCGCTGACCACATAAAATTTACCGAAAATCCAGGCTTTAAAAAGCGGCATAAAGGAACCATAGGCCTTAAGCCTTGCTGATTTTCCCGAAAACCACAAAAAATGAACAATGAAGCCACAGACAAAATAAAAGCCAAGGATCAGCAAAATGGTGAATATGATCCGCGGCCAGTCGGACAAGGCATAAAAATCAGGCATCCAGTAGCTTTGGGTATAAAAGCCAAACACCAGCAGCGCCCCCCACATCGGCACCATCATATTTTCACGAAGCCGCAGTACCGGCGGCACCGTAATCAGCAACACTGCCCAGAACCAGAGAATATTTTCCTCACTGCCGAATTCCGCCATTTCCCGCTCTCCCACATAATTTTCCTGAAATCTAGCATAAAGCTCATTCCCCGCAAACATTTATCCCTCAATCCCCTGCCTTGGGTGGAACATTTTTACATATAATTTAAGCCCCGCAATCAGATAGGCACGGCTGCGGCCGTTACGGTAGCCGTAATATCGGTCCGTTTCCTTTAATGTGACCGGCTCGGTCAGCACATGAAGGATCGGACCAACCTTGATCCGTTCTTCGCCGCATTGATCAAACCAGTCGGCATACTGGTTCTGTAGTCTTGCCTGCAGTGCGCTTTCACGTTCCACTTCGGCGCGGCCGATGATATCGATCATGCTTTCAAATTTCATTACCCGCAGCCTGACATCGGCGGTCATCAGGCTATAGGCATATCGGATATGTTCCGCCGCATAAAGTGCATAAATATCAATATCCCCGCGCCGGTAAAGGCTAAGCAACGGGTCCAGTTTCAGCTTTCTTTTGGTTTCTGCCGTGCCTTTATTGATCTCAGAACGGATATTTTCAATCTGCGTCCGTGTTATTCCAGGATATTTAAGGGATATCCGCCCGTTGCCCGCCCCGTTTTCCAGCATTGTAATGATCATGTCCCTGTCCTTTCTGCTGATATTTATTTTCATAAAGAAAACCTTTTTATAATTTTATATCAAATAATTAATGTTCTTTTTTAATGTTTCGCTTTAATATTTCCTCTATTTTGGAAATACGTTTTTTCAGTTTCCAGTGAATGGGATGGATATATTTGATCAGCACCTTCATGGTCGGGAAAAATTTGTCATCTTCCTGCTCAATCAGGGTGATAATGCCCTGATCAATGGCAAAATAGGCATAATCCCGCCGTTCCAGATGCTCGCATATATCTTCCAGAAACACCGAGACCGCCTGTTCATTCATGGCCTGGGTCGGTTTTTGCAGCTTCAGGCGCGTCAGCCGCGTCAGAATATGTTCAAACGGGGCCGGTAGCAGGGCCGCCTGCCCCTGAACCAGCACCGATTGCCAATAATCACGGTCATTGTCGTGAAGCTTGACCCAGCGTGGGTTATCATATCGTTCGCGATCGATTTCGTCGTCGATCAAGCGCCAGTCGCGCGCCGTCAGTGGTGGCAGAAGCGCGATCCCGTTTGGATCCCTGCTTATCGCCACCGGCTGCCAGCTGCCGGTCAGCGTCTTTACGGACCCGTGACTTCCAGGTTTGAAGCCACCCCCGGGCACCGGCTTTACGTCCATTTTCACCAAGCCACCATCCTGCCCAGTCAAGAAAGCGTCGCTGCGGGTTACCAATGCCCCACTGCTTTGCATAGGCAAGATAGTCTTCCGGGATTTTTCCTTCGGGGTCGAGCACCTGATCAATGGTGCATTTTGCTGATCCTGCGCATCCTTGCTTTTTTCCGTGATTTTGAATTCCTGGTTTTTCTGCATTTTCGCAATCCTCTGTTTTGAGCTTTAAATCTTCACTTTCACTATTCACTTTCACTTTCAGCATTGCCGCGGCATCGCCCGATTCCTTATTTTTCAATGACTTGGACCAACGACTCTCGGCTCTTGTTCTGTTCTTTATCGACAGTTCATTGATCCTGTTAATCTCCATGCTTGCCCGTTTGGTGCGGTAAAAGCCGTTCTTAATGTCGATCAGACCGGCATCAATCAGCCGTTGTTTAAGCCGCCGGTGGGTAACCGTATGAACCGGCATCGATCGGCAAATCAGCGCGTCATTGTCGGGCAGCAAATCATCATGGAGGTAAATCAGGTTAAGAAGCTCATCATAATAGCCCTTCTCTTCAAAAGTGAGCATGATGGTGCCTTCCCGCCAGTCGCGGATGTTACGCATATACATATCAGCCATGAACATACTCACAGAAAATGACTGATACTGACCAGCAATAACCAAAGCCCGAAAAAGCAGGTGAATATCAAAACCGCCTCAAAAAATGATGGCGTTATCCTGATCTGTTCGCGTTCCTGATCGCTGATTTTTTCTATTTCTTCTATATTTTTAAATGACATAACTATCCTGTTCCCGCCTTGTTGCCAAAGCCGTGCTAAAATGACCAAATTTAAAAAAGTGAGCGGATGGGACCGTGAAAGGGAGAAAATCCCATCCGCTCGAGTTTGCCTTATCTCCTGGGAAATTGAGACAAAGCCCGGTGACAACGGAAATGGGAATTTCGAGGTCGGGAAAAAACCTCGAACTTTAGGAAGCGAATTCCCCCCTGGAGTCACTTTTCAACAGACCATGGCCCTTCAAGTTCAGGGTCCCAGCATTCTCAACTGCGACATAGAAACAGGAGGCTGAAGAACCCCGATCGCCAAACCGGACTATGAACGGTTATGAAGGCGGGACTCATGCTCTGTTAATTCTTAATATACGCTATACGTATATTTTGTCAAGAATATAAATGTAAATTATTCCTTGAAATATCCGTTAAAAGTATATACGGTATACGCATAGGGAAGATTCGGGAAATCAAACGTGAAGAAAAAACCAAACATTAAATTCGGTGAACGCCTGAAAGTCATGCGTAAAAACCGTAAAAATATCAACCAGACCGACCTCGGCACTCTGATGGGGGTCAAGCAGTCAACCATTTCCCGGTGGGAAGCGGGCATTGACGAACCGGAACATGACCACCTTCGCGCCCTCGCCGATTATTTCAACTGCTCGGTTGATTATCTGCTCGGTACCGAAGGCCTTCCCGAAACACCCCGCCTCACCCCGGTTGTCGGTTATGTCGGCGCCGGTGAGGTCAATATCCCTTTTGATGATTATGCCCATGGTGATGGTATGGACGAGGTTGAAACCCCGCCCGGCCTTCGGGAAACCGCAGTTGCGGTGAAAGTTTCCGGTGACAGCATGTATCCCGCCTATGAGGACGGTGATATTATCTTTTATATCCGAAACGGTATTGATATTGATGAAAGCGAATGTATCGGTCGCCAATGTATTATCAAAGTTCTGGACGGTCCCATTTATATCAAGCGCCTGTCCCGCGGTTCCGCCCCCGGCCTTTACCATCTTGAAAGCCACAATGCCCCACCCATGCATGATAAAACCATCGAGTGGGCCGCCCGGGTCCTCTATGTCAAAAAAGCCTGAGCCATTGCCCACGAGATAAGGCCTCAAGTGGGCCTGCGCAGTTTTGCGCGAAAGCCCAAGCGCGAGCGCCGGCGACTGAGGCTAATTTTTAAGGAGTGGGCCGCCCGGGTCCTTTACGTTAAAAAAGCCTGATCACACGTGTAACTATCATCCTTTTATATAAACCTCTCATTATGGTTAACACTTTTTTAAGAATTTGTGCTTGAATTCTGCTGTTTTCCAGGTATAGTTTTTTTGTGAGTAATAGTAATAGTTGTAGTATTGGGGGATTTCCGTATGTCCGACAGCGATCAAAAGCAAAGCCTTTCCACCACAGTTTCCGATACCGTCAGTGCTGATACAATCAGCCAGAAAGCCAAAAATAAAAAACTGAAGCAGGCGGGCATTCTGATGTCTCTCCTTCCGCTTGCGGCCTGCGGCGGCAGCAGTGGCAGCAAAGCGCCCCCGCCGGATGATACGCCTGATCCCGCGCCGCCTGCTCCGACACCGACCCCTGATTTTACTGAAAACCCAACCAATGTCTTTATCGCTGTTGACAGCAGCGACAGTGTCCTCTCCAAAGCTTCTGCAACGGCTGATCTGACTGTAACCGGCAAGGGCGGCAATGACACGATCAGCACCGGATCCGGTGATGACATCGTTGATGGCGGCAGCGGCAATGATATTATTTCAACCGGCGCAGGCGATGATATCGTCAAGGGCGGCCCGGGCAATGACACCATTTCAACCGGGACCGGCGCCGATAAAATCCGTGGTGGCAATGGCATTGATGCCATCAATGCCGGTGCTGATAATGATGCCATCGTTGTCGTCGGCACCACAACCGCCAATCAATATGCATTGGCCGATATAACCAACCCCGCCGGGTCGGGAACCGATCTTTCGGCGCTTATTTCCTTGGCCGACCTTAACGGCCGCGGCGTCAGCGAAGTGGGCAGCGGCGAAACCATTGACGGCGGCACCGGCACCAACACACTGTTTATCTATGGTACAGTTGACCTGACCGGGGTAACCCTGACCAATGTCACGGTCCTTATTGTCAATTCCGATGTCACCCTCACCGCCGCCCAGATGGCACAGTTCACCACCGTCGACGGGGACGGCAGTTCAGTGATCAATATCGAAGTGCCGCCCGGTGATACCTATATCATTGATTTAAGCAGCCTTAATATCACCGATATTGGCAATCTTAATATTGACGGCGATGTCACTTTTATTATTGATGATGCAACTGACCTTGCTGAAATCGGCGCCATTAACACCGGCAGCACCGCCGATGTAAAGGTACAGATCAACGGCAACGGCGGCAGCACCAATGTAAATCTTGGCGATATCGCCGCAAAAATCAATAATGCAGGCACCATTGACCTTGCCCCTACTGTAACACTGCAGGTTGATGATGCGGATGACATTACAAGTCTCGGCTTAAGCGAAATATCCGGAAGTGGCAATATCGATACCGGCGGTAACAATGATATTGATACCACTCTTGATAATAATGTCATTGTTAACCCAGCTATTAATGATGCACCCACTGCAATCGCCGATACAGCAAATATCACAGAAAACCAGTCTATCCTTATTGACGTTCTTGCCAATGACACAGATGCTAACGGCGATACGCTTACATTGCAAAATGTGACACTTAACAGTGACTATGGGGCTGTGTCCATTGTTGATGGAAAAATTCAATTTGACCCTGGCACCGATTTTGATCGCCTGAAAGGCGGTGAAAATGAACAGGTTGATATTACTTACACCGTTTCTGACGGCAAAATCACTACTGAAGGAAATTTAACAATTTCAGTTGACGGGGTAGAAGATCCAACCACAGGGTATATTGAAATAACCGGTACCGTCGCTCAGGGAAATACATTAACAGGAAATCTTAGATTAAGTGACCCTGATGGGGGTGATGTAACCGTGCTTTTTCAATGGCAGCGTGATGGTGTCGATATTGAACACGCACTTTTCAATGTATATAACCTGACGCAGGATGATGTCGGCCATGAAATTACCATGAAAGCATGGTATAGTAATTCTGACGGGAGCGGTGATCCTGTAGAACTTTCTGCCACGACTGGCCCTGTTGCCAATATCAATGATGATCCCACAGGTTCTGTCAGCATATCGGGTGCCGCCACCCAGGGCGAAACCCTGACTGCCTCAAATAATCTGGCAGATATTGATGGCCTTGGCACCATTGACTATCAATGGCAACGCGATGGAATTAATATCGCCAATGCAGATGGTGATAGCTATCTGCTTACGATCGACGATGTCGGCCATGAAATTTCAGTCGTCGCAAGCTATACTGACGCATATGGCACCAATGAAAGCGTTTCTTCACTATCTACAGATACTATTTCTGAAATGCCCCCAACTATCAGCATTAATGATGTTTCGGTTAGCGAAGCTGCTGAAACAGCCACATTCACCGTCACCTTATCCAACCCGTCTGCATCAACCGTGACAGTGGATTATGATGCGCCGGATGGCTCAAGCGGCACCCTCACCTTTAACCCCGGTGAAACGGAAAAAACATTTGTCACCGCCTGGAACGATGACAGCATCGAAGAAGCGGATGAAGTGGTCAATGCCACCCTTTCCAACCCGTCCAATGCCACCATATCGGACGGCACAGGCCAGCTCACAATCAATGATGATGACGCACCGGTTTATATTAACGGCACAGCCGGCAACGATGAGTTTACAACGACAGGCAACACTGAAATATTTGATACGGGTGAAGGTGATGACACAATCACCGTCAATATTGCCGATAATTCTATTGCTGAGGATACTTTTAATTTTGGTTCGGGTAAAAATATAATCATTCTGAACGGTGATGATCCTGTAACGCCTGTATCCATCAACCTTTCAGATATTAATGCCAGCAATTTGGATGACATTATCCTTTCAGACGGCAACGCCGAAAGCCTTGTTGTTACACCCGAAGCTATTGCTTCAATTGCTGAAAACCGCAGTCTTAATCCTGGAGACGAGTCTTACTATTTTAGCATATCCGGCCATCAGGAAGACAGTATTGAACTTTCAGACGATTTTCAGTTTAACGGATATTCTGTATTCAATGAACAGACCTATCAAATTTATTCATACTATAGCGACAATATCAATATTACGCTTAATGTCTCAATGGAAATCGGTACTATTACGGCATTAAATGCACCTGCTGCCAGTTATACTGAAACAACACCAAACCACTGGGAAGCAACGGACCCGACCCAGTCCGCTTTCAGCGACAGTTTCAGCACAGAAGACCTGACCATCACCGGGAACGATGGCAAGGATTATATATCAACAGGGTCAGGGGATGATTATATCATTACCGGAAATGGTGATGGCCGGGTCTGGAGTGGGGCCGGCGATGATACGGTCATTGGAGGTGATGGTAAAAATTATATTGTTGGCACGGAAGGGAGCGATACCCTGGATGGTGGGGGCGGCGATAATGACACCCTTCAATACGTTTATTCAGACGCCGCAGTCAATGTAAATCTGGCAACGGGGGCAGCATCCGGCGGCGACGCCGAAGGTGACACGATAAGCAATTTTGAAATTTTATACGGTTCCGATTTCGATGACATTCTGACAGGATCAGACAAAAATGAAAGTATACTCGGAAATGCCGGAGATGATATTATAAATGCTGGCGGCGGCCATGATATTTTATATGGTTTTCTGGGAACTGACACCCTCAATGGCGGGGCCGGGGATGATTTGTTTAATCTCCAGTCTGACGATGATAATGACATTTTTGACGGCGGAAGCGGAATTGATGCCCTGAGGATTTCCAACTATGACGACGGTATCAGGGTGGCGACCGTCTCAGATTATAATATTTCCAATATTGAATTGTTCCATTTATACCGAACCGAACTGGTGATTGATGCACAGGATGTCATCAATATAACGGATGATAACAACACTATTTATGTGCGTGGGACATTTTCGGAAGAAGCCATAACCACAAACTCAGCCTGGACCTATACCAAAGATGTTGTCCTAAACGGACAACTCTATCATTCCTATACAAGTGGTGATGCCACCCTGAATGTATCAGTGGATATGACAAATTTAAATGGTTTGGTTGCCCCCTCCTCTACTTTCAGTGAAACGTCAACGGCCGTCTATTCGGCCGACAGCGACGCAGATTCATATTTTTACCTTGGCAATGGCCCCAGCAACCCAACAATTAACGGCAAAGCGGGAAATGATATCATAATCGGAAGAGGTACCATCAATGGCGGCGATGGCAATGATTATCTCGCTGGTCTGGGAACCACAAACATTCTAAATGGTGATGCCGGTGATGATACACTGCTCATTCTCGAAGGTATGTATTCAGAAGATCTTGACAGTTTTGATGGCGGTGAAGGGGAAGATACGCTCCTGATAAATGGAATAAATAATGGCTTAAACTTTGGGTTTACCGGTGTTTTGTCTTCCGGTGCCTTCAACATCGATTTATCAGCTGTCAATGCAGTAAATTTCGAATATATCACCCTACAAAATGATGTTAATCTGACATTCTCAGCGCAGGATGTCATTGATATTACCGGTCCAAATAATGCTCTTTATATAAACGGTAGCGGTGAAGATTCCATCCAGTCGATCATCACTTCTGACGACTGGACATTCCTTGGTTATGCAAACCTTTCAAACAATACGGATGGAGTTCTTTATCTTGCCTATCAAAGTGGCGATGCCACTATTCACATTGATATGGAAATTGCCAATTGGGACGGAATTACAAAACCAGCCGAAACCTTCACTGAAACTTCACCCAATGTTTATGACTCAGCCAGTTTGAATGTTGAAAATTATTTCAGTGACCGAAACAGTTCAGAAAATCTAACCGTAAATGGCGGAAATGTCTGGAATTATATATTAACTGGAAAGGGAGACGATACAGTTAATGGTGGAACCGCCTATGATCGAATATTTACCGGTGCCGGGAATGACACCGTAAATGGCGGCGATGGAAATGACCTGATCAATGGGGGCGATGGTGATGATATCCTAAACGGCGGCGGCGGTAATGACCTGATCTATGGTGGTAAAGGCGATGATCATATTGTCGTTATTGGCACCACGACAGCAGATCAGTATGACGCCTCAGCAATCACTAATCCCGGAGGGAGCGGTGTTAATTTATCGTCTCTGATTAGCCTGGACGATCTAAACGGTCACCTGGTCAGCGATGCCATAAACGGTGAAATCATTGATGGCGGTGATGGGGATAATACCCTTTATATTTACGGTACAACTGACCTGACGGGGGTCAGTATCAGCAATGTCACAAATTTGGTGGTCAATTCCAATGTCACCTTCACGGCGACGCAGATTTCACAATTCACAAATATTGACGGTGATGGAAATTCTGTCCTTAATATTGTCGTCCCGGATGATGCCAACAATTATACCCTTGATTTAACACAAATTAATTTTACCGATATTGCCGAAATCCATGTAAACGGTGATCTTACGTTCATTATTGATGATGCCAATGATTTTTCTGGCATCCAGAATATTTCAGCGGAAGCAGGTAGTGAAATTAAATTGGATGTAACCTACCATGACCCATCATATGTTATTACGATTGATGAAGTTGCCGCAGTATTTGATCAGGTGATAGTACTGGATTATCAGGGTGATGGATACTTTAACCTCATAGTTTATAACGCCGAAAGTAATTTTGAGAGCGATGCAGCCAGCGGGTTTATATCTGAATTAGCACAAAACAATAATTATTTTGATCGTCTCTATCTTTACGGTGATCAGACCGGTGCTCAAACATTTGAAGTTAACTTATCATCCTATGATCTTACGGGCGTAAATAATATTTACTTAAGCGAAAATGGTCTTGAGGAGATAACATTTACTACCCAGAATATAATAGATTGGGATGACAGTACTTCAAGTCTTCAATCGGTAAATGTATATGGTTATGGCGATGACATCATTAATACAGATGTATCAAATTGGGAGTATTCTTATGCGAGCTTGCCTAGTTCGGGTATTCGTTATAGCTATCTGGTGGATAATAATCATATCCAGATAACTCTTTCACCCGATCTTGCGGAAAGTAATGGATTTACGATACCGGGAGGTTTTATTGAAACTTCTGCAAATGTATTTGAAGCTGACAACGCAGCAGATTTCCCCGTATTATTTCAACAATATGCGACCGAAAACCTGACAGTTACAGGGAGCAGCGGCAGAAATAATACGATATCCACTGGTTCCGGTGATGATTATATCACCCTGAACACACCTGTTTCATTAAACCAGGTTTATGCTGGCGCTGGAAATGACACCATTATCGGTAGTGATGGTCGTGACATTATCAGAGGCAATGAAGGAGATGATATTATATTAGCCGGTGATGGTCGTGACCGAGTTTATGGTGGCGATGGAGCTGACTATATGGACGGTGGCGCTGGCCTTGAAGATCATGTGAATTATTATCTCAGTCCTGAAAGTGTATATGTCAATTTATCCACCGATGTTGCATATGGCGGTTTCGCGGACGGCGATACAATTCTTAACTTTGAAGAAGTATATGGAAGTGCATTCAACGATACACTCATTGGCGATGACAATAACAATTCATTGTACGGCGGCGATGGTGGTTTCGAACTCATATATGGCGGCGGGGGTGACGACAAAATATACGGCCTCGGTATACTTTACGGTGAAAGCGGAAATGATTTTTATACGTTAAATCAAAGAGAATCTAATAAATATGAACAAATAACCCAATTTGATGGCGGCGCCGACACAGATACAGTGATCTTCCAGGCAGATAGTTTTCTTAATGAACCATGGATCCTTAATTCTTCAAGCATCGAACTCACCAATATTGAAAACATCATATTTAATACCAATGGGTCCAACTCTATTACCTCATTCTCAATTTCCGCACAGGATGTTATCGATACCACTGACAGTAATAATGTTCTTTATATTAGCTTTCCTAGAGGCGTAAACTCTGAATATCTAAATATATCAACCAATGATATATGGACCTATGTCGGCGATGTCGAATATTCATATTCTGATGGACGCTTTGACTATACCAGTTACTATAATCAATATGTAAGCGGTGGGGTAACGTTAAATATTGATGTATATATCGAAGTTCAGAATGGCTTTCCGCAACCGACCACAAATTTCACAGAAACGAACCCTAATGAATTTGATGCCCCAATAGGTAAATTTGGATATTTCCGGGACAGCGATAATGCCAATGACTTAACGATAAATGCCGGTGACGACCAAGTTAAAATTGAAAGCGGCAACGGTAACGACATCATCACCATAGGTAATCATGCTGATAATTATGTTTATGGAGGTGACGGTAATGACACTATTACCTCAGGAGAAAATACATATGATACCCTGATTTTCGGGGGTGCTGGTGATGATATTATTGTTGGCGGTAGTATCATTGAAGGCGGCGCAGGTGCTGATGATATGACCGGGAACACTAATGGCAGCAGCACTTTAAGTTACGAAAATTCCTACAGCGGAGTGACAGTTGACCTTGGGGCCGGAACGGGTTCTGCAGGTGATGCGGCAGGCGATACCTTTAGTCAGTTTTCTGCTTTTACCGGCAGTTCTCATGATGATGTCGTTTTAATGGGAGGAACTTTCCATTATGCAGAGACCGGCGCCGGAAATGACACCATCACCGGAACCAACCTTACAGATACTATATATGCCGGTGAAGGTAATGACACGGTCGATGGTGGTGATGAAGTTGATTATCTCTATGGTGAAAGTGGAGATGACGTCATTAATGGTGACGACGGTGATGATTATATTGATGGTGGTTTGGGCGCAGATATTATCAACGGCGGCCTCGGGACAGACACCATGATATTTGATCCTGCCGACAGTTATGACGGCGGCCTTGATAACTCATATGATATGTTACAATTTATTGGCTCCGGATATGATATTAATCTTGCCGATATCGACGTTGTTCAGATATCGGTAATTGATATTGGCGGCTATGGTGACAACAGCCTTACTGTAACGGCACAGGATGTTCTGGACGTCACCGAAGCACAAAATCAGCTTTTGATCCTTGGTGATACCGGCGATACCGTTACATCTACAGGGCAAGGCTGGGTTTATCAGGGCGACATTGTTCATATTGATGGCGAAACCCTGCATTATTATTTCAATGGTGAGGCAAATTTATATGTCGACGATGATATTACCCAGTTGATCAGTTAACCCCTGCCCGGTTATTTGGACAATACTATTCGCCTGTTGCCAATCGGAGCGATATTTATTAGACTCTGTCCAAATTCTAAGTCAGAAAAATTGACAGGGTATAAAATGAAACAGATCTTCAAAATAACAGCCGTGGTCGTCGGGGCCATTTTTGTTCTGTCTTCCTGCGGCGCCAATGACAAGCCATCCGGACCGGACTTAAGTGGCATTGATCAGGCCGATCAGGCCTATTTCACCAGCAGCTATAATCTCTGCAACATCAACAACACCAAATTTGACTGCAACTGCGTTGCCCGCGTCAATGTTGATCACCGGAGAACCGCCTTTCAGGATTATACTGCCAATTATGACAGCAAATATAAGCCCGAGCTTGACAAAAAAATTGCCGATCTCTCCGCTTCGCTCGAGGAAAAGGAAAAAAATGCATCCGACCCGCGCATCATTGAAAGCATGTATGAAGAGCTCGACGCTCTAAAGGCGGAACAGGCTGATGGTATGGAAAATATTGATAAATTCAAAATTCCGCCACTGCCTTTTGGCGCTACGGACAGCTGTATCGTCGCGCAGAATTAGGCCGTTTGCTCATTCACAAAAGCATCACAAACATTTGATATTTGTGCGCGGCTTGTGATTTGATCCGCCCATTAGAAAAAGCATAGAATAAATTCATAGCTCCCGTAAGTCCGGCCAGTCTATTTCCCGTTCTGTGTCTGCCCATCGGGCTTTCGGGGGCTAGCCATTTCCCAAAAAAAAGCCCCGTAGGGAGACCGGGGCTAAGAGGGAGAGTTACTCAACAATTAAAAACGCCATTTATAAAACACCCAAACACTGTTACTCATTGGCGCGGCTACTACTTAAAAACAAAATCAACCTATTTAACCTTGGGCCTGTTGTGGCTTCTCCGGTTAAAACCTCACTATTGCAAAATCACATTCTGAAATGATGAAATTTCTGCTACACTACGTGGGAGCACTTAATATTTTATTAAAATTGTACAAAAAAATGGTGCTTTAAAAAAAATAATTAAAGGGAAAATAAGGGAGAGCTATTTATGACTACAACAGGTAAAATTGAATGGATTGATCTTACGGTTAATGATGCTGAAAATCTTCGTGCATTTTATCAGACCGTTGCCGGATGGTCGGCTGATGCTTTTGATATGGGCGACTATAATGACTATAATATGAATAATGAAAATGGCGACACTGTTGCCGGTATCTGTCATGCCCGTGGCGGTAATGCCGGAATTCCCCCAATGTGGATACCCTATATTTCCGTCCTTTCACTGGATGACTGTTTAAAAAATGTTAAAAAGCTTGGTGGCGCCCTCGTCAATGGCCCGCGTAAAATGCCGCAGGGACAGTATGCGATCATCCGTGATCCCGCCGGTGCGCACTGCGCACTCTGGCAAAAAGCTGACTGATTTTAAATTTCCCACTATTTTGGCTCTTTCAAAACAATATTTTTGAAGTCAAAAAAAATAACTCAAAAAAAATTATTTTAATGTAGTCATTGACAACATTGTTATATTATTGCACTTTACTATGCGAAAGCCCGAAAATAATACTAAAAACAGGGTATTTTTCAACGTAAAGGGTTCGTCCCTTTTCAACTCAACCAGTATAGAAGTGGGAGCAAATTTCTATGACCAAAACCAAACTAGACCGCCGTTAATTTATGAAAGGTGTCGGTGCGGCAGCATTTGTCACCGGTGCGGTAAATTTACCTGCGGCAAGCGCAGCGGCAAAAGGCATGGGCAGCATGGGCATGTCTATGGCTTACGACCTTAACGAAGAATTTAACCGGATTGGTGCCGGTGATTTTAAATGGGACGGTATCCGTAAAGCAAACCGCCCCTATGACGTGCCATACCCAATGGGTGTTGCCGATATGGACTTCAGAACCTGCCCTCATGTGACAGAAGCCCTGCAAAATCGTCTGAACAACGAATGCTGGGGTTACGAAGCAGCGCCGGAAGACTATATCGACAATATCGTTGCATGGAACAAAGCGCGCTATAACCAGACCGTTAATCCAAAATCCATTAAAAACTCCCTTGGTGTTCTTGATGGTGTGACCAGCGTTCTGCGCACAGTGACAAAACCGGGCGATAAAATCATTCTTCACACGCCAAACTATTCAAGTTTCTTCCATGTCATTCCGGATGCCCTTTGCGAGCTGGCAGAAAGTGACCTGATCCTGAATAAAGACGGCACCTATGATTTTGACTATGCTGATACTGAAAGACTTCTTAAAGAAGGTGCTTCAGCCATCATCATCTGTAACCCGCAAAACCCAACCGGCAACTGCTGGACAGCGGAACAGCTCGGCAAAATCGGTGAACTTGCTGAAAAATATAAGGCATTTGTTGTTGCTGACGAAATCCACTGTGACTTTGTCAATAAACACGCCAAATATGTACCTTATGCCTCAGTAAATTCAACAAACGCCAACCGTTCCGTCACATTCAAATCAGCCAGTAAATCATTTAACCTTGCGGCACACCGCACGGCTTATATGTTCTGCGACAATCCTGAATTTATGGACCGTGTTGAGCGTGAAGCAAACCATTACCGTGCACTCATGCACACAATGGGAACAATTGCCTCAAACGCCGCCTATAAACATGGCGCACAATATATGGATGATATGCAGTCATATATGGACAAAAACGCCCATATTCTTGAAGATTTCTGTGCTAAAGAAATGAAAGATGTCAGCTATAAAGCCCATGAGGGAACTTACCTTGCCTGGATCAACTGCAGCAAAGTGGCCAAAAAACTCGGCAAGCCAATGGGCAATGAAACCGTTGGTGACATGATGCAGCGTTTCTTCATCCAGAAAGCCGGCGTTAACCTGAACCCGGGTGAGCATTATGGCCGCACAGGTGAAGGTTATATGCGTATGAACCTTGCAACACAGCATTCCCGTCTGCACCGCGCACTCGAAGCAATGCAAAGTGCCATTAAAAATATCTAATCAGGTATAATTAAGTACAAAAAGGAAGGCCCCGTTTTATAAACGGGGCCTTTTAATTTGGGAGGAATATTATTTTTATTCTTTATACCTGGCGGTTATTCACCAGGTCATCATAGTCATGAACCATATTTTTGGTCATATCCCCGACTTCAAATGTATAATCGCCAATCTGTGAAATCGGCGTCACTTCAACCGCTGTTCCGGTGATAAAGGCCTGCTCAAAATCGGCCATTTCTTCCGGCATAATTGCCCGTTCAATCACCTTAATCCCGCGTTTTTCCGCAAGTTCCATAGCTGTCTGGCGGGTAATCCCGTTTAGGAAACAGTCCGGCTTTGGCGTATGAAGCACACCGTCTTTCAAGAAAAAGATATTGGCCCCTGTCGCTTCGGCAATTTGCCCGCGGTAATCAAGCATCAGCGCATCATCATAGCCATGGGCAACGGACGCATCCTTACAAAGCGAAGCAATCATATAAAGACCCGCCGCTTTTGATTCTGTCGGGGCCGTATCCGGGGCCGGACGGCGCCATTTGGCAATCTCAAGACGAAGACCTTTTAATTTGGCTTCCTTGCTGAAATAGGACGGCCATTCCCATGCCGCAATCGCCACATGAACTTTTGATCCCTTGGTCGCGACACCCATCATTTCCGAACCGCGCCAGGCAACCGGACGGACATAGGCATCAACAAGACCATTTGCCGCAATCACTTCATTGGCCGCCGCATCAAGCTCATCCGCGGTAAACGGCATATCAAAGCCCAGGATTTCACCGGATCTGACAAGGCGTTCGCTATGCTGATGTAATTTAAAAATCTTGCCGCCGTAAGCCCGCTGCCCTTCGAACACGCAGCTTCCATAATGAAGCGCATGGGAAAGCACGTGAAAATTGGCATCACGCCAGTTGATTAGCTTACCGTCGTACCAGATTACACCGTCACGGTCATCAAAAGGGATTATAGACATGATTATGGTCCTCAAATTAATTCATAAACTTCTTGACCTTTTTATCACCTGCTTTAATATATGTCAACATGGCTGACATATTTTTGAAAGATTATGACTTAAAATCGTTCGATGACGAACAATTGTTTCTCAAAAGCGCGGAACTGCTCTATTTCGCCTATCGGGATTTCATTGCCTGGCCAGATGCGGTTTTACAGAAATATGGTTTTGGCCGCGCCCATCACCGGGTTTTATTCTTTGTCAATCAAAACCCCGGCATGACGGTCGCTGAACTGCTTGAAATCCTGAACATCACAAAACAAAGCCTGTCCCGTGTCCTCGGCAACCTGATAAATAAAGGCTACATCATTCAGGATGTCGGGCGGGAGGACCGCCGCCAGCGTCTATTGAACCTGACGGATAAGGGCATAACCCTGCTCGGCGAAATCACCGAACATCAGAAAGAACAGATGTTAAATGCCTGTAAATCGGCGGGGATAGAAGCAACAGACGGGTTTTGGAAAGTGCTGATCGAACTGATCAACCCTGAAAATCGTGATAAAATATTAAATAATATTTTTAATAATAAATAGTTATATAATTTTCTTAAACTATTACTTTAATAATTTTTTTATACATATTGCCCGGCAGCGTGGCCAGATGCCCAGGCCCACTGAAAATTATATCCGCCTAAATGCCCGGTCACATCGACCACTTCACCAATAAAATAAAGCCCCGACACTTTGGCCGCTTCCATGGTTTTTGATGATAGCTCATCCGTGCTAACCCCGCCCCGTGTCACTTCGGCGGTGGCAAAGCCTTCCGTGCCTTTCGGGCTGATGCGCCAGCTATTGACCAGTTCTGCCACTGTTTCCAGCTTTTTATGGGATAAATCGGTAAGCATCCCGTCAATTCCGGTATGTTCCGTTAAATAAATTGCAAGCCTTTTTGGCAGAAAACCTGATAACGCGGTGGATAAATCCTGCTTCGGGTGTTTTTGCTTTGCGTCTTTTAAGCTTTCAAAAACATCCCTGCCCGGCGCCAGATTAATGATGATATCCTGTCCACTACGCCAGTATGATGAAATTTGCAAAATGGCAGGTCCGCTTAAACCACGATGGGTAAATAGCAGCGCTTCATCAAAACTGACCTTGCCACACTGCACCCGGACATCAACCGATACGCCGCTTAATTTGCGAAAATCAAAAATAAAGGCTTCCCCGAATGTCAGCGGCACCAATGCCGGGACCGGATCAACAATTTTTAATTTAAACTGCCGCGCCACATCATAGCCCCAACCGGTTGCCCCCATTTTTGGAATGGACGGCCCACCCGTGGCAATCACCAGCGACTGGCAACTGATCTCCCCCTCTTCCGTCCTTATTATAAAACTGTCTTTTTTTTCAATGGCTTCCACGGTTACGGATGTTTTAATCACCACTTCCGCCTTTGCACATTCTTCCAGCAGCATATCAATAATATCCTGCGCGCTGTTATCGCAGAATAACTGGCCCAGCGTTTTTTCGTGATACGCAATCTCGTGCTTTTCAACAAGCGAAATAAAATCATTCGGACCATATCGTTTGAGCGCCGATTTGGCAAAGTGTGGATTGGCCGACTGGAAATTGGCGGCTGTTGTATGAATATTGGTAAAATTGCAGCGTCCCCCGCCGGAAATTCGGATTTTCCCGGCCACTTTTTTCCCTTTTTCAAGCACAATCACACGACGGCCACGTTTCCCGGCCTCGATCGCGCACATAAGGCCCGCAGCCCCGCCGCCGACAATGACCACATCATAGTTCATCATGTTTATGAACCGGCCAGTTCTTTTGAACGGGCCTTTGCTTCTTGCATCGCCCGGCGCATAATCCGGAAAATTCCGTCATCCGCCATCAGCACATCAAGGGCGGCGGCCGTTGTCCCGCCCGGGCTGGTCACATTTTCACGCAGTTTTGACGCGCGTTCCTCAGACTTATCAAGGAGCGCCCCGGACCCGCACACGGTTTCACGCGCCAGCCTGCGGCTTAATTCCGGGTCAAGGCCGATGGCTTCCCCCGCTGCCGCCATCGCTTCCACCATGGCAAAGACATAGGCCGGACCACTGCCGCTTAAAGCGGTAACTGCATCCATAAGGTTTTCATCATCAATCCATTCCACCAGCCCGACTGCCTGAAGCAGCGCTGTACAAATTTCCCGTTTTTCATCGCCAACATGGCGATTGGCACAACAAACGGTTATCCCCCGTCCGATAGCGGCCGGTGTATTGGGCATAGAACGAATGATCGCCTGATCACGGCCCAGATGATCCTCAAAATAACGGATTGTCCTGCCCGCAGCGACCGATACAATCACATCACCTTTGATCCGGCTTGCCTTCAAGGAATCCATAACTTCGTCCATCATCTGTGGCTTAACCGCCAAAATAATGAAAGAAGGCTTTAATGTGCGGGGAAGATCCTCAAACGACTGATGAAGCTGACGATCAGCAATATCCTTGAATTCGGTCTTCACATGCTTGATATTCGGCTCAACAATATGAATGGCTGCCCCGTCAAGTTTCCGCTTTAGCCAGCCCGTAAGCATAGCACTGCCCATTTTGCCACATCCGACCAGCAGGATCGGTTTATCACTGGTAATTGCTGATAATTTCCCCATCTCTACCCTTATGCGTTCCCAATTGTTTCAAGCATCGCCGCTTCAATTGCTTCACTGGGGGATTTTCCGCCCCAGATGACAAACTGAAACACCGGATAATAACGGTTAATTTCCGCAATCACGGTTCTCGTCACCAAATCACAAATATTGCTGACGTCAATGCCGATGGTCGGCGGTATAAGGGAATGTCTGAACATCAGCGTTTCATCATCGCTCCAGATGCCAAAATGCCCCATATCAAGCCGTTCATTGATCCGCGCCATCACTTCGAGTACGGCGCCTCGTTTACGTTCATGAACCTTAATATCAAGTTGTCCGCTAAACTGGAGAATATTTTTATCTGATAGCCAGATATAGCGCATATGAAAATCGCACCATTCGCCAATGACCGCAGCAACAATTTCCTCATTGCCCAGGCGCTCATAGGGCCATTCATTCTGACTGACCATAACCTCAAGCGTGTCAAGCGGGTTAGCCTGACCCTCATGCAGTTCTTCTGTCGATAACATTTTATTTCTTCTTTTTCTTTAAGGCGCTGATTTCTTTTTCAAGCGTTTCGATGCGTTTTGCCAGTTCGGCATTTTCGGCGCGGGCAGCAGCGGCCATTTCCTGAACCACTTCAAATTCCTCACGCGCTACCAGATCCATATCTTTCAGGATATTTTCCAGATGGGATCTTACTTTTGCTTCAAATTCCGATTTGACACCGTGAATAGTTCCGGCAGCACTCTGCCCTAATCTGGCCAGATCACTGAGTAATTTATTGTCAGATTGCACTGATAGATCCTTTATCTTTCTATGGTCGGCTTAATGTTGAATCTCAACATCAATTTTTTGCACTATGGCGGAACATTGAGGGGTTGCCAAGTCTTCTTAAATATGGGACAAGTCTGCTCATAACCACTCAAACGTGTAATGCTTTGTTTTGCTTGGTTTTCATTGGTTAATGGCAGAATTTTATGATTGAATATTTATTTTCCGCAACGCTGACTTACCCCAATATAGACCCGATCCTTGTTCAGTTTGGCCCGATAGCGATTCGCTGGTATTCACTTGCCTATCTTGGCGGCCTGATCTTTGGCTGGCTATATATGTCACGCCTGATCCGCGTTAAACCGGCCCCCTGCACCCAGGAACAGGTCAGCGATTATATTTTCTGGGCCATGATGGGTATTATCTTCGGCGGCCGCCTCGGCTACGTGCTTTTTTATAACCTGCCCTTTTATTTATCCAACCCCGGTAAAATCATTGCTGTCTGGGACGGCGGAATGTCATTTCACGGCGGGTTTCTTGGTGTCTGTGTCAGCACCATCCTATATTGTCGCAAGCATAAAATTCCGCTCTTTCGCTTTGCCGATATCATTGCCTGCGCCTCGCCAATTGGTTTAATGCTCGGCCGTTTTGCCAATTTCGTCAATGGCGAATTATATGGCCGTGTGACCAATGCACCGCTTGGAATGGTTTTCCCTCATGGTGGCCCGCTGCCCCGCCACCCAAGCCAGCTTTATGAAGCCGTTCTGGAAGGGTTTCTACTGTTTTTTGTGCTTTATTTCGTCTTTCATTTTACCAAAGCGCGCCATAAACCGGGCATGATTACCGGTCTTTTCATTATCGGTTATGCTATGGCCCGTACTTTTGTCGAACAGTTCCGGGAACCCGACAGCCAGCTTGGATTTTTATTCGGCACCCATAGCCTGACCATGGGGCAAACCTTAAGCGCACCAATGATCCTTTTTGGTCTTTATCTTATTTTCCGGCCAAGGACGTCTTCCTTATGACCCAGCCGGAAAAATCAGCGTTAAAAGATCATCTTATAAAACTGATAAAACTTCACGGCCCGATTTCGGTCAGCACCTATATGAGTGAAGCGCTCACCAATCCGCATCATGGCTATTATGTAAAGCGTAATCCGTTTGGAAAAAGCGGCGATTTTATCACCGCCCCTGAAATAAGCCAGATGTTCGGTGAAATGATCGGGCTCTGGTTTGCCGACCTCTGGCTGAAAATGGACCGCCCCTTCCGGGTTCATCTGATCGAACTTGGCCCCGGACGGGGCACATTGATGGCTGATCTGATCCGGGTTCTTGATGTCCTGCCCGATTTTAAAAAAGCGGTCGAAATTCATCTGGTTGAGGCCTCCCCCGACCTAAAGGAAGTTCAGCAGGATAAGCTTTACCGCTTTCCCGGTAAAATCACCTGGCATGATACGGTAAAATCCGCACTTGACGCCGCCGCCGTTGATGATGAAGCCACTTTTCTGATTGCCAATGAATTTTTCGATGCCTTGCCAATCCGCCAGTTTCAGAAAGGCGAGCTTGGCTGGCATGAGCGGATGGTGACGGTCAATGAAAAAGATGACGGCCTGACCACCATGCTTTCCCCTTTCCCGCTTGAGGATCTTATTTTACCCGAAGCCGTGAAGGACGCCGAACTCCACAGCATTATTGAAGTTTCCCCCATGGCCGATTATATCACCCGGCTGATTGCCGATCACATAAGCGCCTGTTCCGGGGCAGCGCTTTTCATTGATTATGGCTATACCGACTACCGCACCGGTGAAACACTGCAGGCGGTGAAGGATCACAAATATACATTTATTTACGACGAACCGGGCTGGGCCGATCTTTCCGCGCATGTCAATTTCCGTAAAATGGCGGATATTATCGGACAAACGGGGCTAAAAACCCTTGGCCCGGTATCCCAGGGAGATTTTCTCAATAATATGGGAATTGGCGAGCGGGCGGCCCTGCTTAGTGAAAAAGCGGATGGGGAAAAAAGAGAAACCATTATGGGCGAGCTCGACCGGCTCACGTCCCCGAATGAAATGGGAAAATTATTTAAAGTCCTGGGAATAATTTCAGATAAAAAAATTGAAACAGCGGGGTTCTGAAATGTCTATTTATAAAAAATCGGAAAAACTGGAAAAAATAGCCAATATAAAACACGGCTTTTTCGGCCGCCTTGGTGGTGTTTCATCAGGCATTTATCATTCCCTTAACTGCGGCACCCATTCCGGTGATGAGGCGCAGAATGTCACCAAAAACCGACTTATTGCCAGCACGACACTTCTTCCCGGGGCGGCACTTGCTGAAATCCATCAGACCCATAGCAACAAGGTCCATATATTTAATGGCGATATTCGCACCGTTGATGCCGATGCCATTGTCACCAATGAAAAAAATGTCGCCCTGTCCATTGTGACGGCCGATTGTGCCCCGGTGCTGTTTGTTGACCAGTTCGCCGCCGTGATCGGCGCTGCCCATGCCGGCTGGAAAGGGGCCAGAAACGGTATCATCCAAAACACGATTGAAGCAATGTGCGAACTGGGCGCGGACCGCCATAATATTGTCGCGGCCATCGGCCCCTGCATCGCCCAGAAATCATATGAAGTTGGTGAAGACCTATACAGACAAATTGATAACGACAGCTACTTTATACCCGGCCCCCGTGCGGGGCATTATCAGTTTGATCTGGAAAGCTATGTTTTTGACCGGATCTGGCAAAATGAAGTAACGAAAATTGACGCGCTGGGACTTGATACCTACCCGCACGCCAATAATTTTTTCAGCTACCGCAGGAAAACCCATCTGGACGAACCGGATTATGGCCGGCAGATTTCAATAATAGTGCAACATTAATGTCAAAAAAATGGTAATTGACGCTCGCTTTTTAAAAAAATATCTGTATAAGAAAAATAACATTTCTGGAAACTCTAATGGGACTATTGAAATATGAAACTTATTTCCGGCAATAGTAATATTCCACTCGCCGAATCTATCGCAACCCATCTCGGCATGGAACTTACAAGAGCAAACATCAAAAGGTTTTCTGATCAGGAAATATGGGTCGAAATTCAGGAAAATGTCCGCGGCGAGGATGTCTATGTCATTCAGCCGACCTCTAGCCCCACCAACGACAATGTTATGGAACTGTTAATAGTCATTGATGCGCTGAAACGGGCATCGGCAAAACGGATTGTTGCTGTGATCCCCTATTTCGGTTATGCGCGTCAGGACCGTAAACCGGGGCCACGCACACCGATCAGCGCCAAACTGGTTGCAAATCTGATCACCACGGCCGGTGCCGATAAGGTTCTGACCATGGACCTCCACGCCGGACAGATTCAGGGCTTTTTTGATATCCCGACCGATAATCTTTTCGCTTCCCCTGTGTTGATTGAAGACATCATGCAGCGTTATGCTGACCGTGAAAAGCTGATGATTGTTTCCCCTGACGTCGGCGGTGTGGTTCGCGCCCGTGCCTATGCCAGCAAAATGGGCGTGCCACTTGCCATTATCGACAAACGCCGTGAAAAAGCCGGTGTCTCGGAAGTGATGAATGTGATCGGTGAAGTGGAAGGGTATCACTGCGTCTTTGTTGATGACATTGTGGATAGTGCCGGTACCCTTTGTAATGCGGCAGGAGCACTTGTTTCCCACGGCGCAAAATCGGCAAGTGCCTATGTTTCTCATGGCGTTTTCTCCGGCCCCGCCATTGAAAGGATCAACGATTCAGTGCTTGAACATGTGGTCACCACCAATTCAATTCAGGCAACTGACAGGGTCCAAGCCTGCAAAAAAATAATCCAGATCAGCATCGCACCCCTCTTTGCCAAAGCGATCCGCCGCATCCATGAGGAAAGCTCCGTTTCCGTCCTGTTTGAATAAAAGGCTAAAAAGTAAAAAAAATCGTTGAGTTTTGCGCTTAAAGGCGTTAAAAGCGGCGCTCATAAGGGTCTGTATCATCATGATCACAGGCCCTTTGATATTGGCACCCCTGGAGGCCGGTATCAATTTTAAAATTTTGGAGAATAGCAATGGCTAATACTAATAAAGTAATTAAAGCTGAAGTGCGCACCAAAGCGGGTAAGGGGTCCTCTCGTGCAATACGTAGAGAAGGCAGAATTCCGGCAGTAATTTACGGCGCAAAAAAAGAAGTAACAAAAATCACCGTCAGCCTGATTGATATCAGGAAACTTCTGGATACCGGTCACTTTTTAAGTTCAACTTACGACATTGAAGTTGAAGGTAAAAAACAATTGGTTCTTCCACGTGACGTACAATTCCACCCTGTGACCGACTGGCCGCTGCATGTGGATTTCCTTCGTCTGGCACAGGATGCCACAATCGCCATCCACGTACCTGTTCACTTCATCAATGAAGACGACTGCCCTGGCCTGAGAAAAGGCGGCATCATTAACGTCGTTCGTCATGACATCGAACTTTACTGTCCTGCAAACGCCATTCCGGAATCAATTACTATTGATCTTACCGGTCTTGAATTGGGTGACAGCGTCCATATTTCATCAATCACCCTGCCTAAGGGCGTAGAACCGGTTATTGATGACCGTGACTTCACCATCGCCACCATCGCGGCACCAAGCGGTCTTAAATCAGATGATTCTGATGAGGACGAGGACGAAGAGCATAGCGTAGAAGTTGAAGCAACTTCTCAGAAATCTGAGGAATAAGCTTCCCTCGGAAAAAAGGATAATGCCATGTTGCTGATCGTTGGCTTGGGAAATCCCGGCATCAAATACGAAAACAACCGGCATAATATTGGCTTTATGGCGGTGGATGAAATTATCCTCCGCCATAATTTTTCTGAGCCGAAAATGAAATTTCAGGGCGCCCTTTATGAAGGAACTCTTGGCGGGGAAAAAACATTTATCCTAAAGCCCCTCACCTTCATGAACCAGTCCGGTAAATCGGTTGGTGAAATTGCCAGTTTTTTTAAAATTCCATCAGAAGACATTTTTGTCTTTTATGATGAACTGGACATAGCACCCGGAAAAATAAAATTCAAAACCGGCGGCGGCAATGCCGGGCATAACGGTCTTCGCAGCCTTGATCAGTTTATCAATAAAAATTATCACCGTATCCGCCTTGGCATTGGCCATCCCGGCGACAAATCAATGGTGACCGGTCATGTGCTAGGGGATTTCAGCAAAAATGACGAAAAATGGCTTGATCCGCTGCTTGATGCCGTTGGCCGCGCTGCAGACAAGCTCGTTTCACGCGACGGCATTGATTTTTTAAATGAAATTGGACTGATCCTGAAACCCAATGAAGATAAATCAAAAAAGAAAAGCAAAGACGATAATGAAAAGGAAAATGAATAATGGGATTTAAGTGTGGTATTGTTGGGCTTCCCAATGTCGGTAAATCGACCCTTTTTAATGCGCTGACTAACACCGCGCAGGCCGCCGCTGCCAATTATCCATTCTGCACGATTGAGCCCAATGTCGGTCAGGTGCCGGTGCCGGATCCGCGCCTGAACACGCTTGCTGAAATTGCCCATTCGAAACAGATCATCCCGACCCAGCTTTCCTTTGTTGATATTGCCGGGCTTGTCCGCGGCGCGTCCAAGGGCGAAGGGCTCGGCAACCAGTTTCTGGGCAATATCCGTGAAGTCGACGCCATCATTCATGTACTCAGATGTTTTGAAAATGATGATATCACCCATGTTGAAGGAAAAATCGACCCGATTGCCGACGCGGAAACAGTTGAAACCGAATTGATGCTTTCCGATATGGAAAGCCTTGAAAAAAGAAAACCCGGCCTTGAGCGCCGTATCCGCGGTCAGGATAAGGAAGCAAAAGCGATCATGGGTATGGTCGACCGCTGTCTTACCGTTCTGGAAGAAGGAAAACCCGCCCGCAACGTCGCCGTCAAGGATGACGAAGACCAAAAGCTGCTGGATGGATTACAGCTGATTACAACAAAACCGGTTCTTTATGTCTGTAATGTTAATGAGGAAGATACAGTGGGCGGCAACGACTTGACCCGCCGGGTTGAGGAAAAAGCCGCAGCTGAAGGCGCCGTCACCGTTAAAATCTGCGCCTCACTGGAAGAGGAAATCGCCCAGCTTGATGACCCGGAAGAGCAGAAAATGTTTCTGGCCGATCTTGGACTTGGCGAAACCGGGCTTGGCCGGGTGATCCGTGCCGGATATGACCTGCTAAAACTGATTACTTATTTCACCATCGGCCCTAAAGAGGCCCGTGCCTGGACCATTACGCGCAATACGAAAGCGCCAAAAGCCGCCGGTGTTATCCACACCGATTTTGAAACCGGTTTTATCCGTGCTGAAACCATTGCCTACGATGATTATGTCAAATTCGGTGGCGAAAACGGCGCAAAAGACGCCGGAAAAATGCGCCTTGAAGGAAAAGAATATATCGTCGTTGACGGCGATATCATGCATTTCCGCTTTGCCAACTAGTACGGCTTTGCTTTAAATCGACATAAAACTGTCTTTTTTCTGAAATAGTTCTGTAAACAAAAAATGCTAGTTTCCCCTTAAAACAAGCAGGAGCAAGCATGAGCAGTCCAAGCCCTTATCTGAAGAATGATAATTTCCGGATACAGATCGCTGATGAGTTTAATGATTATCTGAAAGAGCAGGAAAACAGGTTTCATTCAGATGACTGCCTTTTTGTTGATCTTCACTGCCATGATGAAAATAGCGACATACCAGATGAACTGTGGGGCCGATTTTAAGACTGCCGAAACATGGCTTAAAACCGACAAGCTTTATAAATTACTCCGCCAGAATAATATGGATGTGGTGACGATCACCAACCATAATAATGCCCGCTCTGCTGGACCCTGATTGCTGAAGGTCATGATATACTGGTTGGTAGCGAATTTATATTACTTCCTGAATATGAACTTTATATCCATGTGCTGGCTTATGGCTTTAGCCCGGATGAAGAAGAGCGGCTTGATCATCACCGCCAGAATATCTATGACTTTGTCCGTTATGCCGCCCGTCATAATATTCCATTGATCCTGCCGCATCCGCTTTATTTTTATACCAAAAATGAAAAATCGATTTTAGTCTGTTTGAAAAATTCGCCGTTCTTTTTGAACGCTTTGAAGTGCTTAACGGGCAACGTGATTTGTGGCAATCGGTCCTTACTCTGAATTGGGCCAGAAGCCTGACCCCGCAGAAAATATTAGAGTATGCAAAAAAACATAATCTTTCTCCTGCTGAATTCGGCGTTGATCCCAATCGTCCCCAAAATACTGACCGGCGGCTCGGACGATCATACCGGCATATTTGCCCGGAAAATGTTATTCAAAGCTTTATATTGAAAATCTGGTCGAACGATCAAAGACTGAAAAACTTTCCGACCTCGCGCTTGAAGCCATCAGAAACGGTAACATTGCCCCCGTTGGCAGGGTTGGTGAAAATCAAAAACTGACCATTGCCCTGCTTGATTATTTTTTTCGCAAGTGGTGGGTAAGGTCAGTGACCCCGGGCTATTTCGCATCCTGCTGCACCCGTGGTACGGCCCGTGACAAAAATCGGCTGCTTCATCTTAAGCAACCTGCTTCTGGAAATGCAGAAGCACAAAAAACCATGAAATTTTTTGAGTTTGTCCATCTTGCCTTAAATGGTAAAAAAATAAACCGTATCACCAAATGGAAAATCCCGAAAGATTATCGCTTCTTATTAAGTATCTTGAGGAAATTTGCTGAAAGCAAGAACGGCCCTAGAAGTCTTCATCAAAACGGTCAATGATGCCGTTCTAATCTTTTAATGATCTGAACCTGCTTCTGATTGAACGGATAAAAAGGCATCCGAAAAAAAATAAGCATCTCCGGCTTGAAAAATTTTCTACCGCTGAACTGACCAGAAAGTTTGAAATCCCTGCCCAGATGACCGCGCTTTTTTGGCTCGGACCAGAAAAATAAAAACTTAAGCAACATTAAAATTGACCAGATCTTGGATACGCTCTCCTTTCCGCTGCTTATTTCGGCAACACTGGGCCAGCCTTTGCCGCGACCGGGTGCTTTTATCAGAACCGCGGCCTGCTGAATGATTTTGCCGAAAAAATCGGCAAAAACCGCCACCAGAAAAGAGCCCTGCATTTAAGCGACACATGGAGCGACCAGAATGGTGTCTCCTCTTCGCTGCTTGGGAAACTGCGGGAAATTCAACGCCTTGATATGCCCATTGATTTTCTGATCTGCCATGATGACGCGGTGGAGGAAAAGAACCTGCGGGTTGTTCGTCCCCTGACCACTGTCACATTGGAAAAATTCGGAGGTCAGCCCATCCGTATCCCCCAATCTGATGGAAATCGCCGCATTTTTATGAAGGGGGGTATGACCGCATTATCTGCTCTACCGAAGGGCCGATGGCCCTGGTCGCCATGTTTATTAAACAGAAATTCAATGTGCCGTCCTACTTTTTCATGCACACGGACTGGATCAATTTTATCAAAAACACCACTGATCTTAATATCCATGAACGCGACCGTGTCAGACGGTTGCTTCGGGCATTTTATAATGAATTTGACGGTATCTTTGTCCTTAACACCGATCACCGCAAATGGCTTGCCAGTCATGAAATGATGTTGGATAAAAATAAAATCCATCTCGCTGCCCATCATAGTGAACCGCGAAATTACAGCATTGAGCCCATCCAGAAAGCCGATATTGTCCCCGGCGCCAATCAGGACACCCCGGTTTTATTCATTGCCTGTCGGTTAAGCCGGGAAAAAGGCGTGTTTAACTGCCGGAAATCATGGAAAGGGCGCGAAAAAAAATACCGGACCTTAAAATTGTCATTGCAGGATCGGGTCCGGCCAAAAAAGAGCTCAAAAACTGATGCCCGACGCCGTCTTCACCGGCTGGCAGTCAAAAGAACAGCTTGCCGCCCTTTTATCTCGGGCTGATTTGTTCATCTTCCGTCGCGCTTTGATACATTCGGTAATGTCATCTTAGAGGCAAACACCCACGGCATGCCCGTCATTTCCTATAACTGCAAGGGTCCAAGATCTAATCATTGATGGCAAAAACGGCTTCCTGGTTGAAACAAAAAAAACAGATCAGCAACCGATCATAAAATTTTTCAGCGATGATAATTTAAGAAATTCAATGAAAACGATGCCCTTGCCCGCTGCTGAATATCAGGCCGAACCTATCCTGCGCCGCTTTGCCGCGGATCTTGGTTTTGGCCACCACAACTCGCCAACTCCCAGAAAACAGCCGCTGAATAGACGGCTCATAAAATAAAATAGCCCCTATTTACTATTGTTTAAATAATATTGATGTATTAAAAATACATCTTACTGATTTTTTGGGGAAAAATCTTGATGAAAATTTTAGGATTAAAAACAATAAACAAAATAATATCCTGTTTAAAAATATCCCTTTAGTCAGTCTTTTGGTTTTCCAAGAATGAAGTGGTCCAAACTTCTGCAAATAATTTCATCAGTCAGGATACAACTGCAAAGTTCACGGCATTCCAGACAACCACCTCTGGTCATAACATTTTTTGGGACATATCTCTTTGGGCAGCAAATATTTATATTCATTCTGCTCTGGCTTTTATAAGCAAAACCAGGAAATAAGAAGACGGAAAAAATTTGAAAAGAATTGGTAGCGGCAAATAAAGAGCGCAAATGGCCCTGGCTGAAGCGGGGAAAAAGCCAGTAAAGATAATACCGATACTCTGGAAGAGCTACGCGCCTCGAATTGCGTCAGAAAACCATACTTGGAGCTGGCCCCCAGGCTGTTATCACGTTCAATTCCCGCCCTTAAAATCATGTATATGAATGGAAATGCCCATAAAATATTCGGCTATAAAAGGGGAGAGGTTAAAGGCAAGCACCTGAATATTCTTCTGCCGGAAAATGCCGTTCACTCCCACAACAAGCATGTCGAAAAATTCAAGAATTCCGGGAAATCAACTCTGTCAATGGATCAGCGCAGTGACATACGCGCTAAAAGGAAAAATGGGGAAATATTTCCCGCAATGGCGTCCGTTGCCAAAATCACCATCGAAAATGAAGACGTCTATATCGCCATGCTGCGTGATGTAACCAGGCGAATTGAATCGGATAAGCAACTGATTGAAAGCAAGGAGCGGCTCTCCCGGGCCAGAAAATTTGCCCATCTGGGCAATTGAATGGAAATAAATTCCGAATGAGCTGATCTGGTCTGATGAAATTTATAATATTTTCGGAATTGAAAAGAATAATTTCAAGGCTACCTATGAACGCCTTTCTTGAAAGAATTCATCCTGATGATCGCGACACAGTTGAAAAGGCGGTCATTGCGGTAGTGGAGGATGATGAGCCCTATTCCATTATTCACAGGATAATTTGTCCTGATGGTACAGAAAAGGTGGTACGCGAAATTGGCGAAGTCTTCAGGACGATAAAGGCAATGCCGTCCAGAATGGACGGCACCTGCAGGATATTACGGAAAGCTGGCTGAATGAGCAGGAACTGATCATTGCCAAAAACCCGTGCCGAGCAGGCCAATCAGGCAAAACACCCAGTTTCTGGCTGTTGTCAGTCATGAACTGCGCACCCCGCTCAATGCGATCATCGGGTTCAGTTCTTTTTTGCTGAAAGATGAAATATACGGAACCACCGGCCATGAAAAATATAGGGAATATGCTGAAATCATTAACGGCAGCGGCGAACATCTGCTTTTCCCTGATTGAAGAAATTCTTGACACATCAAGGCTGGAACTTGATGCGGTTGAGCCTCAACCAAGCATTTTCCCTTTGACCATTTGATTTATATCCCCTGAACAGCCTTTCAAAAAAGCGGCAGACAAAAACATAAAAACCTTACTGAACTCGAAGATAATGGTGACAAAGTCTATCTTGACCTCAAACTCTGTCGGCAGATTATTCTTAATCTGCTCTCAAACGCAATTAAATTTTCCCACAATGAAGGCATCATCAAAATAAAGCTGTCATCAACAAAAAACAAAATCGTCTGAGCATTGCCGACCAGGGTGTGGGAATAGACAAGCATGAAATTGAGGCTATTTTCCTGCCTTTCATGCAGGCGAATTCAACTTTATCTGCGCACACATGAAGGGGTCGGGCTTGGCCTTACCATCGTCAAGAAACTAACCGAATTACAAAATGGAACCGTCAGCGTTGAAAGTCAAAAGGATATCGGCACCACTTTTACGGTGACCCTGCCAATTACATTTTCATAATAAATAACTTTTAATCTGTTCTTGTACCTGCCATTACCCTGAACAGGATATGACGATATTCCTATAATAATGTATGACAAGGGCTATAATAAAAGCTTATTTCAGTTGGAGGAAATGATCAATACCGTCTATAACGCTCTTCCACTCATTTCACGGAAACCATCATGAAAAAACTATTGTTTTGCGCTCTATTCTTTCTTCTGAATTCTGCTGCTTTTGCACAGGATTACTCGGCTCTTTTTAATAAAATCACTGAAATGGCGCAAAGCGGTGACGGTGAAGCCGCCTATCATCTGGGCAATTTTTATAATTATGGTGTCGGCACCGAAATCAATAAGGAAGAAGCCTTTAAATGGTTCCAAAAATCCGCTGAAGCCAAATACCCGCTTGGCGCTTATGAACTTGGCTATTTCTATACCGGACAGGAAGGGGAAATAGCGGATGCTGACCCGCAGAAAGCCTTTCAGAACACCAAATTTGCTGCCGACAAGGGCTATGCACCCGCCCAATATAATCTGGCGATCATGTATTATAATTTCGGCAACCCTGAGCGTGGTACATATTATCTCGACCTGGCGACAAAACAGGGAAGCCCGCAAGCGCTCCAGACAATGGCCCTTATTAATTTCCGCGGTGATATGGTTGAACAGGATCTGGTCAATGCCAGAACCTATCTGAAACTGTTTCTTAAAGACAATGACCCGGAACTCACTGAAACTTTCCAACCGATAGTGACGCAAATTGATGAAAACCTTACCGAAGATCAGATTAAAACCAGCGACGAGCGGATAGCGGCATGGAAAAATGAACCGAGTGATCTGACCATTCTTGCCGAAGGCGGCAAACATTTTTGAGTATGCGGGATTGCAGCAGCCATAGTAAAGACACAATAAAGCTCAGAGCAGTTTTACAAATTTCTGCTCAAGCACCTCTGCCCCCCAATGACTGTCGGGATATTCATCGACAAGTTTGAAACCGTTTCGTTCATAAAGTGATCGCGCCGCATCAAGCCCCTTAAAGTCCAGAGATCAATTTGCCTGAACCCCTGCTGTTCACAAAATTCAAGTGACTTTGCAAGCAAACGCCTGCCAACACCGGAAGACTGCAGCTGTTTATCAACAATAAACCATCTTAAATGGGCAATATTATCGCCCAGATCCTCACCATCGATTGTGATCCCGGCGGCAATCCTTTTCCCGTCTCGCACAAACCAGCTGTTATTTTTTGAATTCCCGATCCGCGGCATAAATTCGGCCAGTCCAAGTGCCACCTTGGCTTCAAAATGTTACGCCAAAATCGACAATATCCTGATATAATGTGCCATGTAGAGCGGCAATACCGCCGATAAGCCCGGGCGTATAGCCTTCCTCAATATTTGGCCCATCCGCACTTACCCTTCTGTTATCAAGTGCATCCGAATAAATCTGAAGCCCCTGTTCAATCACGCTTCTTGAATATGGGTTAAGCGGGCTAAGCGCCCCTTCGACCTTTTTTCTGGCAAACCCGTTTATTTCCGTTAAGGTCTGTTTGCCCTGCGCTGTTAACCTGATATCCTTTTGTCGACCATCTCCCTCGGCTTTAAATTCGGCCACTTCCCCCGTTTTGATCAGATTTTTAATAAGCCTGCTGACCGATGATTTTTCCAGCATCAGTATTTCCGAAAGTTCTTTTGCGGTAATACCCCCTTCACTTGCACCGATTTCGATAATTGCGTGAACTGCTGATGCCGAATAGCGGGTGTCAGCAAGGGTTGAATTTAAGAACCCAAGCTCACGAACCAGCCTTCTTGATGATGAGCGGATATTGCTGAGCTGCATTTCGTTTATTTCAGTCATAATCACTTCCCTATTATAGTTGTATATTACAACTATAATAGGGTTTGTTGTTAGATACAACTAGTTTTTTATTGTGAGAATTATACTCTCCCCACCAATAATGTGATAGGCCAGTTGATTTTTTTATGGGGCTCGCCCTGCCATACTGCACGGAATTTATCGGCATATAGTGCGACCGGGTCGTACCCCTTGTCGGCAATATATCTTGTGGTCGCGGACCAAGTGCTTAAATACCCAAGAAACGCATCAAGATCCCATTCTAAGTCCATGGAAAAATCCGGCGTTTCAATTTTTTCAAACGGGAAGTCAAGGTCAGCATATCCCCGCTCAATATGGACCCTCTCCGGTGGCCAGTATGGCCCGACCACCCCATCATAAAATTCATAGAAAAGCTTATCAACATCCGGATCAATTTCCATCAACCCATAACACCAAACCGCGATGATCCCACCCGGCCTTAAAACCCGCCTAACTTCAGCATAAAATGCTGCAAGATCAAACCAGTGGAGCGCCTGCGCCACACTGACAAGATCGACACTGTGACCCGCCAGGCCGCTTTTGGCCGCATCGGCCACGACAAAGTCGATGTTATCAGGTCCGTGCGCATTACTGATCTGCTTTTCACTGCCGTCGCTGGCAACTATTTTTTTAAAATATTTGGAAAATCCCCTCGCCGCCTGACCGCTGCCGGTGGCACAGTCCCAAAGCAGATCATGGCCCGAACATATCCCCGAAAGATATTTGAACATCGCATCCGGATAATCAGGACGGAATTTGCTATACTGATCACTCTGCTTTGAAA
The DNA here is from genome assembly GCA_041396985.1 of Emcibacteraceae bacterium. Taxonomy (NCBI): domain Bacteria; kingdom Pseudomonadati; phylum Pseudomonadota; class Alphaproteobacteria; order Emcibacterales; family Emcibacteraceae; species Emcibacteraceae bacterium. The sequence goes on from JAWKXO010000005.1 coordinate 181,129, forward strand.
AATGATCTTTAAATGCGGCCACCCTGATCACTCCCCTTCATATTTGGTCAGGGCAAATACATCGCAGCCCTTGGCCCTTAATTTATCCGCACCGCCCAGATCCGGCAGATCAATGATAAAAACGCAGTCGCTAACCCGTCCGCCAGCCATGCTAATCAGCTCGTGCGTGGCGATGGCGGTCCCACCCGTGGCAATCAGGTCATCAACAATCAGGATATTATCGCCCGTCCTGATCGCGTCACAATGAACCTCTAGCGCATCTTCACCATATTCAAGCATATAATTGACGCTGTGGGTTTTCCGCGGCAGTTTCCCGGCCTTGCGAACGGTGATAAAGCCGACCCCCAGTCTATGGGCTATCGCCCCGCCAAGGATAAAACCACGGGCTTCTATCCCGGCGACTTTATCAATTTTTTTGTTCTCAAGATGCCGGACAAATTCTTCCACCATCCGGTTATAGGCCACATCACTTTCAAAGATGGTCGTGACATCACGAAACATGATCCCCGGTTTTGGATAATTGGCGATGGTGGTGACATAATCCTTGACCCAGTTCATCGGTTCAGCACCCTTCCCGCAACCGATGAAAGCCTGGCCCTCACCGCCGGATCAATGTCCCCTTTTGTCATAATAGCATATTCAAGCGCATGATCGCACCCTTGGGGGCATGGATGGCGCGATTGCGCGGTGCTTATAAGCGGAATAATATTTTTAATCAGCATTTTTGCATTGGCGGTATTGGCGTTCAGCGTTTTGATGATTTCAACCACATCAACTTCGCCATGATCAGGATGCCAGCTGTCATAATCGGTGACCATGGCAACGGTGGCATAGCAAATTTCCGCTTCGCGGGCCAGTTTGGCTTCGGGCATATTGGTCATGCCAATCACATCACAGCCCCACGCCCGGTACAGATGCGATTCCGCCAGTGTTGAAAATTGTGGCCCTTCCATGGCGAGGTAAGTCCCACCCTTATGCAGTGTCAATGGCATCAGGGCAGCGGCTTCCAATATTAACGAGCCAAGCTCGCCGCAGGTCGGATGGGCAGCAGAAATATGGGCAACCACCCCATCATCAAAAAAAGTTTTCTTACGGGCAAAAGTACGGTCAATAAACTGATCAACCAGAACAAAATCACCCGGGGCCAGATTTTCCCGAAAACTGCCACAGGCGCTGATGCTGATCAGGTCGGTTACGCCCGCTTTTTTAAGCGCATCTATATTGGCCCGGTAATTGATGGTGGACGGTGAAAGGACATGATTACGGCCATGACGTGGCAGAAACACAACTTCAAGCCCCGCGACTTCCCCCACAAACAGCGCATCCGACGGCTCGCCAAAACCACTTTCAACTGAAATCCACTGGCCATTTTCCATACCATCAATTTCATATAAACCGCTGCCGCCAATAATCCCGAGCACTTTTGTCATTATATTCTCCTGAAAAAAAATAAGGGCCGCCAGTTGGCAGCCCTCACATTTAAAACGAAACAGAAATTAAAAACAATGTTTAAACTTCTGAAGGATCGATATCTTCGCCTTTTTTCACTTTTTTCCAGACACGCTTGTTTGTGAAGTAAAGCATAACCACGAAAACAAACATGAACAGCATAACTTTAAGGCCCATTTCCTTACGCGCCTGCATGGTTGGATCCGATGCCCAGGCAAGGAAGTTGGCAACGTCATATGCCATTTGTTCAACAGTTGCTTCTGTACCATCGGCATATTCGATGATGCCGTCGGACAGTGGTGGTGTCATGGCGATCTGATTACCTTCGAAATAATCATTGTAGAACAGACCATCCAAAAGATCAAAACCGGCTGGTGGTTCATCATGGTAGCCTGACATAAGGGCTACGACATAATCTTCACCATAAACGCTTGACCATGGCAGGAATGCCAGATGCTCACGGGCTTTGATAATGGTTGAAAAGTCAGGCGGCAATGCACCGTTGTTTGATGCACGGGCAGCCTGTTCATTTGAATATGGTGACGGGAAATAATCCGCCGGAATACCCGGACGGGAAATCAGCTCGCCGCTGTCATCAAATGTATCTTCAAATTCATATTCAGCGGCAATCGCTTTAATTTCGTCTTCATTATAGCCGATATCACCAAGTGTTCTGAATGCCACCAGATCAAGCGAATGGCAGGCAGAGCAAACTTCGCGGTAAACCTGAAGTCCACGCTGAATGGACGGAATATCGAACTTGCCAAAAATACCGGCAGATTCGTAATGATGACGTTCCGGATGCTTCGCTGTACTTTCAGCAGCAGTTGCTCCCGAAAAGGCGATTGTTGCACCAACTAAACCAGCCAAAAGGCCTTTAATTTTGATGTTTTTCAACATTTCTTCAGCCTTTCTTGTTTGCTTCGAGTACCGCAGCGGCAATGCTGGTTGGTACCGGTTTGGTTGTTTCCATTCTGCTGACAAGCGGCATAATGATAATGAAATATGCGAAGTAAAAGAATGTCGCCATTTGTGCATAGGATGTCGCGACAAGCCCGAACCACAGAATATCATCCGGTGCTCTTTGTCCCAGATATCCAAGGAAGATACCATTTGCAACAAACAGCCAGAAGAAGAAGCGTGACAATGGGCGGAAGCGCATGGAGCGTACTCTTGCGCCGTCAAGCCATGGCATCGCAAACATAATCAGGATGGATGAGAACATGGCAAGCACACCAATCAGCTTGTTATCGATCGCGCGCAAAATCGCATAGAAAGGCAGATAATACCATTCAGGAACAATGTGCGTTGGCGTGACAAGCGGGTTCGCTTTTATATAGTTATCAGGATGTCCGAGGAAATCCGGAATATAAAACACGAAGGCGGCAAAGAAGATAATAAACACACCAAGACCGAACGCATCCTTTGCAGTGTAATATGGATGGAATGGGATCTTGTCATGTTTGCCTTTTGCATCAATACCAAGCGGGTTTGTTGAGCCAGGAATATGAAGTGCCCACACATGAAGGATCACCACACCGACCAGAACAACCGGCAGCAGATAATGAAGCGAGAAGAAACGGTTCAGCGTTGGCTGACCAACCGAGAAACCACCCCAGAGCCAGTTCACAATTCCGTCGCCGATGAAAGGAATAAAGTCAAACACACTGAACAGGTTGGTAATCACCTTGGCACCCCAGAAGCTCATTTGTCCCCATGGAAGAACATAGCCCATAAAGCCTGTCGCCATCATGATAAGATAAATGATAATACCGAGGAACCAGAGAATTTCGCGCGGTGCTTTATATGACCCGAAGTAAAACCCTCTAAGTATATGTACATAAACAACAATGAAGAACATGGACGCGCCGTTGGCGTGGATCGCTTGTAGCAGCCAGCCGTAGTTTACATCACGTTTAATATGCTGAACACTGTTAAAAGCAAGATCAATATTCGGTATATAATGCATCGCAAGGATGATACCGGTTACGATCTGTACAACCATCATAAAACCAGCCAGAACTCCGAAGTTCCACCAGTAGTTAAGGTTACGTGGTACGTTATATCCCCCACCGATTGAATTATAAATCAGTCCCATAAGGGGAAGACGATCCTCAATCCACTTCAATGTCGGATTTGTCGGTTCGAATTTATTTTCTGAAGCCATTTTTTATCCTATCCGATACGTACTGTTGAATCATCTAAAAATTCATAGGGCACAACAGGCAAGTTCAGTGGTGCCGGGCCTTTGGTAACCCGTCCTGAAATATCGTAATGCGACCCGTGACACGGACATAACCATCCGTTAAAATCACCATGATGCTCAAGCGGCACACATCCAAGATGGGTACAAACCGCGCTGATAATCAGCCATTCCGGTTTTTGTACACGGTCTTCATCCTTTTCCGGATCAGCCAGATCGGTATTATCACCGGCCACAGCCTCTGCAATTTCCGCTTCGGTACGGTGACGAACAAAAACCGGGTTACCGCGCCATAGGAAAACGGCGTTTTGTCCCCGTGGAATTTTTGTCAAATCAACTTCGATTGAGGAGAGTGCCAGAACATCTTTTGAAGGATTCATCTGATCAATTAGTGGCCATGCTGCAGCACCTGCAGCGACCACACCGGCAGCACCGGTAGCTATATAAAGAAAATTACGTCTTTCTTCAACAACGTCATCATGTGTAGTCATACATAAACCTCGTGAGGGTTCTATTTAATTATTTAATAAGTAAAGGAAAAGACTTCGTCCAGGACCAAAAAATCAATGCTTAAGTGTTTCCCTTTACCCATCGCATAGCATGCGAGACTTATTTACCTATATTAACTTCATATTGCAATGCTTTTTAGGTAAAAATCCATTTTAATTTACCTTATTCGCCCGCATTGTAAACAGCTTATTAACAATAGCATGGGTAAGGCCGCAAAAAACCGCCGCTTTCAGGATATATTTAACTCTTTATTAATATTTGAGGGGCCGGATGCATGAAAAATGTTGCACGAAGTATGAAGAAAGGCAGCCGACAGAATCTTTAAAACGGGTTTTCCGGATTTACGCGTAAATCAGTAATTTCTGTGACTATTCGCGGTGAAAGGATTTGAAGATGACCGGTTCCATCACTTTTTGCCCGGCGGTATATTCATTCGGGTCATTAGGCGCAATGGTTTTAACCTGCTGAATGGCCCGGACCACATCCATGCCTTTCGTTACCTTGCCAAAGGCGGCAAAGCCCTGCCCGTCCGGATTGCGCATTCCGCCGTAATCAAGGGATGGTTGATCATTGATACAAATAAAAAATTCCAAACTGGCCGAATCCGGGTTATCGCGTGCCATCGAAATGGTGCCGTCTTCGTGCTTGATCCCGGTTTTTGTGGTCCGCTCAAGCTTAATGGGCGGGAACGCCCCGATATTGCTGTCGCCACTCATGCCACCCTGGATCACTTCAATTTTTATTCTGTTCTGCTGCTGGTTATCCATACGGACAACACGGTAAAAGGCGCCGCCGTCAAAATAGCCGCCATCAATATAGCGAAGAAAATTGGCCACCGTGATCGGCGCCTTATCGGCATAAAGCTCGATATGGATGTCGCCCATTGTTGTCTCAAGCTTTACATTGACATTTTCCGCATGAGCCGATGATGAAAACATGGCAAATATGGAAAGCATTAAAAATTTTCTAAGCATCGTTGACCCCTTAATTCTGGTCAAAAATAATGACCTCTTCGCGTTTTTTCGGCTTGCGGTTGCCAATTTTCGTATACCAGATAATTACAAAAATGAGCAGCACCAGTATCGAAATGACGATATTATTCATATTCTGCCAGCCGATTTTATCAAGCATGAAGCCTGATGTCAGTGTCGCCAGCCCGGCCAGGGTAAAGACCACCAAATCATTCAATCCCTGAACATAGGCTTTTTCATTTTCGTCGTAAGCATGCTCAAGAAGCGTTGTCCCGGCGGTAAACATGAAATTCCAGCCGACACCGATCAATATAAGCGCACTGTAAAAATTATAAAGCTCAACCCCCGCCTTGGCAACCAGCGTTGATATCAGGATCGCCACCATCCCGACCAGGATGATGCGGATTGACCCAAAGCGGGCAATCAGGGTTCCGGTAATGATCGCCGGGGCAAACATCGACATTGAATGAAACTGGATGACCCCCGCCGCATCGGAAATCTGATAACCGCAGACCACAACCACTTCAAGCGGCGTCGCCGTCATAATGAAAGACATGGAAAGATAGGCACACGCCGCACAAAGCGACGCACAGATAAAAGCGGGACGTTTAAGAACATCCATAACTTTCGGGTTTGCCACGGGCACAAATCCTTCCGGTCTAGGTTTCCTTGGCGGCAGTTTAATTAAATAAATAAGTGCATGGGCCACCAGGCTCAGCGCAATCACCAGACAATAGGTGCCCGCATACTGAACCGGTTCGAAATAAAGGCTTTCAAATGTCCGTGCCAGCGTCGGCGCACAAAGCCCGGCCAGAACCCCGCCCAGAATAACGTATGATACCGCCTGTTTATGATAATGTGATGGCGCCACTTCCATCGCGGCAAAGCGGTAATAATTGGCAAATGACTGATAAATGCCATGCAGGAAAGTGGCAAAACAAAGCAGGTAATAATTATTGGTATAAATGGAAATGACAGCACATAATCCGCCAAGACCGCCAAAAAAAGCCCCGGTATAAAAACCGGTTTTGCGGCCAAACCGTTTCATAAAAAGTGAAGCCGGAAACGCGAATGACGCCGTCGCCAGAAACGCCGTGGCCGACGGTATGGTCGCAAGGGCCGTATCCCCGGTCATCATTTTACCCAGCAGCGATGAATAGGTAATCACCGTAATCACCGATGACAGCAAAATAAACTGCGCCATCGAAAGCAGGAATAAATTGCGTTTTACATTTTCCATCACATTCACTCTATATATTTAAAACCAACCCGTCATAGGCGGGTTCGACCCCCTTTGGCAACTTATTTTTCAAAGTTTCATAATCCAGTTCCGCGGTCATATGGGTCAGCACTGCATGTTTGGGTTTAAATTCCTCAATATAACCCAGTGTCTGCTCAAGATGGCAATGGGTCGGGTGTGGTTCTTCGCGCAGGCAGTCAACGATCCATAAATCAAGACCGTATAAATGCTGGTAACTTTCTTTCGGGATATCGTTAAAATCGGTGCAGTAACACATTCTGCCAAAACGATAGCCATATGAATATATCGCCCCGTGGACCAATTCCATCGGCTGAATATCAAACCCGCCAATCCGGAACGGATCAAGGTCAATTTCATGGGCTTCACAGATCGCATCATAATTTTTACGACCCTTAAAAATATAACCGAACCGTTCCTGCAAAATTCTTAGCGTGTGTTTGTTGGAATAAATCGGCACTTTTTTCTTCATATTCTGGGAAAAGGCCCGAAGGTCATCAATGCCATGGGTATGATCGGCATGATCATGGGTATAAAGAACCGCATCAAGGGTCGTGATCCCTGCGCTTAACGCCTGTTCCCGAAAATCGGGGCCGGTATCAACAATAATCCTCGTATCCCCCTCTTCCACCATGATGGACACACGTCGCCGTCTGTTTTTCGGGTTATTCGGGTCACACAGTCCCCAGCCGTTATTCAGTTTTCCGCCAATTCTAGGCACGCCCTGTGATGTTCCGCTGCCGAGAATGGTGATTTTCATGAATTTTCCGGTCTTTTTGTTTTTGAAAATAATGTGAAGAAATTATCCGTGGTGGCGCGGGCCAGTTCCTCAAAACCGACATCAAAATGCTTACTCAAAAATTCTGCCGTATATTTGACAAAACTTGGCTCATTCGGTTTTCCCCGCATCGGCACCGGGGCAAGAAACGGCGCATCCGTTTCAATCAGAAGCCGGGACAACGGGATTATTTTGACCGCTTCCTGTAATTCCCGCGCACTTTTAAAAGTGACAATCCCCGAAAGCGAAATATAGCATCCGATATCAAGGCTGCGTCTGGCAAATTCTTCTGACGCGGTGAAGCAGTGAATAACCGCCGGATACTCTCCCTTTTTCATTTCCGCTTCCATAATTTCGGCGCAGTCATCATCCGCATCCCGCGCATGAACAATCAGCGGCAGACCGGTTTCCCGGCTGGCTTCAATATGGGCGATGAAATTTTCTTTCTGCTTGTCGCGCGGCGAATGTTCATAAAAATAATCAAGCCCGGTTTCACCGATCCCGACCACCTTTTCATGCTTTGCCATTTCTATCAGCTGTTCGGGTTTAATCCCCCATTCATCCTCCGCATCATGGGGGTGGCTGCCGACTGTGGCCCAGATATGATCATGGGCTTTTGCAATATTAAGCACGTCATCATATTCGGAAAGCCGCGCGTTAATCGCCAGCATGGTGCCGACCCCGGCCTCCGCCGCGCGCTTAAGAACCCCGTCCATATCATCGGCAAGGCTGCCATAATTAAGATGACAATGACTGTCGACAATAAACGTCATTCGTCAACAAACCTCGGAAACACTCCTTCGGGTTTTTCCATTGTCCAGCCGCTTTTAAGCCGCTCCCCACCGCCAAGCTGGTCAAATCCACGTTCATCAGCAGCAATTTTCAGGATATCCAATAATTTTTCGGCACTGTCCGGCATAATCGGCTGAATGAGAATGCCGACCTGGCGGATAATTTCGGCGGTCACATAAAGCACCGTTGCCATACGGGCTGGGTCCGTTTTCTTCAAGGCCCATGGCTCCTGCAGCGCAAAATATCCATTGGCATCGGAAACCACTTTCCAGATCACCTCAAGCGATTTATTGACCGCCTGAACATCAATATGCGCTCTTACCTCATCAAGCATTTTATCCGCAGCAGCAAGGATCGCTTTGTCCGCATCGCTATAAACACCCGGCGACGGCATAACACCATCACAATTTTTAAAAATCATGCTTAAACTGCGCTGCGCCAGATTACCAAGATCATTGGCCAAATCACTGTTGATCCGGTTGATCATCGCCTGACGGCTGAAATCCCCGTCATTGCCAAACGGTACTTCCCGCATCAGGAAGTAGCGGACCTGATCCAGTCCGAATTCCTCAACAATCTGGAACGGGTCAATCACATTGCCGAGCGATTTTGAAATTTTTTGACCCTCATTGGTCCACCAGCCATGGGCAAAGACCCGTTTTGCCGGTTCAATACCCGCCCCCATCAGGAAGGCCGGCCAGTAAACCGCATGGAAGCGCAAAATATCCTTCCCCACCATATGAATATCGGCGGGCCAGAATGTTTTGAATTTTTCATTGTCCACATCCGGGTACCCGGCAGCGGTCATGTAATTGGTCAGCGCATCAATCCACACATACATAATATGTTTGTCATTGCCCGGTACCGGCACACCCCAGTTAAAACTGGTGCGCGACACCGACAGATCACGAAGCCCGCCACTGACGAAACTTTTAACCTCATTTTTTCGACTGTTCGGCAGCACGGTTGGCGGCAGGCTTTCATAAAAATCAAGCAGCTTTTCTTCAAACGCGCTCAAGCGGAAAAAATAGCTTTCCTCCTCGACCCATTCAATGGGCGCGCCTGTCGGGGCCAGCTTTTCACCGTTTTTCCCGTCAATCAGTTCATTTTCAGCAAAAAACGCCTCATCCCTGACCGAATACCAACCCGCATATTTATCAAGGTAAATATGCCCGTTTTCCTCCAGCTTTTTCCATAGCGCCTGACAGGCGCGTTTGTGGCGTTCCTCGGTTGTGCGGATAAAATCATCATTTGAATAATTCATAAATTCGGCAAGTTCACGAAAACGCTGCGACACCGTATCACAAAATTCGAGTGGTGACTTCCCGGCTGCCGCCGCCGACTTTTCAACCTTTTGCCCGTGTTCATCCGTACCCGTCAGGAACATGACATTATAACCATCGAGCCGCTTGAAGCGCGCAATGACATCACATGCCAGCGTCGTATAGGCATGACCAATATGTGGAATATCATTCACATAATAAATCGGTGTGGTTATATAAAAGGATGGCTTACCTGACATTTACAAATTTCTTTCTTAACAGTCTAATTTAAGCGAAGCGCCGCACTGATCATATTCAGTATATCAAGAACCGTCTGCTTCGGGTCCATATTAAGCGCGTCTGTCGCCTTCATTTTTTCGGCTATCTTTTCCCACAGCTCCGCCCATTGATCAAGCGGAATTATTTGCCCCAGTTTTTCCATCAGCTCAAATTCATTTTCAAGCGCCGGTTTAATATTATGGGTATGGCTGGTTCCCTGATAACTGACATGGCGGATCATGCGGCTGATAAAGCGGCTCAAGAGTTCGTAAAAAAGCTGGAACATATCCCCCGATTTCCGCGATGTAATCTCATCGGCAAATGCATGCATCAGCGGCACATTAATATCCGGCATAGATGATAAAAGACTGAGCAGATCACCATAAAGTTTAAGCCCGTCATGATTGATCAGCGATATCGCCTTGCCCGGGCTGCCATTGGTCAGGGCGACATAGCCGTCAATGATATGCTCATCCATAGCAGGGAATTTATTTTGCAGTATTTCCTTCACCGTTTCCGATTTTAACGGTTTAAGCGGCAACATCCGGCAACGCGATTTGATCGTCGGCAGCAACCGCCCCGGCGCATGGGCCAATATAATCAGGATGGAATTTGATGGCGGTTCCTCCAGTATTTTCAAAATGGCGTTGGCGGCATTTCGGTTCATTTCATCTGCTGTATCGACAATCGCCACCCGCCAGCCGCCGGCCGTGGATGTTTTATGAAAAAAATCATTAATCCGCCGCACATCATCCACCAGGATATTGTTACGCAGTTTACCCGTTTTCGGGTCTTCCGTCCGCTCAATAACCAGCAGGTCGGCATGGCTACCGGCACTGATCAGGCTATTCTCCCGGCTTTCAAGATTGGTATTAAGGGACGACAACGCCACTTTTTCCAGCACATCACCGAACAGGCCCGGACCTTCATCCTCTTTGGGTGGATTATTCAGTAAAAACCGCGCCATTTTATAGGCCAGTGTCGCCTTACCGATCCCCTTGGGGCCGGTGATCATCCAGGCATGGTGAATTTTCCCGGCATTAAAGGCATCCAGAAAGAGCCCTTCTGCCCCCTCATGACCGTTAAGATCAAGGGTTTTTCGCGGTAAAAAAATCTCTGCTTCTTCCATGGTGCCGTCTGTTCATCACTTCCTTATTGCTTAGTCTTCTATGTAACATTAATTGGAAATGGATGGCTATCGGTAATTTGGGAAAATTATATAATCCAGCCTTCACTTGACAGCCAGTCCGCATAATTAGTTTATTTTTCCTATATTTGAATTTTTCTTCAAGAATTTTGAAGGTTAAAGTTAGCAAGTGATTTAAGATGATATACTATTTTCTATCAAGCACAGTAAAATCATAAATGGCAAGTACTGATAGTGAAATGATGAATAAAAATGTTCCGATTAAATATTGCTTATCAATTATTGAGAGAAATCCAACAATTCCATGTGAAATAAAAACTAACTTTGCAATTACATTTACAAGCGTTTTGTAAATTTGGTTAGTTGGTCTCCAATAAAGTAAGATAGACACCAATGTTCCTGTGAAAATAATCCAAATAATTATGGTTGGAATAAAATATTCCCCATCATTCACTACATTAATAATATCATATATTAAGCTTAATAGGATAATCACACCGCTAATCGTAACAATTGCTTCACCAAATAATTTTATATAAAACCACACATTAAAAGTATTATCTGTAGAATTTTGTGTGTGCTTAATATCAAACTTTTTGTCAAATCTGTCACTGATAAAGCTTTTGCCACACACTCGGCACCACATTGGCACATAGCTACTGTATCCCTTAGGATTATAGGATGAAGTGGAATTACACCTTTCACACTTTCTTGAACTTAAATACAAACCTCCTCCCATCCAATAAATGAATACCAGTGGAACTCCATAAAGGCCAAACAAGGAAAGAACTAACAAAAAAAAGGGAAATACTAATAAAATATGCAAGAAACTAATAATAAAATTAGGTTTTTTAAGCATTTATTCCCCCTTCAAATTTCTATAATTTGCAATAGGTTACCCAAGAAACCCCTGTGCCACCAGGTATGTTTCCTTGCTTTCGGAGCGGCTGGCCGGTGGTTTATAATGGCGGACGGATTTAAAACGTTTCTTGACATCCTCAAGCAGCTTATTGTCAGTTCCTCCGGCAAAAACCTTGGCGACGAAGGTACCGTTTTTCACCAATACCTTGGTGGCAAAATCAAAGGCCAGCTCGACAAGGCCGATGGTCCTTAAATAATCGGTATTCTGATGCCCGGTTGTGGCGGCCGCCATATCGCTCATCACCAGATCGACAGGGCCGTCAATAAGATCGAGCAGAGCTTTTTCCGCTTCATCGGTGGTAAAATCCATTTGCAGCATAATGGCCCCCGGCACTGGCGCCACTTCGAGCAGGTCAATGCCGATAATCCGCACATCACCCGCGCACTGCTTTGCCGCAACCTGCGCCCATCCGCCCGGTGCCGCGCCAAGGTCAACAACCGATTTAACCCCGTGCAGGAAATTAAATTTTTCATCAAGCTCCAGCAGTTTATAAGCGGCCCGGCTGCGGTACCCGTCACGCTTTGCCGCCGCCACATAGGGATCATTAAGCTGGCGCTGAAGCCAGCGTGTTGACGATGATTTGCGGTAACGCGCCGTCTTAACCCGTGTTTTTTCGCCGCGAACAATACCGCGCGGGTCAAGCTTTCTTTCCTTACCGCTTTTGCTGAGTTTGGGTTTTTTAATCATTTGTCCCCTGCTCTGCATTTACTGCTTTTTTCTTTTTCCGTTTCAGGAAATATCTTTTGCGGGACCGCTTTCTACGGGTAGCCCGGTTTTTCTGGCGCTGCTCATCCATCAGATGATGAAGCATCCCTTCACGGATACCCCGGTCGGCCACCCGCACATCATCAATCGGCCACACGTCAATGATTGCATCCAGAATGGCGCAGCCCGCCACCACCAGTTCGGCCCGGTCATTACCGATATTGTTAAGCGCCAGCCGCTCTGCATAATCAAGTTTTGCAAGATCCTGACATAGATTGACCAGATCAGCCGCCTTCATCCAGGCACCGTCCACTTCATTGCGGTCATAAATCGCCTGATTAAGATGCATGCTTGTCAGTGTCGTCACCGTGCCTGATGTGCCCATCAGCTGTACCCGGCTTTCAGCAATAGAGACGGCAATATTATGTTTTTGCTCAAACGGGACAAGATGGTCCTTAACCCGTTCCTTCATTTCCTCGTAGTGGGCGATGGGCAGCGCTTCCCGTGTGCCATATTCCTCGGACAGGTTGACGACCCCAAGCGGAATTGAAATCCAGTCAATAATTTCGGGAATGCGTTTTTTACAGAAATTGATCCAGATAATTTCCGTGCTGCCGCCACCAATATCAAAAATGATGCCGCTGTTATATTTGGTGTCCAGCAGCTCCTTACAACCCATCACCGCCAGCCGCGCTTCCTCCTGCGGGTTGATGATATCAAGGCTGATTTTTACCTGATCTTCAATGGTTTTGACAAATTCGGCACCATTTTCCGCCTCCCGACAGGCCTGCGTCGCCACATTCCACATGCGGGTCACGCCGCGGCGGCGCATTTTCTCCATACAGATTTTTAAGGCTGACACGGTCCGCTCCGTTGCCTCCACCGATATTTTTTTCTGTTCCTTTAATCCTTCGCCAAGACGGACAATTCGGGAAAAACTGTCAATAACCTTAAAACCGTTCGCGTTCGGCACCGCCACCAAAAGCCGGCAGTTATTGGTGCCAAGATCAACGACACCGTACACATGGCTTTTGCCCGGTTCACTGTTTCGACGGTTTTTGGTTGATGGCCGGTTCTGCTTCTCCCCCTGCGCAGCCCGCCTTTCTTCAGCGGAACCATTGTCATTATTATTATTTTTCATTCTGAATTGGGCCTGATCGTCAATTAATTCTCAAATATCCTACCTATATAGTACCGTGTGGCAAGGCTTCATAGAAAAAATTGAGTCAATTTTACAATTCTGCCTTTAACGTCATGTTGACAGCGTCACCTTTATCGTGCACCTTCAACTTCATAAGTAATTTCTGATAAATAGAGTAAGGGAGAAAGTTTCAAATGACAAATCAAACAAAATTAAATCGGCGTTTCTTTATGAAAACCGTTGGTGCGGGAGCAGTCATTGGGGGAACTTTGGGGAGCGTACCACTATCAACAGCCGCTATGGGGCAAATGGGCGGGATGATGAGCAGTATGTCCAATAAAGTCAATTTTGATGCGGGCTATGACCGTGTCGGCACCAACAGTATTAAATTTGATTATATTAAAATGATTAATCCGGGCAAAACGCTTGATGTCGGCATGGGGATTGCCGATATGGATTTTCGCACCCTGCCCGCGGTGACATCGGCATTGAAAAAGCGTCTTGAAATTGAAAACTGGGGTTATGAGCTGCCACCGATGGATTATCAGGATACGATCGTTGCCTGGAACAAGCGCCGCTACAACATTGATGTGCCCAAAGCCAATATTTTAAACAGCCTTGGTGTGCTTGACGGGGTTCTGTCCATCCTGTTGGCCTTTGGCAAAAAAGGGGATCATGTGTTGCTGACAACGCCAACCTATTCAAGCTTTTTTCACACGGTCCATGATGCGGGAATGCATTCGGCCGAAAGCGAAATGAAGCGCGTTAATGGTCGCTATCAGGTTGATTATGACGATTTTGAAAAACAGATCGCCGGCGGCGTAAAATTATTCATCCTCTGCAACCCCCAAAATCCGACCGGCAACTGCTGGACCGCGGATGAGCTGCGTAAAATGGGGGATATCTGCAACAAACACGGCTGCCTTGTGATCGCCGATGAAATCCACTGTGACTTTGTCATGGCTGGGCATAAATATACCCCCTATGCATCACTGGGGGAGGCTTACGCACAAAACAGCTTCACTTTAAAATCAAGCAGCAAGTCCTTTAACCTTGCCTCGCACAGAACCGCCTATTTCTATTCCGATAATCGCAGCTATATTGACCGTGTCCTTGAAAACGGTCATCAACGGCTTCTTTTGAATGTTATGGGGATGATTGCGTCAAATGTCGCGCTGCAGCATGGCGATGATTATATTGATGAACAGAATGCCTATCTTACCGAAAACACCCGCTATGTGGCAAAATTCTGCGCCGACCGGATCCCGCTGATCAAATATCAGCCCCATGAAGGCACCTATCTGGCGTGGCTTGACTGCACCGGCCTTTATGACAAACTGGACGCCCATAATAAGGCAAAAGAACTGACCGACTATAACACCAAAAACAATATTACCGAGATGGACTTTTTCGAAGGTGAGGTCATTAAAAAATATAACGCCGGTCGCTATGTCAAGGAATGGGTGATGGATCAGGCCCGGGTCGATATCAATGCCGGACAGGATTACGGCAAAGGCGGTGATGGTTTCATGCGTATGAACCTGGCCACCAACCGCGCCATGATCACCAAAGCGCTGAGCAATATCGAAGCCGCCATCAACGCTCTTTGATCATATATACTATACTTTAGTCTAAAGAGCCCCGAATTCTCGGGGCTTTTTTATTCAGGACATTGACAGCGTCCAATGATTGATGCACGATGAGGTCCCAAAAATATATCAGGGAGGATAAAATGGACGAAAAATCAAAACTAAATCGCCGCTTTTTTATGAAAGGGGCCGGGGCATCAGCCCTGATCGGTAGTGCACTGGGGGGAAGTGTCGCGCTGCCGCAATTGGCATCTGCCAAAGGCATGGGTGGCATGGGCATGTCAATGACCTATGACCTAAACGAAGAATTCAACCGTATCGGCGCCGGGGACAGCAAATGGGACATGATCCGCAAAGCGAACCGCCCCTATGACGTACCCTTCCCAATGGGTGTTGCCGATATGGATTTCAGAACATTCCCGCGCATCACCGAAGCGCTAATGACCCGCATGGGCCATGAAAACTGGGGATATCATCCGGCACCGATTGATTTCTATGACAATATCATTGCCTGGAACAAAAACCGCTATAATCAGGATGTGAAACGCGAAAATATCCTCAATGCCCTTGGTGTGCTTGATGGCGTTCTTTCCATCCTGCTGACCCATAACAAGGAAGCAAAACCCGTTCTGGTGCAGACTCCGGGCTATTCCGGCTTCTTCGGCATTATCAGAACCGCCCAGTTCTCGGCTCTTGAAAACCCGCTTAAGCTGGTGGATGGCCGCTGGACCATGGATCTGGACACAATGGCAAAACAGATTGATGAAAATGATGTCAAAGTCATGCTTTTCTGTAACCCGCAGAACCCGACCGGAAACTGCTGGACCGCTGATGAAATGCGGGCGATGGGCGATCTCTGCCTGTCCAAAGGTGTTCTTGTTGTCGCTGATGAAATCCACTGCGACTTTGTCAACAAGCACGCAAAATACACACCTTACGCCACCATCGGCGCCAAATATGCGCAAAACAGCTACACGCTGAAATCAACCAGTAAATCATTCAACCTCGCCGCCCATCATGTGGCCTATCTGTTCTCGGACAATGATGATTATATCACCGAGCTGAAAAAGCACGGCCATCAGCGCGGATCGCTCAATGCGCTCGGCATGATCGCCTGTAACGCCGCCTATAAATATGGCGCCGAATATATGGATGATATGCGCGCCTATATTGACGGTAACTGCAGATTCCTTGAAAAATTCTGCGCCGATGAAATGAAGGACGTTAAATATAAGATGCAGGAAGGCACCTACCTCGCCTTTATCGACTGTTCGGCTGTTGCCAAAAAGCTTGGCAAACCAATGGGCGATAAACGGATTGGCGATATGCTGAAGGATTTCTTCATACAGAAAGCCGGTGTCAACCTTAACCAGGGCGAAAATTACGGTCAAAATGGTGTCAACTATATGCGGATGAACCTGGCCACCACCCATAGAAAACTGCACGGTGCTCTAAACGCCATGAAAAAAGCAATCGACGCCATCTAGTTTTCTAAACCATTACATTAAAAAAAGGCTCCAATCATTTGGGGCCTTTTTATTTTTTAGTCATTTCCCCCGGACAAATGCATTGCTAACCCTTTCTATTGGCAATATTTCTCGTACCAGTTTTGTTGATTTTTAACAAAAACACCTACTCCGGATATTTTTACTTCATCATAAGTTTTATCCAGTTCAAAATGGATAAAACCACGGGCCAGCAATATATCAAAATTTTCCAACACACTAAATTTATTTACAGCAGCACAAGCCATCACATCCTTGAATTCCGGTGTGACTATATTTTTATAATGCTGATCAATCTCTGAAGGACTATTAATAGTTCTACTTTCAGTAATGCTACCCTTATTATCCGGCTTTTCCTTTTTAATTAAATAATAAAGAGGATAGGAAAGCATAGACGCAAATGTCTGTTCATCGTCATTTTTTATGGCCATTTTTATTTTTGTCAGTGAATTCTGAAGTTCCGATGCAGAAATATTATTTTCGCAGGAATAAAATAATCCATCTATATCCACGTCATTGTCCATATCAAACTGCTTTTCCTCGTCACTCGGCAGGGTTCTTTGCCACACGGTCAGCAGACAGGTTTTTTCCTTTTCGCTCATACTGGCGGGGAAATTGGTCCCCGCCGACAGCGCCGAAAGAAAAACCAGCATTGATGTTAAAATGGTCATTTTTAGTCATATCCCCCATACAAATTCATTATTGGCAATGATCCTCAAACCACATGTCCTGAATTTTTGCCGGGCCATTTATATGTGAAATTTTAATCTCACCCGTTGCAGCATCCTGATCAAAATAAATATAACCTCGGGCCAGCAATATTCCGAAATTACCGGATGCACTCATTTTTGATAATGTGGCACAAGCCATAATATCCTTAAAAAAAGGAACACTAATATCCTTATAATGTAATGAAAATTCAGACTGAATATTAACTTTTCTGTAATCATACATATCACCATTTTCATCCGGTTTTTCTCTTTTAGGAAAATACGTAAAAGGGTATATGAACATACTGGCAAAGGCCTGTTCATCATCATTTTTCAACGCCGTTTTTATTTTTGTCAGTGATTTCTGCAGTTCCGATGCCGTAATATTATTCTCACAAGAATAAAATAACCCATTAATATCCACATCATGGTCCATATCAAACTGCTTTTCCTCGTCACTCGGCAGGGTTCTTTGCCACACGGTCAGCAGACAGTTTTTTTCCTTATCACTCATACTGGCGGGGAAATTGGTCCCCACCGACAGCGCCGAAAGAAAAACCAGCATTGATGCTAAAATAGTCATTTTTAGTCATATCTCCTTGCATAAATTCCAAGAGTATAAAGATCAATTCTTGACTTGCTTCTGTTTCCAAGCCCTGATGAAAATTGATTATTTGCTTTTGTATATTTTAAATTTTGTCCGATTCCTGCATAGTCACCAGCCTTTATGGCTATATTAAGGTTAGGGCTATTTGTGCTGTTCAGGGCTGGTGCCCCGACATTAAAGGCCAGATCAACAAGGGCGTCATATTCATTCTGCCTGAGAGGAAGGTTCCCAACCAGCCTTTTTACCGTTCTTTCCGCTTCTTCAATATCCTTTGTTAGCAAAAGCTCTGCTTCATAGGTTGATACCGGATCGCCAATTTGCCTGTTTGAACCACTCCATTTTGTATGACCAAAACCGCCCGTTGGATTACCAAATCCGTCATCCGCAATTTTTGGCACATAAGTTTCCAGTTTTCTGATATGGTTGCGTAAATGGCTGCTCGCCTGTAATTTTGACGCATCTACCCGTGGCGCGGCTAAATAATCATCCACCTTTAGCTCGATAAATGGCTTATACCCCGTCGCCTGTTGGTCCGCGCGGCTAAGTATGGCAGGGTCAATTGCTGGTCTTTGTGGTTCTGACATTTTCATGGAAGCAACACTATCATCATTGCTTGAACCATTCAATACTAATTCACTTATTGGTTGTTTTTCCGGCTGCTGGTAATTTTGCAGCTTTTTCATATACTGAACCATTTCCGATGACGGCGCATGGTTCGATGGCAGCGCGATGCCGGACCGCTTGCTGCCAAGTTCGCGGACAAGCCGCCTGTCATATTCGCTTTATAATTGAAGGGGGGAGCTACCGCGCTCGGCGCTACTTGAGCTCCCCCCGGCCTCGCGGACTCCCCCCTCCTGGAGGGTAATCGGGCAGCCCTGAGCTCGGTTCATGTGCGCGAAGCGTCACGGAACCAAAACTAATAAGCCCCATATTTCGTCAGAAGGTGGTTTATTTGAAAAATAGTTGGTCATTTTTAAATCCTTTATCTTTGTGTCATTATTAATCTGCCCGGTTCATGGGCGCATGAGCCGCACGGAACCAAAACAAAAGCAGCCCTGAGCGCGGTTCATGGGCGCGTGAGCGACCGGAACCAAACAAAAAAAGAGAACCAACCCGGCAAGGCCGGATTAAAGTTCCCTTTTATAAAAATCGCTTCATGAAAATGGTCAGTCGGGGGCCCAAAGATGTCAAGGATTAATTATGCTGGAAAAAGCAGGGCAAATGTCCTTTAAGGCAATTAGCCGGGCAAATATTTAACATTTTATTAACCATACCCATTTAAAGTTAGCCCCTGAAATTAATATGGTTAATGATGGACAGGATCAGATGACAAATGTAAACGCCGCCGCCTACACCCACAGCGCCCATTTTGCGCAGAGTAATAACAGCACTCCTTCCACAACGGTTGAAAACGGCAGCACAGAAAACTCAACAACGGATCAGGTCACTTTAAGCACCGACGCGACCGAGCTTTTAAACGGGAAAAACCCGAAATCCCCGGCCCAGCGCGCCAAGGCCGCTTTGCTGACGGAGGAATTTTCTACCCTTGGGGGGATTCCTTTCGGCAAACTGGTCTCCACCCTGGCCCGGGGCGGCGATTTAAGCAGCCTGCTGCCACCAGTGGAGCCAAACGAGCCGGCCGAAGATACAGAAATCGTTTCAGAAGCAGCTGAAACGGGCGAAACCAATGAAGGTGGCGCGACAAACAGCGAATTAAGCAGCGACATAAACAGCGAAATACAAAGTCCGGTCATCCCGGCCAATTCCTATAGCGATGCGGAACTGGCCCTTTCCCTGCTGACGCCGACGGTGGATACTGTCGTCTAAGGCGTTATTTTAATAAAACCCTTTCATGATGCTTTTGGGGATCATAAACAAGGCGGCATTAAGCCGCATTGTCAGGTGAATATTTATCGGCGGACGCCGCTTCATTGACCCTTTTCGGCCCATTCACTGTTTCCTTTATCTGGTTGCTGTTTGCTGAATTTGACCCGGCCACAAAAAAAGGCGCGAAAGGCGCCCTGTTTTTTTGCTGTCTGTGGTCGGATTTTTGACTTAGAGGCGGGAATACCCTTACCTCCGGGAAAAGCCGCTGATCACGGAGGATCCGCGCCTTCCATTCTTCATAAGAGAGCCGTTCTTTAGGGCCCCCCAAAGTCATTTTATCCATAAAGTCCTCTTCTCATTTACCATTGTCTCCTTTGGTAACCCCTTTATACATAAAAACTATTACAGAATTATGATAACAAATTATCCTTTATATTCCAACTACCTTTTAATTTCTTTTATCCATTCTTTTATGGGGGTGAGCCACTCATCACGCGGCTGGAAAAAGGCACCGTGTTTTTTGCCGGTGTTGATCGCCACCTCTTTAAATGATTTTAAATGGTCACTCCGGTCCGCCAACCGCTGGCAGGAGCCGACAGCGTCGGAACGCTCATAAATCGAGAGGAAATTGCCATTCAGTTTGACATCGGGCTGCTGTTCGATCCAGCTCCAGCAGGCCGCCATAATCACCGTGTCAATCGGTGTATCGGATAGCATGCCTGACGCCATGCCGGTGATATAGCCGCCTTGGGAAAAACCGACCAGGGTGATCTGCTCGGGCTTAACGCCCTTGGCGATCAAATCCCGCACCATTTTAACAAGCGTTTTACTGTGCTCCTCTGCCTTAATCCCCGCCGGGCGGTGTACCGCGATCACGGTAAAATCGGGTGTCGATAACGCTTGCCTGATGGCCGGGAATTCATAAACCCCGTAGTCCGGGTGGACCGGGCGTTCCTCGGTCCCCTCAACAATAAGCCCGTGGGAATAAATAATATAGTTCGCGTCCGTCGGCGGGTTTTCCGGCACATGGTCATAAACCGTTCCTGCATTTGCACTTGCCGCCATCATCACCACCCCGAAAATAAAGGAATAAACCACCCGCATCATAAACCATCATCCGCCATAAAAAATCATCAAACACACCCCCACCATACCAAACAACCACCGAGGGAGCGAGCGGGAATGTTTTTGTAAAGACATTTTAATGTGATAATACTAAACAACCAATGTTAGATAATCATAAACTAACAATTTACTTTTCGTATAATTTCTGCTAATATTTATATCTACAGTGCATGGGGGAAACATTGCTCAATTCTACAAAATTTAGTAATTCGATTATTCTTTAAATTAATCCATTGTATTAGCATTGGATTTCAACTCCTCATGCTTAAATAATTTAGGAAAAATTATGAAAGCTTTTATATCATATTCGCATCAGGATGAATGGGCACTTGATGAATTACACAAGCATTTAGCCTTATTAAGAAGAGAAGGAAAAATTACAGCTTGGTTTGATAGAGAAATTCTTCCTGGCAGTAACATTCATATAGAAATATCGACTAACCTTGTTGACTCTGACCTTTTTTTGGCTTTAGTGAGTCCTGATTTTATCAATTCTGACTATTGCTATGATAAAGAAATGATAAAGGCTTTAGAACTTCATAAAGAAGGCCAACTTACAGTTATTCCAATAATTGTAGAGCCATGCGAATGGATTAAATCACCTTTATCAGATTTACTTGCTTTGCCTAAAGATGGAATAGCCATATCAACTTGGACGAACAAAAATACAGCTTGGTTGGACGTAGTAACCGGAATAAGATCAATTATTGAAAATAACGTTTCAACACCTGTAGCAAGTAAATCATCTCCTCCATCAAATAATCCACTATCTGTCGCTCGATATAAGGCCAAAAAAGACTTTGATGATATTGATAAAATTCATTTTAAAGAAAAAATATTTAATCAATTAAAAGAGTTTTTTAGAAAAGCAGTTGCAGAACTTGATAGTATAAAAGGTTTTAAAGGTAGTTATACTGATATAGACGCATATACTTTCACTGCAACAATCATTAACAGAAATTTACAAAATGGAACAGCTCACATTACTGTATTTATAAATAGAGAGAGCTATGGAATTGGAGACATTTCATATTCGGAAGATCGCCCAGGGACTACCAGGACAACAAATGGCTGGTTTAGTGTTCAGAACAATGATTATGAACTGTTTTTAACTTCTAATATCGGCTGGATAACACAAAGTGAGGAAAAAATTACAAACGGAGAGATTGCGGCAAAATTACTTTGGGAAAGATTTATACAAAGAGCAGGAATTTCATATGCCGATTAAGATGAAATATAGATGTAACAATTGTGGTGAGCGATTTGAAATTGATATATTGACAGAAGACGAGAAAAGAGAATTCGAAAGACAAAGATTGAATTATACACCAATTTCTTGTCCTAAATGTCATAGAAGAGATTATAGAGAAGGTTGGGAATAAAATGGATTTATCAACATTAAATACAGTAAATTTTACTGATGTAAAAATTGGTAGCCTATGCTTTTGGAATAATTATGGAGATATATCTCAATTAATTATGAAAGCAGGAGTTTTTAAAGTAGCAGAAAATAGTGATAAAAATGAAGAACTCATAGGAGAATTTTGCGTCTTTTTATCAGGTGATCAGCCATTTACATTTAGTAGATATAATAATGAAAGATTAACTGTAACTCAAATTGAAGAATATACCTTCGAATTAATAAATAACTCCGTTGATACAGATCCTGAAGCAAAGAAAATTGGTGGCGAAATTTATAGTGAAGGGAAAAATTTATATCTATTTCTTGATAATCGTGGTTATAGGAATCAGGGGTATCTAAATCTAACTACAGGAAAACTTTTAAGCAATTTAGGAGATGTTAGAGTTAGCAAAATACATCAATGGTCTATCATAGTACCTAAAAATAAAATTGAAAAAGGAATTGGTTGCACCGTTTTCAGTTATCCACTGACATAAATCAAATTTCCCCTACCGCTTCACAACCCGCATGTCGTCGTCAATGTCGGTGCCGGGGTGGATGACGACGGTGTCGCCCTCTGTTAAGCCCGAAACCACTTCGGCGATCTGGTCATTGATACGGCCGATTCCGACCTCTGTCCTGACCGTGCGGCCATCAACCACCTGAAAGACGCTCCATTTGCCCTCGTACCGGAACAGCGCGCTGATCGGCACGTAGGGCACATTGTCGGCGCGGTCAACGATGATGCTGGCCTCGACCCTAAAGGCGTCTCCAAGCCCCTGCCATTTATCGGGACCGTCGATGAAGTTAAGATAAATATTCACCCGTTGTTCCTCCACCCCCAGCGCGGAAATTTTGGTAAAGCCCGACGGGGACACCACCCGCACCTGGGCACGGATATCGTCCGACCCGCCCCAGCGTTTAATGAGTGCCATGTCGCCCTTTTTCACCTTGACCGCGTCGCGGGACAGCATTTCAATGACGATTTCAAGGTCTTCGGGGTTTCCGACCTCCACCAAAGGTGTGCCGGAGGGGATCACCCCTTCGGACTTATGCAGTATGCGTAAGACTTTACCAGAGATCGGCGCACGGACAATCAGATTGCTACTGTCGGTGCCGTCAGCCGCGGTGCCGGGCTGGACCAAACGGGCTTTGGCGGCGGCAAGGGTGCTCTTCGCAACCTCCATCCCTGAATTGGCGGTGTTAAGCTCGGTTTCACGAAGTCTTACCGTTAATTGCGCTTGTTCAAGCCGGGCGATCGATACATTGCCGTTATCATATAGCCGCTGGGTCCGCGCCAGTTCCGCTTTGGCGAAATCCAGTTCCGCCTGTGCGCGTTCCAGTTTCGCGACCTCAAACCCGAGTGCCGCTTCCGCGCCCTGAATATCGGCCTGTGTCTGAATTTCGGTGCGGCTGTCGATAAAATGCGGATCAGCCGGTTTCATGTTGGCAATCACGGTTTCACCGGCGGTGACACTGTCGCCCTGTTCGCTTTCGATCCTTGTCACACGGCCCTCAATCGGGGCATAGACCACATAAATATCATGGATTTTTGTTTTTCCCTCCCCGTCCAGGGTCACCAGCACATCACCGCGCTTGACCACATCCATATCGACCGGAACACGGGCCGGAATCAGCGCGAAAATCAGCAGCCCGACGGCAAAAACACCAAGAGCAATTTTGATATAAAGCTTAATTTTTTTCATATTTGTTCATCCATTTTTCTTATGCTTTATTCGCATCATCATTCAACCCCTTTTTGCGCAGCGACAAGGTCAATTTTATCCACCTGCCGCCAGACAAGGTAAAAAGAGACCAGCGCACTGACCAGCACCACAATCACCGCATAGGCATATGTATCATTTTTTATATAAAGCGGCATTCGGAACAGTTCGGTATCAAGCGCCGCCACCATCCCTGCGCATAACCCATAGCCGATAAAAAGCCCCATGGGGATCGCCACCATGACGACAAAGCCAAGCTCCCCGAACAGGATATAGGCGACCTCGCCCTTGGTAAGACCCAGCACGCGAAGCGCCGCCAGTTCCCGCGATCGTTCGGAAAAGGCAATCCGCGCCGTGTTATAAATAACGCCAAAGGCAATAACCCCGGCAAACACAATATAAACCGCCATCATCCGCATCATGTTTTCGTCCATGATCTGTTCAAAAATTTCCCGCATGCGAACCATGATCGCCATGCTGATAATGGCGGGAACATCTTTGATATTCTGGTATAATGGCCCGTTCCAGTTGGGGTCGGTCTGGAGCGCCGCACCGGTCACCACCGGGCCTTCGTTAAGCAGCGAATTAAGCCGGTCAATATCCATATAGGCGCCAATCCCCATAAATTCATCATAGATCGCCGAAATCGGCAAGCTCAGCTGCGGCCTGCGTTCTTCCAGCACATCAACATCAACCATATCGCCGACCTTGGCGCCGAGCAGCTCGGCCAGTTTTCTCGACATTACCAGCCCGCCGCCCGAAACATCGACCGGTTTTAAGCTCTGGTCCAATACGCGGTGCAGGTCCGGATCCGGCCTGATCCCCGAAATGCCGGTCCGTTTGCTTAAATGACCATGTTTAAGCAGCACCGGAATATCGCGAAGCGGTTCGACCTTCATCACCCCGGGCATCAGTTTTATTTCCTCGAGCGCGGAAATGCCCCGCGGTTCAACAAAGCCAAGCAGCACCGTTTCCCGGTTGCCGATATTATACTGAACATCCATCATATAATTCATGCTGTCGGTCATGCTGTTGGCAAACACAAGGATCGCCAGCGCAAAGCCGACCCCGACCGCGCTTAGGAACGCCCGGATCGGCCGCCTTTCCAGCTGCCTGAGCACAATCCTTGAAAGAAAGGAGAAAAATTTATCAATATCAAGCCGCTCGAGGATGGTTTCCTTAAATTCGGTGGGGGCTTCGGGCCTCATCGCCTCCGCCGGGGGAAGGTCGGCGGCCTGTTTCATGGCGATCCATGTGCCCGCCGTCGCGGCCGCGGCGCAGAAACCGACCGATAAAATCATGATATCGACGGAATAGGTATAATGAAGATAGGGAAAGCGGAAAAACTGGCTGTACATATTTAAGAGCCCCGAGCCAAGCCACACACCCCCGGCAAGGCCAAGGATTGAGCCAATCACCACAACCACCATCACCATTTTAAGATAATGTGCCGCCAGCTCCGCATTGGAATATCCGACCGCCTTCAGCATACCGATCTGGACCCGCTGGGTCGCGACCTGCCGTGTCATCACCACATTGACCAGGAATGCCGCCACACACAGGAATATAATCGGGGTGATCGTCCCCGTTGTTTTTAACTGGGTCAGTTCATTTTCCACATACCAGTTGGACATCTGTTCCGAACGGTCAAAGGAAATCAGCCCGCCATATGGCTTTAATATCCGGTCGAACTCCGCTTTTACCTCCTCCACATTGGCATCGCGGCTAAGGCTCAGGGCCACATTGTTAAAGGCCCCGTCCATATTGACCGCCGCTTCAAGCGCACGGCGGCTCATCCAGAACACCCCGAAGCGTTTATCATCAGGGAAAAGCGCCCCGGGGCCAAGGCTATAGACATATTCGGGGCTCAGCACAATGCCGACAATTTTAAGCGACCGTTTTTTGCCATTCACCACCATATCGATATGATCGCCAAGGGTGAACTGATGCGCCACCACAAAAGCCTCACTGGCGAGGATCGCATCCTCTTCATCCGGGTTGAGCAATCTTCCGCTTTTTAGGTAGAGTTTATCCAAGAGCGGTTCCCGCTCATCCGGGTAGGACAGTATCCGCCCGCTGGCGGGAACGTCCATCCCCTCCACCTGCACCGTGGCGCCGAAGGTGACCCGGGTTTCAATCTGCGCCACGCCGTTTATTTCGGCGATCTGTTCCTTAACCCCTTCCGGTACCCGTTTGGCGCTGGCCCAGACATCGGCAAATTCATAACGGTCATAATAAACATCACGGCCGAGCGCCAGACTGTCAATCACCCCGAATGACAGCACGAATGACATAATCCCCGACGCCATCACAAAAATGATCGCCACCAGCTGGCCTTTGATATTCCAAAGATCACGAAGCAGTTTCCGGTTCATGGCTGTAATCACCTGACGCATTTTACCACCCGATCTCGTGAATATCTTTGGGATGGTCATTTTTCACCACCTTGGCGACCTGCCCGTCGGCAAAATAAATAACCCGGTCGGCGACATTGGCAATCGCCGCATTATGGGTGATGATGATGGTGGTGGTGCCGTAGGTGCGGTTTACCTTCTGTAACGCCTCCAGCACCAGAATGCCGGTTTCACTGTCGAGCGCGCCGGTCGGTTCATCACACAGCATCACTTCCGGCCGTTTGGCGATGGCGCGGGCGATCGCCACCCGCTGCTGCTCACCTCCTGATAACTGCGACGGGAAATGATTAAGCCGGTCTTTTAATTTCACAATTTCAAGCGCTTCCCTGGCCGGCATCGGGTTTTCCGCGATATCGGTGATCAGCTCGACATTTTCCAGCGCGGTGAGGCTCGGGACCAGATTATAGCTTTGAAACACGAAACCGACATGTTCCCGCCGAAAATAGGTCAGCTCCCGATCGGTCATATCGGCAAGGGCATGTCCCTCAAAATGAACATCGCCTGATGTCGGCTGGTCAAGCCCGCCAATAATATTCAGAAAGGTTGATTTCCCCGACCCGGACGGGCCCAATAAAACCACCAGTTCCCCCCGCGGCACCTCAAGCGTCACCCCGCGAAGCGCATGCACGGTCAGCTCCCCCATGCCATATTGCTTGGTAATGGCATCGGTTTTAAAAACCATATTTTTATCGTTGACCACGTCCAGCATGGCGGGGTTTGCTCCTTGACCTTTAAAGTCCGGCACTAATGCACCATACTTTAATCCTATTAAATTTTTAAGGCAAATAACTTGATATAGCTCAAATGTTGCGCGCTTTTCGGCTTGTTTTAATTTTGACCGCCGCTATGATCAGCAACATCTTTTAACCTTTTTGGACTGGACTGCCCGTTGACCACATTAAAATCACTTCTTATCGCCATTATGGTTTTTATCACCCTGCCCGCCCGCGCTGATGAAGCGGCCGATGCGGCAGCGGCGAAGCTACTGGATATTCTTGACGTCAAAAAAACCATGAACCAGTCCATGGAACAAATGCTGATGATGCAGGTGCAGTCAAACCCCGCCCTTGTCCAGTTCAGCGATATTTTAATCAAATTCACCAATCAGTATATGAGCTACGAAAGCTTAAAACCCGATTTCATTAAAATTTATACTGACGCCTTCACCACCGATGAGCTGAATGATCTGATTGAATTTTACCAGTCCCCGACCGGGCAGAATGTCAAAAATAAAATTCCGGAATTAATGCAAAAGGGCGGCGAAATGGGTTTTCAGCGCTTAAGTGAGCATTCCGAGGAATTAAAGGCCCTGATCACCGAACGCGCCGAGCAAATTGCTGCCGACCAGAAAGCCGCCGAGGACGCCGCAGCCGAAAATGATGCCGCCGCGCCAGAGGCGGAACCGGATCAGTAAGCTTTAAACAACCAGCTTTTCAAAATCGAGATCAGTTGAGGATACGGTGCCAGTCTTCCGCCCGGGATAGCTTAAGTACGTCATGACAATGTTAAGATCGGTGATTATCCCGCCCGCGTCAATGACTTTGCCGTCGGGAAGCTCGATATTTTTGGTGCTGTGGGCGTCTTTAACCAGGGTAATGTCATAACCGCGGTCAAGCGCGCCGTAGGCCGTTGCCCGCACGCACCAGTTGGTTGCCGCCCCGGAAATCACGATATGGCCGCAGTCATGCTCGGCCAAAGCTTCGGCAAAGTCGGTATCCTCAAACGAGGACTCGTTTCTTTTATGAATGATCCGCTCCCCTTCCAATGGGCTTAAGCCATCGACCAGTTGCCAGCCGTCACTGTTCCTGGGCATTTCATCGCTTGAATGTTTGATCCAGAGCACGGGGATGCCCGCCGTCCGCGCTTTCTCCAGCGCGCGGGATATATTGGCAATGACCTCATCCGCGTGCCATGCGTTTTTCAGCACCGCCTTATGCACATCGATCACCACAAACACCACATTTTTTTCATTGCCCACTGTTGCCATTATTCAATTCCTTTTCTTATTCCTTAAAGTCTAAATCTGATTTCTTAAACGGTTTTGATTTGCCGTCCTCGCCCACGGCAACCATGATAAAATCACTATCGGCGCAGAAGGTGCGCTTTCCGCTTAAGAGTTCTTCCCCCCACATTTTGACCTTGACGGTCATGGAACTGCGGCCGACCCGCACCACTTTGGCGGAAAGGTCCACAATGCCGCCGACGGCAATGGGGGCGAGGAAATTGGTCTTTTCGACAGAGGCCAGCACCATAACTTCCTTACATTTTCGGGAGGAAGCGATAAAGCCCGCCTTGGCCATCAGCGACAGTCCATGCCCCCCGAACAGGGTACCCAGATGGTTTGTATCATCGGCAAAGACCAGTTCAACAATCCGCAGGTCCGCATCCGGCTCTGCGTGTATACCGGGGGTAAGCTCAATGTCTGAAAGCGGTATAATATCCGCCGCCTTTTCGGCCTTATCCGGCACCGCCACCATGTTAAATATGCCGCGGGTGCAGATATGCCGCTCATTGGTCAGCATATTTTCCGCCTGCATGATCACCTCAACCTGTAATGATCTATTGCCCGCATGGATCACTTTGGCGGCAAAATCAATGATATTGCCCTTATAGGCGGGTTTTACAAAATCAACCTTGTCGCAGGACGCGGTGACAAAGCTTCGCCGCCCGTAACGGGTCGCGGCGATAAAGGCGACCTTGTCCATATAGCCAAGCGCCGCC
Organism: Emcibacteraceae bacterium; assembly: GCA_041396985.1. Taxonomy (NCBI): domain Bacteria; kingdom Pseudomonadati; phylum Pseudomonadota; class Alphaproteobacteria; order Emcibacterales; family Emcibacteraceae; species Emcibacteraceae bacterium. The sequence continues at coordinate 210,170 of JAWKXO010000005.1, forward strand.
CCGCCAAACAGCGTTTCATGATGGTTGGTGTTTCTGGGAAAAACAATATCCGTCAGGTGAATGGTGCTGTTTGTATGATGTATCAATTTTTATTCCTTAGATTTAAAAATCTTTCGTCATGGTCAGGACCGGGACGGTCACCCCGGACGGTGCAGTGTCCACCCCGCTTTCGATCACTTTATAACCACATGATTCATAAAGCGGCTGCCCGGCTAGGGTTGAACCCAAAATCATTTTACTAAAGCCGGCGTCCCGCGCCGCCTGCTCACAAATCCCCATAATATAGCGGCCGATGCCGTTTCTGGCCCAGTCGGGGTGGCAATACATGGCGCGGATGCGAGCGCGGTCGGTGGCCGGGTCCAGCAGTTCATCGCTCCGCCCCGGGCTATGGTTACCGCCATAAAGGGTTTTTCGCTTGCCCCATCCGCCGCAACCGACGATGGTTTCCTCGTCCGTTCCCTCCCCATGCAGGATTAAAAAATAGGTCTGGTCTTCAATAAGCCTTGTATCAACCCCCATAAACTGCCCGGCGATTTCAAGCTGTTCCTTGGTTAAATAATTTTTCTGTAATTCATAAATGGCCGCCGCCATCAACGCCTTTATATCCTCAACATCGGACATTTGTGCCAAACGATGGGTAAATTTTTTTGTCATTATCTCACTCACTCTTGCAATAAAACTGAATTTGTACTTAAACTGTTAATGAGTTCACTTAACCAAAAAAACCGGACCTTGTCATGAAAATTATTCACCTGTTGCTGATTATTCTCTTCACCGCCGTCAGCCCGGCGCTGGCCCATCAGGACCCGGACCAGTCGGGCTTTATCGATGTTGAGGGCGGCAAAATATGGTACCGGCTTAACGGGCTTGAACATCTGGGCAAAACGCCTGCCATTATCGTCATGCATGGCGGCCCGGGCGGCACCCACCGGGGCCTTATGCCCTATGTTGAGCTGTCGGATACTTACCCCGTCATTCTTTATGATCAGCTCGGCACCGGGATGTCGGCCAAATTTGTCGATGATCCGAATGACCAAAGCCTTTGGACGGTTGAGCATTTCGTCAGCGAAATCAGCAGCATCAGAAAAGCACTGGGACTGGATAAAGTGATCATCGCCGGGCACAGCTGGGGCGGGACGTTAAGCGCCGAATATGCGGTTAAAAATGAAAAGGGGCTGGTTGCCGCCATTTTCAGCAGCCCGCTGATCAGCACGCCGCAGTGGGTCGCCGATAACCGTGAATGGATCCGCCAATTGCCGGAAAATTACCGCACCGCAATTGAACGAAATGAAGCGGCCGGCACCTTTGATAATACCGAATACCGCGCTGCGGAGGCCGCCTTTTATGATGAACATATGTGCCATAATGACTGCGTTGATTATGGCTTTCGGGATAATGGCGCCCCCGGCAACCGTGATATGTATATGACCATGTGGGGACCTAGCGAATTTACCGCCAACGGCACACTGGAAAATTATGACATCAGCCCGAAACTGAATACGGTAAAAGTTCCCGTGCTGATGATGTGCGGTGAATTTGATGAAGCGGCACCCAAATCATGCGCGAAATATGCCGCCATGGTCAAGGACGCCACCAATGTCGTGGTGCCCGGTGCCGGTCATGCCACACTGGGCGAGCAGAAGGATTTTGTCATCGGCACCGTCCGCCGCTGGTTAAGGGAGCATGTGAAGTAAATTATGAAACCTGAAATTCATTATAGCGCCTGTCCCCATGATTGTCCGTCCACCTGCGCGCTTGTGGTCGAAAAACTTGATGATAACACCATCGGTCGCGTGAATGGCAACCCGGATAATCCCTATACCGCCGGGGTGATCTGCGCCAAAGTGGCAAGATACGCTGAACGCACCCACCATCCCGAACGCCTGACCGTTCCTTTAAAGCGCACCGGGCCCAAGGGATCAGGGGAATTTGCCGAAATTTCGTGGGATGAGGCGCTTGATACTGTCGCCGACGCTTTCAAAAAAGCCGCAGAAAAGCACGGCCCCGAAACCGTCTGGCCCTATAGCTATGGTGGCACCATGGGGCTAGTGCAGGAAGGCGGGCTTGAACGACTTCGTCATGAAATGGGTTATTCCATCATGCGCTCAACCACCTGCGGCGGGCTCGTGAATACCGGCTGGCTGGCCGGGTTTGGCCGCAAAATCGGCCCCGACCCCCGCGAAATGGCCGAAGCGGATTTGATCATCATCTGGGGCACCAATGCCGTCTCAACCCAGGTCAATGTCATGACCCATGTTGCGCGGGCGAAAAAGAACCGTGGTGCCAAAGTGATCGTTGTTGATCCCTATGAGAACCCGACCGCAAAAACCGCCGATATCCATATTTCCTTACGTCCGGGTACCGATGGTGCCCTTGCCTGCGCCATGATGCATATTGCCTTTCGCGATGGTTATGCCGACCGGGATTATATGAAAAAATATACCGATGTGCCGGGGGAACTGGAAGCACATCTCGCCACCAAAACGCCCGAATGGGCGGCGGATATCACCGGGCTAAGGGCAGAAGAAATTGAAAATCTGGCCCAACTTTATTTTAAAACGGAAAGGGCCTATATCCGGCTGGGTTTTGGCCTGTCGCGATGCCGCAATGGTGCGGTCAATGTTCATGCGGTATCCTCCATCCCCGTGGTGGCGGGTAAATGGAAGGTGCCGGGTTCAGGCATATTTTTTGCCAGCGGCGGTATTTATCATATTGATAAAACCCTTATTCAGGGTCTTGAAAATAAACGAAAAAATACTCGCTCCATTGATCATTCCCGGGTCGGTCCGGCCCTGACCGGCGATAAAACCGACCTTGGCGACGGCCCGCCGATCACCGCCATGATCATACAGGGCACCAACCCGATGGCGATCGCCCCGGAACAGAATAAGGTACGGGCGGGTTTTGCCCGTGAGGATCTGTTTTTATGCGTCCATGAACAGTTCATGACCGAAACCGCGATGATGGCCGATATTGTCCTGCCCGCCACCACCTTTGTCGAGCATGATGATTTTTATAAAGGCGGCGGTCATACTTTCCTTCATTATGGCCCCAAAATCATTAATCCGGTGGGGCAAAGCCGTTCAAATCATGATGTGATCTGTGCTTTGGCAGCACGGCTTGGCGCCAAGCACCGCGGATTTTCAATGACCGCCAATGACATTATTGCCGAGACTTTTGAAAAATCGGGTTATCCGTCCCTTGAGGACATGCGGCAAAAGCATTTTCATGACTGTGCGGAAAGCTTTGAAAATCATCATTTTCTGAATGGCTTTAATTTCCCCGATGGCAAATTCCGCTTTAAGCCGGGCTGGGAAACTATCGGCCCGCGCGGGGGCGAGCTTCCCGCCCTGCCCGATCATTATGTCGCGCCCGGCGGTGTTGATGATGATCATCCATATCGGCTGGTGACCCCGCCATCGCGGAATTTCCTCAACACCAGCTTTAACAACACACCTAGCTCATTAAAACGGGAAATACGCCCGACACTGCAAATTCACGCATCCGACGCCGAAAAACACGGCGTTAATGATGGTGACCCCGTCTCAATCGGTAATAGACTGGGTGAGGTTACGTTATTTGCCAAAATCGTGGATGGTGCCAAACCCGGCGTGCTGGTCGCCGAAGGCATCTGGCAGAATGCCGCCTTTAATGGCGGCAAGGGCATAAACCAGCTGGTCAGTGCCGAAGTCGCCGCCCCCAACGGCGGCGTCGTTTATCATGATAACGGCGTCTGGCTTAAGGGAGGTAGCGGTTGATTAAGATTGCTCATTTTTCTTCAGGTGAGAGCCAATTACATAAAAGATATAACCCATAAATGTTGGAATACCGCCAATGACAATGATTATCCCTAAATTCAAATATTCATCAGAGGAAAAAATCATGGATATCAAAAAAAGTAGAGTGCATCCTCCACAAAAAAACAGCATGGCAATCCCCAATATCAAAAATAAATAGGCAAAAAATTTACTCAACGTCATTTTATGCTCCCCTTAACTTGCTATTCTTCATCGTCTTTTCTATCAAAATTTATTAATTTTATTATCGACCAAAACGTCCAAACAGTTCCTACAAAAATTATTGGATAACCCCACAACATTGCCAATGCATGACCCAGCCCTTCATCTACATAAAATGCTCTGGTACACAATCCTGCAAATGCTGTAAAAAGCACTAATATGATAATTTTGAAATATTCCTCAAATTTTTCACGTGTCATTTTAAAACATCCCCAATATTCAAGATTTAATTTTTTCTCTCAACTTTTCTACCTCACCATTTCTGTATAATAAATTGTATGTATCAAACGGGATAATCTGACCTTCCCTGGTTACAAAATGGATACATGATCTTTTTACATTGCCTACACAGAAATTATAACGGTCCAAAAATTGGACAACAGAAATCCGAAAAATATTTTCATAACTTAAATTCTCGATCGCCGGAACTTTTGGCAGGCAACAGAGCAGACTTTCCATGCGTTCTGCCGTATTTACATCACCACTGGACATGGAAAAAAGATCAATGACTTTCTGTCTTAAATCGGGCTGTTTTTCGAATGAAACGGCATTTGGCAGTGTTTTTATCATTTCTTCTTTCGGAAACATGGATGTTACCGGCGTAATTTTATCCCCGGAACGTAGCGCATACCCGATGGCAATACTCTCAGGATTGCAGGGTAAAGGAATAATATCATCTGCTTCAAACTTTGATGATTGTTCATATATTGAACGTCTGACGTCGCTTAATAAAAAGCGGTCATTATTTTTGTTAAATCCTTCGTTTCGTCCTACATCCTGTATCGGTTGAAACGTTATACCCCGTACACATTTGAATTTTAGGGCATAATCAATTATTTTGCCAATTTCATGGTCATTGACCCCCTTTTTAACCGTCATCACCAGTGAAGTTGATAGCCCCGCTTCTTCAAGGTTCTGAAGCGCCTGTGAACGAATGCGGCGAAGGTCAGCACCGCGAAGATTTTGCAGGGCTTCTTTTTCCAAACTATCAAACTGTAAATATATCTCAAATCCGGGGGAGAATTTGACCAGTTCTTCCACAAATTTTTTATCCTGCGCTATCCTTAGCCCATTGGTATTTACCATCAGATGGCGAATTGGTTTTGATTTTGCCAGCGCAAGTATTTCAAGAATTTGAGGGTGTATCGTCGGCTCGCCGCCACTAATTTGTAACACATCAGGTTCCCCCTCACTTGAAACAAGGGTATCAAGCATTGCCTCAATTGTTTCTAAGCTTAAGTTCGTCGTTTTAGTTGGCGATGACCCAGCAAAACAGACCGGACAGGTCAAATTACATTCTTCATTGATTTCAATTAGTGCCACACAACTATGTTGTTCGTGATCCGGGCATAATCCACAGTCAAGCGGGCACCCATACTCCGTTTTTGCCTGATATTTTAATGGACGATCGCCAGGTTTAATATACTCTTTTGTGCTTTTAAAATAAGTCGCATCAGAAGATACTTTAGTTTTCTGAACCCCGTGAGTGCGGCAGCGTTTTTGGTAATAAACATCTTCCCCCTCAATAAGTATTTTTGCAGGAACAAGGTCAAGACATTCTTCACACATTGAAGTAGTCTCACCGTAAAATATATAAGGTATTTGCTTACGTAAAGTATCCATTTTTTACTTTGCCGATCATCACTAAACTATAAATAATAAGAATTAAACAGGCGACTTGAAATATATTCAATCCACCGATCCATGTTGAATATGGTTTTAAAAATTCCCAGAAAAAACGTTGTGCGGCATAAAACCCGGTGCAAAGGTAAAAGCCGTTCGCTATGAAGAATTGAGTTTGATATTTAAATAGAAGCAAACTAATAATCAAAAAGCAGAACATGGAAAAGCTCTCATAAAGCTGTACGGGATGACGTTGAATTCCATCACCAAAATCTACTGCCCATGACACATTTGTTATAATTCCATATGTATGATCGTCAAGCCCTGCATAAAAACACCCTAAACGACCGATAATAACAATTACTGTAAAAGGCACAACATACATATAGCCTGTTGAACCTTTTATGTGTTTGAAAATTTTATAGATTTCAATTGTAATTATTGCACCGAACAGTGCCCCTAGTATACTCCGTCCGATCAGAAATTCGCCGGAAAGGTATAAATTTGCCGTCCCTAAAATATAAGCACCACCTATGCTTCCCACACTTAAGGCTAAAAAATAAAAAGGAGTAAGCCTGCTAACCGTTCTTTCTATCGCATTTCTAAGATAAAAGTGGTAAACTCCATATCCTGCAATAATACTAGTAAGTGCTGCAATTAGATCAAAGACTAAATGAGTCAAAATATTCCCCAAAAAAGCAATTCTTAGTTTTGAGGTTAAATGACCATAGAGAAAATGTAAATAATATAGATTTTTTTCCTGTAGTTAGAAAATTACCCCCTCCGGAATTATGAATTGAACAAAAACTCTGACAAAGAATAAATAGTTAGCAGAAATTTAGCCATAAACCTTGAAAATGGCTGAAAACAGGCTTGCGGCTAATTGAAAATTAACCTATTTAATTTATTTTTTTAAGCTCAGAATTATTTTGAACTGCTAAACGTCAGGATTACTTAAAAAGTGGCCGTAAAGAAACGATTTGCTGGGGGGCACACTGGATATGGATTATCCCTCATCATTGCCGTTTTGCTGACGTTTCTGCTCATCCTGCCGGCTGATGCCCAAAACCCTTTTGAAATCCCCGCACTCAGCCCTGAGGAACAGGCCTGGATCAAGGCCCACCCGGTTATCACCGCCGCCAATCCGGAGGATTCAGCACCCTTTTCCCTGACCCGCGGTGGCAAGGTACAGGGCATTGCAGCGGAATATCTTCAACTGATCGCATCCAAGGTCGGCTTAAAAGTAAAATTTGCCGCTCCGGGCAGCTGGACAAACATGATGCAATTGTTCCGCGCCGGGGAAATCGATTTAATCCACAGTGCCCTTAAGGACGCAGAACGGGAAGCGTATATTTCCTTTACGCAGCCCTATTTAAGAATTCCCGTTGTTAATATGGGCCGTGCCGGGACAGCGCATCTTAACAATATTGATGATTTGAAGGGCAAGCGCATCGGCCTGATCCGCGGCTATGTGCTGAGCTATGCCTACCGTAATAAATATCCCGGGCTGACCTATGTTGAATTTGACACTCTGACCGATGCCTTAAAAGCGTTGTCAGCCTCCAAGATTGATATTTTCACCGGCAATATTGTCTCTATCAATTATTCTATTTTGCAGAACTTTATTCCTGATCTTGAAGTGATCGGTCCGGATTATGTACTGGACGCCAACACCCTTGATCACCGTTTCGGGGCGCTTAAAAAAAATGATATCCTGATTGATATTCTGAAAAAAGGCATGACCGCCGTCAGCGACCCTGAATTTATGGAGATATCAGAAAAATGGCAAAGCAACCGGGCCATTTTGACCAGTGATGTTCTTGACCTGACGGCAGAGGAAAGAGCCTGGCTTTCGAACCATAAAGTCATCAATACGGCGGTTGACCCATCGCAAATCCCGCTGGAATTTGTCAATTCAAAGGGCGAAATTGAAGGGGTCACCGGGGCTTATCTTGATAAAATCGCCGAAAAGCTTAACGTCACATTCCAATGGATCGGCAACCCAACCTTCGCGGATGGTATGGAACAGATCAAAAAGGGTGAGGCCGATATTATTACCCTGCTTTCCGCGACCGAGGAAAGACGGCAATATTTAAATTTCACCGATCCATATTTTAATGTCTCATATATGATTTTTGCCCGCGATGATGAACCGATCTACCGCAATATGGATGCGCTTGGCGGGCATTCCGTGGCCCTTGTAAAGGGTTTTGCCAACACGGCATTGGTCAAAAGCCGCTATCCGGATATTGAGGTCATCGAAACCCCGAGCATCCCCGATGCCCTGCGCCTTGTCGCCAATGGCGGGGCCGACGCCTATATTGGCAGTATGCCGCTTGCCACTTATTATATTTCGGCCGAGGCGCTGACAAATATGACCATCGTTGGTGAAACAGATTTCAGAAATGATAATGCCATTGGTATTCGCGCCGATCTGCCTTTGCTCGCAAGTGCCATGCAAAAAGCATTGCAGTCAATTTCCGTTCAGGAACGAACCGAAATTTCAAGAAACTGGCTTGGAATGACCGCCGCCCCGACCGTGGATTATGACCTGATCTGGAAAATATTTATTATAGCCTCCCTGATCGTGGTGTTTTTTATTATCTGGAATAAAAAACTGCAGGACGCACATGCAAAAGCGGAAGAGGCCAACAAAGCCAAGTCAACCTTCCTCGCCAATATGAGCCACGAGATCAGAACCCCGCTTAACGCCATCATCGGCTTTTCCGACGCCATGCTGGCCGGACTTGGCGGTGAAATTGAAAACCCGAAACACAAGGAATATATAAACGACATCAAGAAAAGCGGCGATCATCTCGCCACTGTGGTGAATGATATCCTTGATCTTTCAAAAATTGAAAGCGGCAAATGGATTTTAAAGGAAGAAGCCTTCTCGCTTAATGACTGTATTTACGATGCGCTTAAGATTGTTGAGCCGCAGGCTTCATTGAAAAAAATCAATATCGATTATGACAATGGCATTACCATTAATATGATCGGGGACACCCATGCCCTGCGCCGCTGTATTATAAATCTGCTCTCGAATGCCATTAAATTTTCCCATCAGAACAGCCGGATCAAATGCTCAATCGCCAATGATAACAGGGGGATAGACCTTAAAATCAGCGACAGCGGCATCGGCATTCCGCCCGACCGCATTGAAGAGGTCCTAAAGCCGTTTGAACAATGCCATAATGATCATCAGGTTAACGAGGAAGGCACCGGTCTTGGCCTGCCGATCGTCAAACATCTGGTCGAACTTCATGGCGGAAAGTTTGAGCTGAGCAGCCAGCTTAATGTCGGCACAACCGCCAGCATTCACCTGCCCCCTGACCGTAAAGTTGCCTGATTTTAAAGCAGCTTTTCATAATGGACAAAACCGGATACCCCGCCGATCCGGTTATATAGAAGCCGGGCTGTTTTATTATCTTCCTGGGTCAGCCAGTAAACGGTGGCCGATTTATTTTTCTTTGCCGCATCATAGACCGCTTCAATAAGGGCGCGGCCAACCCCGGTACCGCGGGCTGCCGGGGCGGCATATAAATCCTGCAGATAACAGCCGTCATTCAAGGACCAGTTTGTCCGGTGGAATAGATAATGGACAAAGCCGACCAGCGTCCCTTCGCGGTACGCGCCTAGCGCATAGACCGGTTCCGCCGCATCATGAAAGCGGCGCCAGTTATTCTTTGAAATATCATCAGAAAGGCTGGCATTATAAAATTTCAGATAGCCCTGCCAAAGCCGGTACCAGTCATCATATTCATTTTTGCCGATTGGCTTGACATCAACCATAACAGTCCCTCCCATAATTCTCTCTCTGGGAATAAGTGTACCTTATCCATGGTCAATTGCCTAGCCATATCGGCATCAATAAAATGTGACCATATGTGAATTTTACCCGTTCCGGAAAGCATAGCCATAACCGTTAATGGCCGGTACACCGCCAAGATGGGCATAAAGTATTTTTGAGCCCTTCGGGAAATAACCGCGCTTGACCAGATCAATAAGCCCCTGCATCGATTTTCCTTCATAAACCGGGTCAGTCATCATGCCCTCAAGCCGCGCACAAAGGCGGATCGCGTCCTTGGTTTCTTCCGACGGCACACCATAAGCGGGATAGGCATAATCCTCAATCAGCACCACATCGTCCTCGACCAGGTCCGTATCCAGCTCGACCAGTTTTGCCGTTTTCTGGGCGATATCAAGCACCTGTGCCTTGGTCTGGGCCGGGGTGCCACTGGCATCGATGCCGATGACTTTACGCTCGCGACCATCAGCGGCAAAGCCCACAAGCATCCCCGCATGGGTTGATCCGGTCACGGTGCAGACAACAATATAATCAAATTTAAAGCCAAGCTCCGCTTCCTGCGCCCGGACTTCTTCTGCAAAGCCGACAAAACCCAGACCGCCATATTTATGAACCGATGCCCCGGCCGGGATCGGGTATGGCTTTCCACCCTTGGCTTCCACATCTTTCAGCGCATTTTCCCAGCTTTCCCGGATACCGATATCAAAGCCTTCATCGACCATTTCAACATCGGCACCCATCACCCGCGACATCAGGATATTACCGACCCGGTCATAAACCACATCTTCATGGGGAACCCAGCTTTCCTGAACCAGTCGGCATTTAAAACCGATCTTGGCCGCAACCGCCGCCACCTGACGCGTATGGTTTGACTGAACCCCGCCGATCGATACCAGCGTATCCGCGCCAGAGGCAATGGCATCCGGCACAATATATTCCAGTTTGCGGATTTTATTACCGCCAAAGGCAAGCCCGCTGTTGCAGTCTTCCCGTTTGGCATAAACCGCCACATCGCCGCCCAGATGGGTGCTTAATGATTTAAGTTCCTCAATCGGTGTCGGGCCAAAGGTCAGCGGGTATCGTTCAAATTTCTCAAGCATGGGGATATTCCTTTAAATTAAATCTGCAATGATCATAGCAAATTAATAATGAAATGTGCTCTCTAATTTTTAACAGTTTTTATCAATTATTGACAATAAATTGATGTTTTTATTATTATAATGTTCATTTTTTTATGATTTATTGAAAGCTTCTTTCATCATGCAAAATCTTGATAAAACCGATCTTAAGATTCTCCGCGCCCTGCAACGGGACGGGCGGCTGAATAATGCCGAGCTTGCCGAAATGGTCAATGTGTCCCCCGCCACCTGTCACCGCCGCACCCAGCGACTTTTTGATGACGGTTTGATTACATCGGTCCGCGCCGCCGTTGACCCGGAAAAAGTGGGGCATGGCGCCCTTTTTATGGTCGGGGTGGTGCTGGACCGTTCAACCAAGGAAAGCTTCCATGATTTTGAAGCCGCGGTCCTTAAGCTTCCCTTTGTGCTTGACTGTCACCTGACGGCGGGGGATTTTGATTATTTACTCAAAATACGGGTGCGGGATTTAAAGGATTTCAGCAGAATGCATGGCAATAAGCTTCTCGGCCTGCCCGGTGTGCGCCAGACCCGCACATTTTTTGTCATGAAGGAAGTGATCGACAACGCCCCCCTTGATTTCTAAGGGGACAGGAAACATAAATTCAGCTTCTTATTATTTTTTACTTATTAGCTGAAGATAAAAGCTTTTTTTTCTTGGCTTCAATAATTTTCAACTCTTCAAAAAATGAATGGTTATGGCTGAAAAAAACTTTAATATGAATACCTCTTACTTTCCAAGAATTTGCAATTGATGTAAAATATACAAGCAATCCATGAAAATCAGCGAAGTGACGATCCCAATCCTGCAAATCATTTTTTATTATGAATATAATAAATTTTACACCTTTTAGATTGAGCCAATCTAAATTTGACAATTCTTCTTCCATTTGATGCCAATTTGGATCATACAAATCCATATCTGCACCTGTCGCTTTTAATGTTTGATAAGGAATGGAATAATCGCCTCTAAAATCATACTTTATACTTATTTGCAAAACATTATCATTATCCAGCTTATATCGTCTCCATTCTTCAACTTCAAAATGGAATATCTGATTATCATTTTCAAATTCTTCTAACTCAAACATACTAATTTTCCAATTTCAGCTTTTAATACTAGATCACTTTTTAAATATTGTGAGAAATATACTATAAACCACAAAAAGTCATTATAGCCTCCAAAATTATATATAAATTTTTCGACAAAATGACAGTCTGCACTATCCGGCCAAGCCGGAGAGTGGCTGGGATGGGTTGATAACCTACCCTGCCTGCTGGCGTTCCTGGTCAATCAGCGCGCGTTTGCGGTCAAGCCCCCAGCGAAAACCCCCAAGGCTGCCGTCCCCACGAAGGATCCGGTGACACGGCACCAGCACGCCGATATTGTTTCTGGCATTGGCGGAGGCCACGGCCCGCACCGCTTTGGGAATACCCATGCGCTCGGCCTGTTCCTTATAACTCAAGACCTCCCCCGGTTTTACGCTCATTAAAAAGCGCCAGACTTTAATCTGAAAGGCAGTTCCGTTTAAATGAAGCGGGATATCCGGCCGTTTTGCCCCGAAACTGATATGGCGCTCGAACGCCTCAATCCAGTCGTTTAAATGATCATCACTGCTTTTGGGCGTTTTTTTCAGCACCGCATGGGGATATTCGCGCCTTAACTCATCCTCTAATCCCTCTACACTATCCCCGAAATGGATCATACAAACACCGCGGTCAGTCGCCGCCATAATGATCAGGCCAAGCGAACAGTCGCGGATTGCGTATGATATTTCCTCGCCCCGTCCGCCGGAGCGGTATGCGGCGGGGGTCATGCCGATACGGCCGTCAATCTGTTCATATATCCGGCTTGATGATCCGTAGCCCGCTTCATATATGGCGCCGCTGATATCATCCCCGCTCCTGAGCGCCGATTTAAAATGATTAAGCCGAAGCCCGTTTTGATATTCCTTGGGGCTGACACCATAAGCGGCTTTAAATTTCCGCTGGATATGATGGGGGCTTAGGTTTGAAATTTCGGCCAATCGATCAAGGGTTATTTTCTCGTCCGCGTGCTTTTCAATATAATCGGCAATGCGTGCCAGCGGGTTAATATCCCGCGGGTTACATTTTTTGCATGGGCGAAGGCCCTGTTTTTCCGCATCATCGGGTGTATCAAAAAACCGCATATTTTCCCGTAGCGCCGGGCGGGATGGACAGGACGGTTTACAATAAACCCCCGTGGTAATCACACCATAATAAAATCTGCCGTCGAATGATTTATCTCTGGCCTTTATTGCATCTAAATACTGTTCTTCGGTCATTGGAATGCTCCATATAGGTTAATAATAAACCCATTTTACGGAAATTCAATTTCCCATCGTTCCGATAGTTGCGATCATATAAATTTTATTCCTTGCTTGACTTCAATGTCGGCCGGGATTAAAGAATGCCCACGGTTTGGGATACCTGCCGCCCGCGGCGAATGCCATGGTGAAATCCCTTTAAATTAAATTGTTGATCCATTTTGGACTTCACAGCAAAGCGGGCCCTGTCGATTTTGTCCTTAAAGAATGGAGACAAAAATGATTAATCAAGACCTCACCGCTTCAAACCTGAAGCAGCAGGCGACACGCCTGCGAAAATTCCTTGCATCCAAAAATATTGAAATCGGTCACAGCCTTGCGCTGGAGGCGATCGCCAATCAGCACGGCTACCGTGACTGGAACGTGCTTTGTTCTAAACTGGAGCCGGAGGAACCATCCTGGCCCGAAATCGGTGACAAAATTTCGGGAACCTATCTTGGTCATGCCTTTAGTGGTCATGTCCATTCGGTTCATATGTCAAAAATGCCGAATATCAAGCGCTATACATTTCAGTTTGATAATCCCGTTGATGTTGTTAAATCCGATAAATTCAGCCTGTTTCGTAAACGGGTCAGTTCCGACCTATGTCATGAGCTTAAAAGCGTCAATACAAAAGGCGTTATTGATAACCTGCTGATACTGGACAGATAAATGGGTAATGACCCTGACGGCGGGGTCAGCGTTGATAGCGCACCTTGCCGTCAACAATGGTCATAACCGTTTCACTGTCCATAATTTCAATGGGCTTTATTTTCATCCAGTCTTTATCGAAAATACTTAAGTCGGCTTTTTTGCCGACCTCGATACTGCCGCGCATATCTTCCTGAAAGGCGGCGCGGGAAGCCCACAATGTCATTGTCTTAAGCGCCTGATAATGGCTCAGTTTTTCTTCCACATGCCAGTCATCATTATAAAAGCCGTTAAAATCGGTGCGTTGCACCAGCGAGAAAAATTCGACCCGCGGGTCACCCACTTCAACCGGAGCATCGGTCCCGGCGGAAAAACGGATACCCTGATCAATCAGTGACTTCCAGAGATAGGCATTTTTAAGCCGTTCCGAGCCGATCCGCGCCGGGGCAAAATATAAATCGCCCTTGACCGTCGATGCTTCCACCACGGCGAGTATATCAAGATCTTTGTATCGTTTCTGATCGGCCGGGTCGATAATCTGTGCATGTTCAATGCGCCAGCGCGGGTCCGCGTCCACCCGTTCTGACTTTGGTACCGCTTTAAACGCCTGCTCATAAAGATCAAGGGTAAAACGGTTGGCATAATCACCAATGGCATGGGTTTCGATCTGAATGCCTTTTCTTAAGGCCGCTTCCATCACCGGCAGCGCCTCAGCCGGGTCAATCAGCACTGAACCTTTGCTGTTTGGTACATCATCATATGGCGCTAGCAGCGCTGCGCCGCGCGAGCCCAGCGCCCCGTCGGCAAAATATTTAATCCCGCGCACGTCAATCATATCATCGGGTGTTTTCTCGCGGCCACGTTCCAGAAGTTTATAGGCTTCCTCACCCCAAAGCATGGCGTAATATACCCGCACATTCAAATTACCTTCCTCATGCATTTCCTTAAGCAGCGCCAGATCATCATAACTACCGCCGGCTTCCTGAACCTCGGCCCAGCCCATCCGCGCCATGAAATCAACGCCCGCCTGAAGCGAGCGTTTATTTTTTTCTCTTCTTGGCGCCGGGATATGGTTTCTGATCAGCGCCATGGCATTATCGACAAACATCCCTGTCGGGTCACCATTTTCATCACGAAGGATTTGACCACCAGGAGGGTCCGGTGTTTCCCGGGTGATTCCTGAAAGTTCCATTGCCTTTGAATTGGCAACAATGGAATGCTCCCCCGCCCGGTTTGCAACAATCGGTTTATTGGCACTGAACGGGTCAAGGTCGTCTTTATTTAAAAAGCGGTTTTCCTTCCATTTCTTTTCGATCCAGCCGACCCCGACAATCCATTCACCGTCCGGGACATTATCGGCATAGTCCTTAATTTTTTGGACCGTTTCGGTAAGATCATCTATCCCTTGCAAATTAAGGCCGGTTTCGCGCTGCCCGACCCATCGGATATGGGTATGGGCATCGGTCAGCCCGGGAAGCACCATATTTCCCGCCATGTCATATGCTTTTGTACTTTCGCCAATATAACCTTGCGCATCGGCGTTATTGCCAACAAATATGATCTTATCGCCTTTGATCGCGACCGCTTCCGCCGTGGGGTTATCATCATCGGCGGTATAGATGGCCGCGTTATGGATAACAAGATCCGCCGCCATCTTATCCTGCCCGCCCGCCTTTCGGTAAAAAAAGCCGACATAAATCGCCAGAGCGACAACAAAAATAAGGATCAGGCTGTTTCTAAAAATTGGGTTTTTCATAGGTGATTTTACCCCCGACAATGGTCATTAAATTTTCGCTTGTTAATATATCCGCTTCCGGCACGGTCATCAAATCCCGGTCAAAGACTGTGAAATCCGCATATTTGCCAACTTCAACCGACCCACGCAGATTTTCCTGGAAGGCACCATAAGCGGGCCAGATCGTAAACATTTTGAGTGCCGTTTCCCGGCTGACCGCCAGTTCATGATGCCAGCCCTCGCCACTTGTCCCGTCAAGGCGCTTACGGGCAACCGCGGCATAAAATTCAATACGCGGGTCACCCAGCTCAACCGGGGCATCGGTCCCACCCAGGATCACAAGCCCCTTTTCAACCAGTTGTTCCCACGGATAGGAATAGGTAAGCCGCACCGGCCCCAGCCGCGCCGGGGCAAAGTTAAGATCGCCAATCGCATGGCTTGGCTGCATCGACGGGATTACTTTTAAATCGACAAAGCGCTGCTGGTCTTCGGGCGTGATGATCTGCGCATGTTCAAGCCGCCATCTGACATCATCAACCGCCCATTCGGATTTGGGCACGTCATTATAGGCTGCCTCATACCAGTCCAGCAGGGAGCGAACGGCCCGATCGCCAATCACATGGGTTTCAACCTGAATACCTTTTCTGATCGCTTCACGCAAAATCGGTTCCAGTTCTTCCTTGCTTGTCCGGTTCATAAAACCGTTATGATCGGCATCAGAATAATTATCAATCAGTGCCGCACCGCGCGATCCCAATGTGCCATCGATATAAACCTTGATCCCGCGAATATCGACCATATCATCGGCCGTTTTTTCGCGGCCGCGCTTTAATATTTCCGCTGCCTGCGCCACCGGAACCGCTACATAAACGCGGGTGGCCATAGTCCCTTCATCATGGATTTCTTTTAATATTTCAACAACATCATAGGCCATCCCCGCATCCTGGGTCTGGGTCCATCCCATTGACGCATTGGTTTTAAAGCCGCGCAGCAGGCTGTCTTTTTTATAATCTTTCGTTTTGGGCGGAATAATGTCTGTAAATATATTCAACGCATTGGCAAGAATATAACCGGTCGGTGTGCCGTCCGCTTCCCGCTCAAATTTACCGCCGTCAGGGTCCGGTGTATCCTTGGTAATTCCGGCGATCTCTAGTGCTTTTGAATTAACCAGCGCCGAAACACCGTCCGCCCGCGGAATATAAAGCGGCTTATCCGCGGTAAACGAGTCAACGTCATGTTTATTCAGGAAACGCTCCTCGTCGCTCCATTCCCGTTCAATCCAGCCACGCCCCTCAACCCACTGGCCATCCGGTACCGTATCAGCAAAACCCTTAATCGCCGTCACCGTATCTTTTAGTGTCGGGATACCAAAAAGGCTTAATGTCTTATCCCGCTCACCAATCTGTTCCAGATGCTGATGACTGTCGGTAAAGCCGGCAAAAACGGTTTTGCCCGCCATATCCATGACCCGGGCCGTGCCGCACATATATTTACCTGCGTCCGCTTCACTGCCGACAAAAATAATTTTATCGCCTAATACGGCAACCGCCTCCGCCGTCCAGTTATCATCATCCGCCGTATAAATTTTCGTATTATGAAGGACAAGATCCGCCGCTTCGCAGGCAATTTCCGGCGTATCCCCCTGACCACAGGCCGAAAGGACCGCCGATAAACCACAAATAAGCGTCACCTGTTTTAAATTCATATTTTATTCCTTTTTAACCTGACAATATTCGGATAGCCGCGCCCTCGCCCGATCGCTATAGCTTATCAAACTCTAGGAAGGATCGCAAAAACATGCAAGTGGAATTAAACTGGCCCGCTATTCAGGAAGACCTGCTGGCAAACGGCTACACCAAAGTCGCCAATGTCTTAAGCTCAGAATCCTGCGACAAACTGATCGCCGCTTATGATGATAATATTTACCGCAGCACCATCACTATGGAACGCTATAATTTTGGCCGCGGCGAATATAAATATTATGCTTATCCCCTGCCCGCAATCATTCAGAATTTACGGCAGTATTTTTATAAAAACCTGCGCCCGGTTGCCAATGAATGGGCGAGGCGCCTGAAATTAAGTCCAGAATATCCGGAAAAATATGACGATTATCTTGCCCTTTGTCATGGGTCCGGCCAGCGCCGCCCGACTCCGTTGATCCTAAAATACGCGCAAGGCGATTATAATACCCTGCATCAGGACCTATACGGGGACATCCACTTCCCCTATCAGGTCGCGATCATGTTAAGCAATCCTGATGATTATGCGGGCGGTGAATTTACTCTGATTGAACAGCGGCTCCGCATGCAGTCTGTCGCCCATATTGAAAAACCGAAGCGCGGTGATGCCATCATTTTTGCCGTAAATGAATTTCCAAAGCTGGGGAAAAAAGGCTATTATCGTGCCAGATTACGTCACGGCGTCGCCCGGCTTAAATCCGGCTCACGTCATACAGTTGGAATTATACTTCATGATGCAAAATGATCTTTTTCGCACCATTGCCCCTGAAATGGAGGAACTTGCCCCCGGCATCTTCCTGTTTCAGCGCTATGTCGACGAACAGAAATTCATGGATGTGGTGGACTATGCCGCGAAGGAGATTCCCTTTCGCCATATGGTGACCCCGGGCGGAAAAAAAATAAATGTTGCTGGCACCAGTATCGGCAAATGCGGCTGGTATTCGGACCGGCGCGGATATCGTTATGAACATAATGACCCGCTTTCCGGCAAAGCCTGGCCGGAAATTCCGGTGGATATCAGCACCATTATCAGTGACGCCGCCGCCAAGGCGGGTTTTTCCGGCTTTGTCGCGGACAGCTGCTTCATTAACCGTTATCGCCCCGGGGTGCGTCTCACCGCCCATATTGATCAGGATGAGCAGGATTTCAGCCAGCCGATTGTCTCTGTCTCGCTTGGGGTATCGGCTATTTTTCAGGTATTTGGTGATAGCCGCAGTGGCCGCCCCCTGAACATCCCGCTTCACTCAGGGGATCTGCTGATTTTCGGCGGTCCGGCCCGCCGCGCCTATCACGGCGTAAAAAAACTGGAAAATGCTTTTCATCCGCTGACCGGTGATATAAGGTACAACCTCACTTTCAGAAAAGCTCTCTAACAACTCAACCCAAAGCCACATTTTCAACATTTTTCTACTGTCTAATCCAACATAACAAAAATTTAATAAACATCTGACACCATATTGACATGACTGCCGGAGACAAATTGAAAATCCATATATCGACACCGATCCTTTTATCGACACTTCTAGTCGGAAATATATGCCTTGCCGAAGAAAAGGACATTCCCTCTAACGATGGCGAAGGCCAATCGAATACAGTCAATGAACAGGATTCCAACGGTCTTTGGAATTATAAGAAATTCCTGCTTGATGAAAATGGCAAATGGTCGCTCGGGTTTGGCACAGTTGTCAGCAATTCGCCGTTTAAGGGTGAAAAAATTTCGGTAACACCAATCCCGGTTGTTGATTACAGCAGTAAAAATCTGTTCATTCGTGGGTTGCGGGGCGGTTATCATATCAAGAAAGTCGATAATCCGCGTGAAGGGGGATATTTCCTAGATGTATTTCTAAGCCCGCGAATCCGACCGGGGGACAGCCGCCGTAAAATATCGCTCGATGGTGGTGTCAGTGGCGGCTATCAGTCCATAGCCGGGACCATTACTTTGGGTCTGCTTCATGATATTTCCGCCCAGTCCGGCGGAATGGAAATTAACGCGTCCTATAGCTTTCCCTATCAGACGCCAGGGAAAAAATTCTTATTCATTCCCAAACTGGAAATCACCTATCAAAGTGAGGGACTGGCCAATTATCTGTGGGGAATAGATAATAAAACCTACCTGAAATCGCTGGCGAACCCGAATGAAGTCACACTGGAACCATACCGGATTACCACATCCGTGTTTAACTTTTCCGCCAGCATGACCAATGTTTATCGCATTGATGATCACTGGAACACATTGTTTCTGGCGAAAATCACCGCTCTTGACGGTGATATTCTCGAAAATCCCGCCATTGAGCGACAATTTGATTACAGTTTTATAATCGGTACTGCCTATACTTTCTGATCAGGCAGTAGCCAATTATTTCAAATGATCCCCTATTGATAAACCGGATAAATGGTCGGTGCATAGGGTTGCAGAACATACTGGTTCTGTATGAATGCCACCAGATCAATCAATTCGGACACTGTCATAATCGAATTATAATTACGCATCATTGACTGGCCTTCTCCAACTGCCGGGGTCAGGCGATATTGATCCGACACTTTATGCGACGGGTTGATAATGGACGTGACCAGCTCTCCATATGTGGCAATATGGGTTGTTGTCCCGCCAAGGGGCACGGCCATAATCGGCTCAATCCCTTCAGGGGCGATCAATTCGTCTTCCATTCCGGCAACCATGTGACAGTCGATACAGCGAAATTCAACGAAATAACGCTTTCCCAGCTCCGGATTTCCTTCCGGCAATGTAAAACCATAGGAAGACTCCGGTCCAAAATCACAGCTAGCCAGAAAAAGAAGACCGATAATGCCGCTAAAAAATGCCAATAATATTTTCATTTAAATCCCTTTCAATATTTGTTTTCAGAGGACTTACTAAAATTAACTATACCGTCTTATCATTCATAAGTGAATGATCCTGATCAATAAAAAGAATTTTATTTATATGTTCTTCTTAGATCGGCTCATATTGCCCTTGCATCGCCCGGAGTGAGCGATTAATAGTTTCCTATGCAGATCGCTTTATACCAGCCGGATATTCCCCCCAACACAGGCACCATCATTCGTATGGCCGCCTGTCTTGATGTTATGGTCAATATTATTGAACCCTGCGGCTTTCCGTTCGGGGAAAAATCCTTTCGCCGTGCGGGCATGGATTATATCGACCAGAGCAAGATAATCCGCCACCAATCATGGGAAGATTTTCTTGAAAAAATTGGCAAAAGCCGCATCGTTTTACTGACCACCAAAGCCTCAATTCCCTATACGGAATTTACATTTCAGTCTGATGATATACTGCTGCTGGGCCGGGAAAGTGCCGGGGTTCCGGACGACGTCCATGCAAGGGCTGATCACCGGCTTAAAATTCCGATGGCAAAAGGGACAAGATCATTGAATATTGCCCTTTCAGCCGCTATGGTTCTGGGTGAATCCTTAAGACAAACGATGCAATTTCCGGAACCCTGATTAAAAATGAGCACTGAAGAACAAAAAGAAAAAGCAAAAAACTGGTTTGAAGACCTGCGAGACCAGATCTGTCACAGCTTTGAAAAAATAGAAGATGATATTACCGGAGTCTATACCGACCTTGACCCCGGCCGGTTTGAGCGCACAAAATGGTACCGTGAGGATGACCCGGCCAAGGGTGGCGGCACCATGGCGGTGATGAAAGGCCGGGTTTTTGAAAAAGTCGGCGTCAATGTTTCAACAGTTTACGGCGAATTTTCACCGGAATTTGCCGCACAAATCCCCGGTGCCGATAAAGATCCGCGCTTCTGGGCCAGCGGTATTTCGCTTGTGGCCCATATGCACAGCCCCAAGGTGCCCGCCGTTCATATGAATACCCGTCATATTGTCACCACCCGCGGCTGGTTTGGCGGTGGGGCCGATCTTAATGCGGCTATCCCCAATCATTTTGACACCAAGGATTTTCATAAAGCCCTTAAAAAATGCTGTGACCGTCACGGCGATGATTATTACGACAAATATAAAAAATGGTGTGATGACTATTTTTATGTGCCGCACAGAAAGCGTGCCCGTGGTGAAGGCGGCATTTTTTATGACCAGCTTTCGACCGACTGGGAGCGTGATTTTGCCTTTACCCAGGATGTTGGCCGCACTTTCAATGAAATTTATCCCGCACTGGTACGGCGCCATATGAATAAGGAATGGACCGCCGAAGAGCGTGAAGAATTATTATATTACAGAGGGTTATACGCCGAATTTAATCTTGTTTATGATCGTGGTACAGCCTTCGGCCTTAAAACGGGAGGCAATGTCGATGCCATTTTGATGTCGCTGCCGCCCCATGCAAAATGGAAATAACTTATCCCGATGGAATGGGCTAGTTTTGAAGCACAGATAAAAAATGAAGTCCGCAATATTGGCGGCAATTATGTCTGGACTGATGTCATTCTCCAGGGCAAATATCATATTCAGAAAAATGTCAAAACGGGCAGTTACCGTTTGCTTGATGGCCTTCGAAAAAGGATTCTGCTTTCCGATTATGATGACTGTTTTCATAAACTTAACGAACTTTCTCCTAAATTCGACCATGATCATCTGGTCCTGATGATCCATGGTCTTGGTCGCCATGCCGGTATTATGTATAAACCAAAAATAGCCCTGCGTAAGGCTGGCTTTTCGGCCCATTCGCTTAATTACGCGACCCTTTTTGAAAGTGTTGAGCAGCATGCCGATCATTTCACCCATCTGCTTGAAAATTTGAAAGGCATCAAAAAAGTTTCCTTCGTCACCCACAGCCTCGGCGGGTTGGTGGTGCGGGAAATATTAAGCCGTGCGCAAGAATGGAACGGCGTTAAGGCATATAAGCTAGTCATGATGGGCACCCCGAATAAAGGGGCTCAGATTGCAGAATTTCTTAATCGTTTGAAACTTTATCAGTTTATCAGTGGCCCGTCCGGACAGGATGTCAGACCCATGAAAAAAATCAAAAACCTGCCAGAACCCCCTATTCCGACATTGGTCATCGCCGGTGGCATGGGCAATGATATCGGCTATAACCCGATACTCAGCGGCGATAATGACGGTATTGTCAGGGTTTCTGAAACCCACCTTGACTGCCCCCATGACTTTAAATTGGTCAATGTCATCCATACCACCATTATGGATCACCCTGACAGCATCAAAGCCATGCTTGAATTTCTTGAAAAATAATAGGAAAATCGCCTGTTAATGCAGGGTCATTTTAAAATCATTCTTGATCCAGATTTCTTCCAGACGCTTAAGTTCCCCGCCCAGTTCGCGGCCCGCTTTCCAGCCCTGCTCCATCAATTCCTTGCCGCTGATCGGCAGTTGCGGAATTTCATACTCTTCAATATAGCTCAGCGTCTTAAGATCAAGCTTACCCAACCGGGTAAGGTTATGGATGACCACATCTTTTCCATATTGGTAAAGCACCCGTCTCAGGGTTTCCTTTCTAAGATCATGATTTTCATAAGGCTCTGTAAAGGATATCAGCTGATCACGCTGCCTGTTTGACAGCCTTAGCCGCTTTGACGCCTTAGAAATAATCTCCTTATCACCGGGCAAAAGACAGGAAAGACGACCGATAAAATCCTTTTGTCCCAGTTTCTTTTGCCGTTTGGCATATTTTAACAGTTCGTCATATTGTTCATATTCCGGCAGAATTTCACGCAATATACCAATTGCCGCCATCACCGGAATGATTTGCACAACCTGTTTTGACAACAGCAGCTTTTCAAATTCGTCCCTGACCCGCTCACCGGAAAGCTTTGCAATCATTGCTTTGCGTTCAACACAGGCAAGCATGCCCGCCTCATCAACTCCACCCACATCATAATTTGATGAAAACCGAAAAAAACGCAAAATTCTAAGCCCGTCTTCCTTTATTCGCTCGCGCGCATTGCCAATGAAACGGACCCGCGCCTTTTTTATATCCCTGAAACCCCCAAGCGGATCATGGATAGTACCGTCAATATCAAGATAAAGGGCGTTTATAGTAAAATCCCGCCGTCTGGCATCCTCGTGCCAGTCGTCAGTAAATTCTACCTCCGCATGGCGGCCATCGGTGCTGACATCACGGCGCAGCGTGGTGATTTCAAAATTTTTATCGTTTAACCGGGCGGTTATGGTGCCATGTTTCAAGCCCGTTGGAATGACTGATATCCCCGCTTTTTCAAGTATTTTCCTATTTTTCTCAGGCGAATATCTGGAGGCAATATCAATATCGCCAATTTTACGCTCCCGTTTCCAGAAAATATTAAAGAGCGCATCGCGAACTGCGCCGCCGACAAT
Source organism: Emcibacteraceae bacterium (assembly GCA_041396985.1). Taxonomy (NCBI): domain Bacteria; kingdom Pseudomonadati; phylum Pseudomonadota; class Alphaproteobacteria; order Emcibacterales; family Emcibacteraceae; species Emcibacteraceae bacterium. The sequence goes on from JAWKXO010000005.1 coordinate 233,484, forward strand.
CCGCGCGCTTAATTCTTCATGATTAAGCACAGCCATAAGCCGGACAAGGGTTTCATCCTCAAGCCATTTTTCACCGGCGATATTAAGCGGCACATTGTTCATATTCATTGACCAGTCTGGCAAAGCGGACCAGCATGGCCGCCGTTGCTCCCCATATCTTATACTGTTCATGGGGAAATACATAATAATATCGTTTCTTGCCGCGCCAGTGAATGCTTTCAATCGTATGGTTCTTTTCGTTGAGGATAAAGTCCAGCGGGACTTCAAAAACTTCTTCCACTTCGCTTTGCTGCAAAATCATTTTGAAATCGGGATTAACAAAGCCAACAACCGGCGACACGCTATAGCCGGTCACTGTTTCATAATCTTCCATAGCCCCGATCACCTCAACATGGCTTTGCGGCAGATTGATTTCCTCTTTTGCTTCACGTAAAGCCGTTGCCATCGCATGCAGATCATCATCGTCACAACGCCCACCGGGAAAGCTGACCTGACCGCTATGGCTTTTCAGATGGGCCGACCGTTTGGTCAGCAGAATTGAAAGCTGATCACCCCGTTCAACGATGGGAACAAGCACTGCCGAAGCCTTAAGCGGTAATTCATGGGTAAAATCACCAATATCCTTCATTATTTCATCCGGACGGTAAAGTGAATGATCCCCATTTGTCGGACGGATCCATACCCTTGCTTCTGCAGGGGTCAGTGCACGTCTCATGATCGGGTCATGTCGTTCAAATAATCGCGTAATCTGTCTTCTCATATAGTCTGTCCGTCCAGGGAAAAAAAACTGCCACAACTCCACACACCAAACCTGCCATCATGCTCAACCGCCATTTCCGCCAGCTGGTAATATACACTGCGTGATATCAGTGCATCAAGATTATCCCGGACACGCACATAAGGGGATGGCTCACCTGTTTCATCATTAATACTCACCGTAATCGGATGCCTGTCATCCACTTTGACATAATCATCAAGATTGGTTCGAAATATGATCGACCCCTGATCCATTTCCATTTCAACCGCGGTAAAGGGGGCATCATCAACCCTGATCCCGACTTTTTCAATCGGCGTCACCAGAAAATAATCTTCGCCTTCCCGGCGCAGAATGGTTGAAAACAGCTTCACCATTCTTTCCCGGTTAATCAGGGTTCCCATATAATACCAGTTTCCTGCCCGGTCGATACGAATATCAATATTGCCGCAAAAGTCAGGATGCCAGAGATGAAGCGGAGGTCGCTTTTGATTATTGAAGGCTTTCATCGCTTCAGAAATGAAATGTGCCGGTCGAAAGCCGTCCCTGTTTCCGTTATGATAATCAGTGTTTTCCATAAGCTACTCCTACCGCAACTATATGAAAATATTATGACAATTTAAAGATCTTCTTTTTTAATGCTGTTTTTCAATAGCGCCGGCGAGGCCGGAAAATGCCCCCGGTTCCAGCTCGAGAGCCAGCAGTCTCGACAGGTCCTTCTGTCCTTCCATGGTAAAATCTTCTGCCATCTGGCGGCTAAACCCCAGCCGTGCATAATATGGTTCATCGCCGACAAGGACGACCCTTTTATGGCCAAGCATTTTTGCCCGTTCAAGCCCGTGCCGCATCAATCCGATGCCATATCCCTTGCCTTGCAATGATGGCTCAACCGCAATCGGCCCAAGCAAAAGCACATCCTGACCTTTTATCTGCACAGGCCAGAACTGGAGCGTCGCAATAAGCTTTCCACCGTCCCTGATCACAAAGGACAGATCCTCAATCGCCGGGACGCCGTCCCGAAAAGCATAGGCTGCCTTTTTATGACGATCAGGTCCAAACGCAAGATCAAGCAGCCTTTCAACCTCCGCCTCATCAGATTTTTGCTGTAAATCAATTATCATTCCGGATAATCCCAATAAAAAATTTCACAGCTGATAGCATAGAAAAAAATACCGATCCAGAAAAAAATACGGTTTTCATATTTATTTTCCGAATTTTATTCGGTTTAATGATAAAATACAGAATTTTCTAAAAATTCACCATTAACCGCGTATTGACAGAATTTATGATATCTGTCTTTTCATTGCTGAAATCACGAACCACAGTATAGGCATAATTCCCCTGCAGCTTAATCAGGTCATTAAGATACCAGTCAGCGGCAACTATGACTGATTTCTGCTTTCGTCCAAAATTTTCATGGGTAAAATCGGCAACATCATAGCGGGCTGCCAGCCTCACTTCGCCCATGCCTCCTGCCCCCACCGGATTGGCAATTTTTACATTATCATAACGGCCATCCTTGCCGTCGATCACCCGCTCGCCACCGGTCGGAAAAAAGCTTACCTCAACATAGCCGCCTTCATATATGGGATCTGTCCCTGTCAGTGTTTCCATACTGCTCAGATGATCCTTCACAAAACCATATTCGCTTTGAAAGCCGAATGATTTATAGGTTGCCACAAATTCACCGTCAAAAAATGTCTCACCCGTAACCATAAAACTGCTTGATGCCAGCGGTTTTAAATCCCCCTGATTTATGAATGGCCGGGTACTGTAATTAAGGTCATATGCATGACCATTCTCATTTCGGTAAAAACCTGAGCCGCCAAAATGAAGACCAACGCCATTCTCCAGCCGCGGGCTATAGGTAAGACGGGCAGATACCATGTTATTATCGTCGAGAGAACTATTCCCGGTTGAGGCATTTTCAAAAAAATATCCGCCGCTGACCGACCAATTTTCCCCGTGGTGTGATACACCAACACCAACCTGTGGATTAATCCGCAACGCATTGATAAAGGCCGCCCGCTCGGCAAACGCCGCATTGGGCGGCGGTGTCAGCTTATCCAGTGTGGCATAGGTTCTGGTCTGCCCGGCAACAATGGTCGTATTGCCGAATGAATAATCAATATAGGCCAGCTTGACATCCACTTCATTATCAACAAATTTTGTCGCTATCCGGTAACTGAAACTGCCGAGAAAGTTTCCGCGAACCCCAAGTTCAAGATGGCGCATGTTGGTGCCGTTTATTTTATCAAGCGGACGTGATGTGCCATCCCCATCCTTGAAAGTGATGATCGAATAATCATAAGTCATACGGCCGTTTATTTCGAACGAAAAACGCCCGTCAGCAGAACTTAACACCGGGCCCGGTTCCCAGGTAAGAATAAAATCATTATTCTTCTGACCATCCGGTTTTGCGGCTTCATTCTGTGCTTTCTCATCTGTCAATTTTTCTACAGTGGTTTTAAGCTCATCAATCTGCTGCTGAAGTTCCCTGACGTCAGGTTTGACAAATTCTGTTTCAGGATTGGCCGTCGCTTCCTGTGCACCTGCATTCACAGCAAGAGCCCCGGCCCCCAGAATGAAGAGGGACGGTATTGCAAATATTCGTTTATGAAGCATAAAAATAACCCTGCTGTTACACTATATCAGTGCAAAAAATTAACGATAAACTGTCATTCGTCAAGCGCTAGTTTCCGATTCTCCGAAAATGTTAATAAATTATGTATCCACAGTTAATGATTCGGTAATAATTCTCTTTAAATTTTCAGACAATTTGATAATAAACCTGTTAATTATCAATAATAATTTTAACAGTATTTTCTCATAACCAACTGACTTATCAGTAAGATTCTAAAAACTAAGAATAATCTCAACCTATGGAACGAGCAATAAATCAAAGACAATCAATTTATTAACTATTTGTAAATCTATCCTGCATTATCCTGAAAATGATTATTTCCTCCCCCAGACTTGGGCGGCCTGATTTGAACGGTCGCCTTTTTTTTGTCAAAATATCAGCGTACGCATTGGAGTTGGGAATTATGGGGGATTTTTATTGAACTTACGCTTGAAAGGGCACGGTAAAATAAGTTAATAATCATATATGATGAATGACAATTTTATTTATTCACGTGACTAAATATTTAAAGTTGGGGGATTGGGATAAATGGCTGCAATGTTGACCAGGAAAACGGCAATTTTAAAAACTATTTTAGCACTCAGCGTATTACCGTCTTCTGTTTATTCGCAGGATTTTTCCGACGAAAACGAAGACACCCAGGCCCGCACCTATGACCGCAAAACGATAGAAGATGATTATACATCCGTTCCCGTTTATAAGGATCGTCAGATCACCTTTACCACCGGATATGATTACAGCAGCGGAAAATTCAATCTGCCCGCCAATACCAACATCAGTTATATCCCCTATAGCCTCCAGTATGAGACAGGCAAATGGGAATTTAAGATAAACAGCGGCTATATCAGCTTTGCTGCACCCAAAAATGTTGTGCCGGTGATCGAAGGGGCGCCATTGGTGACTGATGTTGATCTGACCCCGACCGACCGATACAGAAACCCGCGTAAAGACGGATTTGGTGATGTCTATCTATCGGCCAAATATTCCATTGAAAATCCTTATAGCAATGATCTTTATATTGATCTGACCGGCCGAATTAAAATTCCGACCGCCAATGAATATAAAGGATTGGGAACAGGCAAGGTCGATTATATAGTCAAAGCAGATTTCGCCTATCTCATGGGCAATTTTATGCCTTTTTGCCACATTGGGTTACACTTTATTGGTAAACCATCTTTATGACCTTCAGGAGAACAGCTTCTTTACTCCGTCGGAGCTTCATATTATCTGACCTATGACACCAGCATCGGGGTTAGCTATGAGTACCGCGAAAGCGCCACCCCGGCTTTAACAACCCCAAGGAGAAATCTTCGCCTATACCGATGTCCAGATCAATGATCACTGGGGCGTAAATTTTTACGGTGTTGTCGGCCTTAATAACGTCACCACCGATTACGGCCTCCCGGCACCCAGCAAAGATATAAGTTTTAACAACAATTTTTCCTAATTTATGCAGGTAACCGGGCTCAATATAGTTCCACCACTATATTTACAAAAGTTAGAGCCAGTTTATTAAGAAAATAAAGAATATTTTGATAAAATAAATTGGGAAACTTTATGGATTATTATTCAAGTCTTCTTTCTGGAATAAGTGGCGCTATTGGCGGCGCCTTGTATGCGTTTATTATAATTAAATTTCCAAAACATAAAATTATTGCATCTGTTGTTGGCATATCATTGTTTTTTTTACTGAATATAGCTTCAAAATCATTCTGCCTATAATAAATGAAAACCGGTTGAAAAAGAAATTGATCAGGAACTTACGAAAATTCCACTTTATACAACTTTAGAAATACATGAACAGAAACTTACGAAAAGCAATGCAATTATTTTTGGCTGTAAAAAATGGGCAAAAAAAATCGGAGTCTGCTGTTATTTAAACCATTGTTCTTATTGGAGATTTAGCAAATAATAAAATGAAACAACTTCCAGTAGCACTACTCAATTATATGAAAATAAATTATTGAAGAAGGAATAGTTTTAGAAAAACGGATAAAGGAGGAAGTGTTATGAGTTTTTTTATCCTGAATCTGAAGGTCCCATTTTGATATCAGACTTTATTCCTCAAGAATTACAACAAAAAGATTTATCTGCACTTAATGAAATTGTTATTAATGCAAATAGTATTCAGGAAAGTTTTGATCAGGAGGAAAATAGTCAGCAGTTTGCATTTATTACGGCAAAATTAAGTCAGACCTATGGTCAGGACCTTGCACTGTTAAATTCAGTTCCATCAACTTTGGATGAGAAAAATAAAATATGTACTATCGTAATTGATTATTACAAAAATATACTTAAATTGCCTGATGAAAAATCCAGCAAATTATTACGTTGGTTGTTTTCCCAGCAATAATACCTTTAAACGGAATATTCTTATCTTGACAGGCTAAGTTTCAGGGACAGCATAAAGCTGTCCCTATATAGTTATTATTAAATCGGCTCTCCCGGCGGGATTTGTGCCAGGTCTGATGCTTTGGGCATATATTTCCCCTCAAGGAACAGACCGATCCGCCGTGCCTGCGCCTGATAATGGGCTTTATATTCGCGGTTCATTTCCTCTTTCGCGATTTTTTCCTCTAAAATCCCCTTAAGCCCGGCCAGATGCGATGCCACCATTGCCTGCACCGCCGGTGAAGCATCATGATCCGCCGCCGTCATCATCATATAATGGACAAACACATGCCCGACCCGGCGTTGAACCGCCGCTTTTAGCGGATCATCAAGCCGCGATGCCAATATGGTATTTTGGGCAATTTTCACGATATAACGGTCAAGACTGATTTGTGAGCTGTCCCGCACATTAAAATCATTGACCCGTGCCAGGCGATATCTGTCAAACAGAAGGCCGAGTGTATGATTGGCATGGGCTTCCACCAGCGCCAACGCATCAAAACTTGCCCCGGTGTCGCGCGGAAAACTTTCATTCGTCAGCTCATAGCCAAATGCCTTGGGCGGGATCAGGTCAAGAATATGTTTTGGCAGGGTCAGATAATCGGGCGAAAGTGCTTCTAAGACCAGATCCATCGCCGCATCCTGACGCTCGCGTGATACCATGGTATGGCGCGGCACCAGACCGGCCCCCTTGACTTCATAGCCGTAAATCATGCCACCGATTGATTTTGCCGCCGCATTAATCTGAAACCGTGGCAGATAGTAAAGCGGCACCAATGTTTCCTCAAGGCTGGAAAGCGGTGTTCCATCCGCAATATTATCAAGCCCGAATTTGGCAAGCGCGACTTTCCGTACCTCATACATCTGTTTTGTGGCTTTCAAAACGTCATCGCCAAAATCCCACAAATGGCTGTCCGCATGAAGGCTTGATACGCCGCGGCTGTCCGGTCCGTCTGCCACAAACTGATGACCGGAAGCATAGGCATCTTTCAGTATTTTCTGTAGCCCTGCTTTTTCTTCCCCTTCATTCGCATACTGACGATACCCCCAGTTCACGGCAATTTTATTCCATTCACCGATTTTTTCACGGTATGGGTTTTTGATGGAAATATTACCGTCCTTATCCACTGACATTTTCGGATGCGGGTAATCCATCACATCGTCATCATCATTTGTGCTGGCGATATAATTATGGGCAAACCCAAGTGTATGGCCCACTTCATGCGCGCCAAGCTGGCGGGTCCGGGCAATGACAAGGGCAATACTGTCATCAATATCGGCTTTACCGTCCTTATAAGGGCCGGTCACCGCATTGGCGATCATAAAATCCTGTCGGGACCGCAGTGAGCCAAGAGTCACATGCCCTTTGATAATTTCACCGGTACGCGGATCACGGACACTGGCCCCGTATGACCAGCCACGGGTTGAGCGGTGAACCCAGTTGACCACATTATAACGCACATCATCCGGGTCCATATCTTCGGGCATAATTTTCGCCTGAAACGCATTTTTAAATCCGGCCGCTTCAAATGCCTCGTTCCACCATTCAACCCCTTCACGTAAGGCTTCCCTGATCAGTGGCGGAGCGCCACGGTCAATATAATAAATGATCGGCTTGACCGGCTCGCTGATCGCCGCATTCGGGTCTTTTTTCACCAGACGGTGACGATTGATATAGCGTTTCACGATCGGCTGATCAATCGGAGTGCCGTAATCCATCACTTCCGTATCATTAAAGCTCATGGCCGGGTCAAAAATACGCGGCTGATAATTATCATCCGGCAGCTCAACAAAGGATATCCGCTGTTTAAGAGTAATAATTTTCGGATTGGCCGCCACCGAGCGGACAAAATTTCCTGGATTATTCCCCATAAAAGTAACCGAGCTTTCAAGTTCGGTATTTTTGGGGAAGGTTTTGACCTTATCAAAATTGACAAAACTACGGGGCTCGTTAAAGCTGAAATCGCCCTGCCCGCTTCTTTTAATCTTATCAGCTATGCCATGCTGGTCCGACATCATCATATCGGTAATGTTGATTAGTGTGCTGCCGTCCTTATCGGTGGCAACCGCCTTAAAGCTCCAGACGATAGACGGGGCAAAGGCATTGACCGCAGCCAGCCGTTCACTCGGGTTGTCACTGGTGGCGATATAGCGGGTGTTTTTCTGATGCAGCAGCACCTTTTCACCGACACGGCCGAAATAAACCAGTTTGGTATCGCCAAGCTGTCCACGGTCAAGCGCTACATCATTGGATCCAAGCGCCCCGGGAAGACTGACTTTATAGATAAAATCCTGATCAAATTTTTTAATTTCCAGATAAACAGCCCCTTTCTGATGATCCAGATAGATATCAAAAAAACCCTGTTTTTTTTCCATCCCCTTGGTAAAATCGGATATGGTCTGCGCCTGTGCCGAAGCTGAGAAAATAATGATGACTAACGTGCTGAAAAATGCCCGTAACATGGCCGTCCCCTTTTGACAAATTGGTTTTATTTTGTGAAAGCTTAAGGGCAATTGAACCCAAGTTCAAGCCTTGCTATGCTGGTAAGTATAAAAACGGTAATGAAAGATATGAAATAATGAAAAAAATTATGCCACTCCTTATATGTACTGCTTTAAGTGCCTGTAGTGGAAATGACCAGGCAGACGATAAACCCCTTACCCCCGCTGATTATGCCGATTATGTGGTGATCGGAAAATCGGTCAACACGAGGCAGAAACAATCCGGTGAAAAAAATCTGCTCAATACCGTGTTTTTCGCTGAAATTTTTCAGACAAAAAGGGCAATTGACGGGATCGGTGTTACCAATAGTGTTCTGACCGGTCCGGGCAAAGCAAAGGATGGACTTAAATTTTCCGATGGTGATACCCGCTACCTTACCGGCGGCAGGGTCGGAACCATTGAAGAACTTGATAAAATATTTCCTGATTCCACCTATTATTTCAGCTTTGACACCCCCGCCGGGAAAATAAGAAACCTGCCCGCCATTTTTAAAAAAGACGGCGATGAAAGTTTAAATCCCGGACCGATTACCTTGTCCTTATCCCAAAATGGAAGCCCGGTGGACCCCGCCACCATTGACCCGGAACATGACCTGCTGGTGACATGGAGCCCTTTTGAAAAAGGGGCCGCAGACCCGGACGGCATCATTGATGATATGATCTATGTCATGTTTGGAAACTGCATGGGCATCGAAACCGTTCATAGTGGTCATGCATTTGATCCCGGTAGCCTCACTTTCCGTGCTGAAAGCTTCATAGTTCCTGCATCCAAACTTTTTGCCGGGCAGCCATTTATGCTGGAAGTGGAGCATTCAAACATGGAAACCGATATTTATAAAGGCATAGAAATTATTGTGACCTATGCGGCTTCCACATTTCTTGATCTTAAAACCATTGGTGAAAATACTGAAAACCCCGCCTGTCCCGCTGTTCCGCTTGCTTTTGATGGTGGTGCCAGCGACCGGATAAGGGCGCCGGAATAATAAAACACAAAAAAAGGCGGCCAAAAGACCGCCTTTAAATGAAGATTATTTCATTCTTACATTGGTGAATTTGCCATATTCATCGCTGCGCCGATTATGCCACCGATCACCAGGATAACCGTCGGCAAAAAGCTTAAGCCAAAACCCATGCTGCGTTTTTCCGGATCAGCAACATAGCTTTTATAATAAATAAATCGTCCGATGATAAAGACTATACCAAGGCCCGCTGCAATTTCGGAGCCATAAGCTCTGGCAAACATGACCATTCCGGGAATAAAAGCCACCAAAAGTTCAAGTGTATTCATCTGCACCCGATAATAACGTTCAAAAACGTCGTTACCGGTTGTTGCAGGCGCTTTAATACCGCTTTGCACCCGGGCCTTACCGACCATCATTGCAAAAAATACATATTCTACCAGCGCAATGCCAATTACGATTGTTACAAGATCCATGAATTCCCTTTCTCCTATAGTTTGTGTGACCTGAGCCTATGCCACATTTTGAAAACTGTCAATTAACTGTTTCTTTACCCTGATTTTTAAACTTTTTTAACAGATTTGTCGATATTATGGCAGAACGCTTAACCTCGGGCGGCCATTTTCCCCTATCGAGTTCTCTTGTTTGGCCGCCCAATTTTTTTCTCCCTATTATAATTAAGCGCTAAGGGCGACAGTGATGCCGCCCTTAATTTTTAATTCTGATAATATCTTTTGCCAAATGGCTCGCCGCGATCCAGATTAAGATACCGGTCCCGCAGCATCGTACGGCGGGAGACAAGATCATATTCAACCCCGCGGATAATGACATGATCAGTGTTTGATGTAACTTCAAGCGGGTCACCGTCCCAGACAACCACATCGGCATCCTTGCCGACCTCGATTGATCCGACGATCCTATCAACACTGAATATCTGCGCCGGGTTAATGGTTATGGAACGGATCGCCCCGTCATGGCTCATCCCGTGGGCAACCGCCATACCGGCAAACTGCAAAATGTGATGCCCGTAATAAAGGCTGCCATTTCCCGAAATAAGCGAAAATTTAACACCCGCCTTTTCAAGCCGCGCCGCATTTGAAAATGTGGTGCCAGCCATGGTGACGTTGCCGAATAAATTATCCTCCGGCACGATGATCACCGGAATATCGGCGGCCACCAGTTCATCGGCAACTTTCCAGGCTTCCTGTGCGCCCTGAATGACAATATCCACGCCGTAATCTTTCTTAAGCTCGATGGCACCGCGGATTTCCGCTTCACTGCCCATTTCCATGACCAGCTTTTTTGTACCCTTAAGCACCGGGACAAGCGCCTCCATATCGGCAATGGAAAGCAGATAACCCTGTGACTGTCCGCGCATCACCCGTGATTTATTACGCTCATAATCAAGCACCTGATCGAAAATAGCCCTGATCCGGTTCCAGGCAACGGCCCGGTTCTGCGCATTTTCAAACTTTGCATGCATCGGCCCTTCAGCAAAGCGCATATCCGGCTTGTTATCCATGGTAATGATCGCCGAAGTGCCGCTGAAAATATCACCTGATGATGTCGGCGATGATACGGCCCGGGTCACACCCTGACGCCGTCCTTCCTCAATCACGACGGACCCGCTGTTAAGCGCATATTTAACATCGAATGACGCGGTCATGCCTGAATCATTGGCACTTGTATCCGATGAAAAAATCCGCGTTGCCCCTTCGGACAGGCCATAAATACTGCTGCTACTCATAATGCCCGGGGTTACTTCCTTACCACTGGCATCTATGATCCGCGCATTTGCTGGTACCTGAACATTGGCACCGACCGCGGTGATTTTACCATTTTCTATCAGCACCGTCCCCTTTTCAATGGGGGCACCAACCGCTGTGTGGATTTTGCCGCCGACAATGGCGATTGTTTCTGCCATGACTGGTGTTGCGAGTAAGGCTATAAGAATTGCAAGATATCTCATTGGTGATCTCCCGCAGTTACATAGCCAAGGGCATGATCGGTGATCCACTGATTTTCACTATTATTACGGTCATAATGAAGCGCGCCGTCGATAAACACATTTTCCGCCAGTGCATAAACACTGAGCGGGTCACCGTTCCAAATTACCACATCCGCATTTTTGCCGACCTCTAGCGATCCAATCTGATCGGCAAGGCCAATTGATTTGGCAGGGTTCAGGGTCAGCCAGCGGAACACTTCTCCCCGGGTAAAATGAAGCCCGACCCGCTCCCCGTCTGCCCAGGCTTTCGCCGCTTCCTGGTTTAGGCGCTGACCGCCCGTATCACTGTCCGAATGAACAATGGCGCAACCACCTGCTGCCGCCATCATCGGGATATTTTCATCAATCCCGTCAAAGCTTTCCAGCTTGAAACCCCACCAGTCAGCCCACATTCCGGCACAGATATCATTTTCCGCCAGAATATCGGCAATTTTATAGGCTTCAACCGCATGGTGAAAAGCGGCGACTTTATAATGGAATTCTTTGGCCATATTAATCACATCGACCATTTCATCAGCACGGTAGCAATGCATCTGGATACTAATCTCACCGTTTAAAACGCCCATCAGCGTTTCCAGTTTCAAATCGCGTTTCGGTGCTTTGACATCCTTGCCCGCTTTATAATCTTCGTAATATTTATCCCAGGCATTTTTATAGTCTGTTGCCTCAATCCATGATGTGCGGTATCCGGCAAACTGCCCCATGGCCGTGGCAAATCTCCCCTGCGAACGATGAACCCCGCGCGGGTTTTCGCCGCAGGCCATTTTAAGGCCGTATGGCGCACCGGGGAACTTCATTCCTTCCGTTGATCGGCTGGGCACCATTTTAAGGGTTACGCCTCGACCACCAAATCGGTTTGCTGACCCGGGCAAATTCTGTTGTGTTGTAACCCCCGCCGCCAGCGCCGCCGGGAAATTCGGGGTTTGCGGCCATATGGAATGCTCGCCCCAGACATCGGCCGTGTTTGGCGCCTTTACCTCATTACCGCCATCGGTCCAGATGCCCATATGCGAATGCATGTCGATAATCCCGGGGGTGACCCATTTTCCGGTACCATCAATAATTTTGGCCCCGGCCGGAATATCAATCGTCTCGCCAACGGCAATAATTTTACCACCATTCATCACCACAGTGCCGCTTTCGATCTCCCCACCGTCCCCGGTCAGGATATGGGCATTTGTAATCGCCGTCATTTCCGACGGCCACGGCACATAGGTACTTGGAAACGGATCTTTATCAATCACCACCATTGGCGCGCGGTTATCTGCTTCCTGCGCAAAGGCGGCCGAAGTGATCATAACGGCTGAAACACAGGTCAGCAGCTTCAGGAATTTTGAAAATTTCATTAGCTTCTCCCACAACTATTCAGATTTTTTTTATTTTTCCCTTTAATTCACGGTATAAGAATGATTAACTACATTCAATAAAAATCATATTCATAAAAAAAGAGGATATTATCATGAAAAGAAGAAGTTTCTTTGCCGCAGCCGGCCTCAGTGCCCTCGCGGCGACAATGCTATCAGGTAAAGCATCAGCCCAGTCAGGCGGGAAAATTGATGCCAAACTGGCCGAACTCGGGATTGAAGTTGCCCCGGCGGCGGCCCCGGTTGCCGCCTATGTCGGCTGGCGCAAAGTTGGCAATCTTGTCTATATCGCCGGACAGGTCCCTCATAATGAAAACGGCAACATTATCGGTAAACTCGGCGCCAATATGACCACGGAACAGGGGTACGAAGCGGCCCGTGCCTGTGGTATTTCCATTTTAGGCCAGCTGAAATCTGCCCTGAACGGTGACCTTGACCGCGTAAAACAATGCATTCAAATTCAGGGGCTGGTTAACTCCACTGATGATTTTACCGAACAGCATCTGGTGATTAACGGCACATCCGAACTGTTCCGTGATATCTGGGGCGAAGCCGGTCTTGCCGCACGTGCCGCTGTCGGCACCAACAGTCTGCCGCTTGGCATTGCCTGTGAAGTCCTCGCCGTCTTCGAGGTGGCGTAATGTTCCGCCGGGCTTTCCTCACATCAATCGTTGCGAGTATCCTTGCCGCCTGCGGTAAATCGGAACAGGCGTCAGAGGAAAAAATGCCATCTAAACCTGCCGCCGGGAGTGGTGGCAGAGTTGATGCAAAGCTAGCAGACCTTGGTATTGAACTGCCGGAGGCAAGAACCCCGATTGCTGCCTATACCCCGATCCGTAAAGTCGGCAATATGGTTTATATCGCAGGACAGGGTCCAAGTGATCAGGGCGTCGTCGGTAAGGATTATACCACTGAACAGGCATATCAAATGGCCCGCGAGGCTGGCATTCTGGTACTAAGCCAGTTAAAAGCCGCCTGCGACGGTGATCTGGACCGGGTTGTGCAATGCGTGCAGCTACAGGGACTTGTCCGCTGTACCAGCGATTATACTGAACAGCATCTGGTCATCAATGGCACATCTGAACTGTTCCGTGATGTCTTTGGCGATAGCGGTCTTGCCGCGCGTGCCGCTGTCGGTACCAACTCCTTACCGGTCGGGTTTGTCTGCGAAGTGATCGCAACATTCGAGATCGCCTAGGTGTCTCAATCATTCAATCATTTTAAAAAGCGTCTGCTTGAAAAAAAGCAGGCGCTTTTGTCTATTATCGAAGGGGCAAAGGATAATTCAAAAGCCGTAACCCTTGATCAGTCAACTGTCGGTCGCCTTTCCCGCATGGACGCCATGCAGGGACAGGCCATGGCCGAAGAGGTCAAAAGAAGGCGGTTGAATGACCTTAAAAAAATTGATGCTGCGCTGAGACGGATTGAAGAAGATGACTTTGGTTATTGCCTGAACTGCGGCGACGATATCGATGAAAAACGCCTTGCGTTTGATCCATCAATCACCCTTTGCACTAACTGCGCGCGGTAGCAAGGTCCCGCAATAAAAAAGGCCGCCCCCGAAACGGGAACGGCCCTCTTTTTTATTTGCTATTACTAAGCCTTATGCAAAAGCTTTTTTACAGGCTTTATCCAGGTTCTCAAGCGCTGTTTTCAGGCTTGAACGTGGAACTGCAATATTCATACGCATGAAGCCTTCAGCACCGATACCATATGAGTTACCGGAGTTAAGCTGGACACCACATGTGTCAACAATCCACTCACCGAGCGCCATTTCAGGCTTAAGACCTGAATGTCTTCTGCCCTGATCACGCATTTTGTCATGATAGGCTCTCATATATTCAGGTGTAACGACCTTTTTCATCAGCTCATTACAATCAAGCCATGCAAGATATGTACCTTCAGGCTTGGAATAACTGATGCCTGGCATATTGCCATCTTTGTTAATGAAATCAACAACATAGTCAAAGTTTGCATCAACATAGGCAGAAACATCAGTCGCCCACTGGCCACCTTCACGGAAAGCCGTTTCACAGGCAATAAGACCGAACACGTTCCAGCCTTCATCATGACCGCCACCGATCATGGTTGCGTTCATAAGGTCCTGGTTTTTCGTGAAGAAGTAAGCCACTTTAAGAGCAGCCTGACCGAATGTTTTTGATGGTGAACGGTAAGTGATGCTGTGCTGCGCATATTTTTCACCGATCGATGCATATGGCGTAAATTTATGGCCTTTGTTGACGTAATCGCAGTGGATTTCGTCAGCAAGGATTGTTACACCACGGCTGATACAAAGATCGCCAAGAGCACGAAGCTCATCCGCTGTCCAGCACTCACCTGATGGGTTGTTCGGGTTACAGAGAATGAGACATTTTGTTTCATAATCAAGACGCTTATCAAGATCTTCAAGATCCATATGCCAGCGACCATTGATTTTTTTCATTGGGTTCATTTCAACGCGCATGCCGGCTTTATGGATGGCGCCTTCAAATCCGCTATATGTTGGTGTCTGAAGAATGACTTTACCTTTAACAGGGTTTAGACCACGCATGGATGAAATCATGCCCGGCTTCAGAGCGCAGGATAATTTGATCCAGCTTTTTTCCACATCCAGACCATAACGCTGTTTGTTCCAGTCAATGATTGACTGATAAAGGCTGTCCGGAACGGTTTCATAGCCGAACTGCTCATATTTTGCACGCTCCTGAAGCGCTTTTACAACAAATGGTGGTTGTTTGAAATCAAGGTCGGCAATACCCATCGGTACAGTGATCTTGTCTTTGCCGTAACGTTTGATCGCAGCATCCCATTTTACGCTGTTATGGCCGATACGGCTATATATATCATCAAAGTTATAACCTTTTCCGCCCCCTCTTGATTGTCCCATGGCAAGCGCCCCGCTGGCACCCGCTGCTGACATAAGCGCCGTCACACCAGCCGCGCCCTTCATAAAATTACGACGACTTGGTCCGTTTAATTTTTTCATATTGATTTCCTTTTATGTTTTTCCCGGGGCCTTTGTGTAGCCCGATTGCCCTTTGAAATACTCATTTAACGGGATAGTATTATATTTTTTATAGAATTCCCGCTTTGCTCTCCTCTCAAAGATGATAGTTTATAACATGACATTTTTATGATGAAAAGAAAAAATAATTTTTCATGACCGACCATATAGAAATAATCATAATCGGGGCTGGTGTAATCGGCCTTGCGATTGCCAGGTCACTGGCAGAAAAAGGTCATGAAGTCCTTGTAATTGAAAAGGAAACTGGCTTTGGCATGGGCATCAGTTCGCGAAACAGCGAAGTTATCCATGCCGGCCTTTACTTCGCGCCGGAGATGTTGAAAACGACACTTTGTATCAAAGGCAGGGAAAGACTCTATGATTATGCTAAATCACGTCACATTCCCCATAACAGATGCGGCAAGCTGATTGTTGCCACCAGCCAAGATGAAATTCCAAAACTCCGGCAGATTTATCAAAATGCCAAAAACTGCGGTATCAATGATCTTGACTATCTGACAAAAGAGCAGTGTAAAAATATTGAGCCAGACATTATCGCTGAAGCTGGACTTTTCTCTCCGTCCAGCGGCATTATTGACAGTCATAGCTATATGGTCTCCCTGCTCGGGGATTTGGAAGCGGCAGGCGGTAAGATCGCCTATAATGTGACTATTCGGTCTATTGAAAAATCTGACGGGGTCTTTCTGGTATCAACCAATGACGATTATCAGATTTCCTCCAAAATGCTGATTAATGCAGCCGGGCTTGGGGCCATGAATATCGCTCACCTGATAAAAGACCTTGACCCGGGCAGCATTCCTGACCTTGTCATGGCCAAGGGGCATTATTTCTCCTATTCCGGGAAAACCCGCTTCCGGCATCTTGTTTACCCGATCCCTTTTGTCGGCGGGCTCGGGGTTCATCTTACCCTTGATATGGCGGGCGGTGTTAAGTTCGGCCCTGATGTTCATTTTACGGACCATGAAGACTATAGCGTTGATCCCTCACTTAAAAATGCGTTTGTAAATTCTGTCGAACGCTATTTTCCAGGCATTGATCCTGAAAAATTACACCCGGGATACGCCGGAATAAGGCCTAAACTTTCAAAAGAAGGACTTGATTTTAACATTCAATTTGAAAAAGAACATGGTATTAAGGGACTGGTGAATCTGTTCGGGATGGAATCTCCCAGTTTAACAGCCTCCCTCGCCATTGCTGACTATGTTACGGATAAATTATATGAAAGTTGACCATTTATATACCCCCTGCCTGTTGCTGGACCGGAAAAAATTAAGCCGGAATATTTCCCGTATGCGGGATCATCTTCAAGCCCTCGGCGTTCAATTGCGCCCGCATGTAAAAACCGCCAAATCTGTTCCTGTCGCGTTAATGTGTGCGGGTGGTGAAGTGGGTCCCATCACCGTATCAACATTAAGGGAAGCCGAGTATTTTGCCGATGCAGGCTTTAAGGACATCATTTATGCCGTCAGCATGGTTCCGTCAAAATTGCCCCGTGCCCTCGCCCTTATGAAAAAAGGTATTGATTTGAAACTCATTATCGATGATGCCGATATTGCAAAAGAAATCAGTGCGTTCGGCGAAAAAGAAAACTACACATTCAAAGTTCTGATCGAAATTGACAGTGATATGCACAGGGCCGGACTGGCACCGGATTCTAAAGAAGTGATCAATGTTGCCCGCGCCCTGCATGATGGAAAAGGAACGGAAATGACCGGCGTTTTAACCCATGCCGGTGAATCCTATTATGGCAATGGTGAGGACGCTTTCATTAAAATGGCCGAACAGGAGCGTCACGCCATTACCACTGCTGCTAAAAATATCAGAAAAGCCGGTATTCCCTGCCCCATCGTCAGCTGTGGGTCAACACCCACAGCCACTTTTGCAAAAGACCTAACCGGGGTTACCGAGGTCCGAGCCGGTGTCTTTGTATTTCAGGATGCCTATCAGGCAGGGATCGGCGTTTGCAAAAATTCCGATATAGCGTTAAGCGTTCTGACAACCGTTATCAGCCATAAAAGAAACCAGAACCGCTTAATAACCGATGCGGGCGGCATGGCCCTGTCCAAGGATTACAGCACCAGGGGAACAGCTTTTGACTGTGGCTATGGCATTGTTGCCGATATCAAAGGTAATATAATTGATACCCTGACCGTCATTGGTGCCAATCAGGAACATGGGCTTATTACAACGAAAACTGGCGATCTGGATTTTGAAAAATACCCGATCGGCACCAAACTACGGATCTTGCCAAATCATGCCTGTATGACAGCCGCCGCGTATGACACCTATAACGTCATGGAAAATGATGATGAAATTTCTGATCAATGGCACCGCTGCAATGGCTGGTGAAATAGTAAAATTTATGTATCGAACAAAAAATTAAGGCTTCTTTATTTAGGTAAAGAAGCCTTAATTCTGAATAGGTTATGAATTTTTCTTAAAGCATCAGTTAAGAAGATACAATAAAAAATCAGCCCGCTTTTCGATCAAGCAGCACTTCAAAAAAGCTTGCAGCTCTCTGCTCAAGATCAAGAACCAGTTTTTCAATTGTGCCGGAAGCCTCATTAACTTCGGATGCGCTGTTTAAGGCACGCCCAGCCGCTTCACTGACTTTATTGATATGTTTGGAAACTTCCTGTGTTCCAACCGATGCTTCCTGAATATTCTTACTGATCTCGACAGTTGTTTGAAGCTGTTCTGCGGTTGACTGTGAAATGGAAACCGCAATATCATTCAGTTCGTTAATGATTGAGGCAACACCATCAACCACACTGACCGCAGAGCTGACATTGGTTTGAATGCTGTCAATCTGTGCACTGATATTTTCTGTTGCATCAGCAGTTTGTCCGGCAAGTGATTTAACTTCTGATGCCACAACGGCAAAACCCTTTCCGGCTTCCCCTGCGCGGGCCGCTTCAATGGTCGCGTTAAGGGCCAGAAGATTGGTTTGTGCCGCTATATCATTGATCATCTTGATCACTTCGCCAATCGTTGCAGAAGAATTCTGTAACGCGTCAATGGACTTTTTGGCAGAAACCGCCTGCTCAGACGCTTCATGCGACTGATTGGTTGAAATTTCTACCTGACGGGAAATTTCCTGAACCGAAACACCATATTCCTCTGTTGCTGCCGCAACGGTTTGAACATTGACACTTGCCTGTTCTGATGCCGCCGCCACGTTAGAGGAAAGTGCCTGGGTTTCTGTGGCAAGTTCAGTCAGGCCATGTCCCAGAACTTTTAATTCCGAAGTTGATGAATTCAGGGAATTAATGATTTCCATAATATTTTCATTAAACCCTTCTGCCAAAGTTTCCCTGTCTTTTACGGATTTTAGTTCAGTGGCTTCTATGCTTTCGCAGGCGGCGTTAATTACTATTGCACCGCTTTCAAAGCTGCCGGGCATTCCGCGGCTTAGGAATTTTCTATAATACTGGCCTTTTTCGGCGGCTTTTAACGAGGCACCGGCCTCCCTGACATAGGCATCCGTAATATCAAGCAAATAATTGATATCGCAAAACACATCTGAAAATTCTTCAAACTGGTTCCAGTGAACTATTCTTGCTTCCAGGTTTCCTTTACGGAATTCAGGCGTAACCTGTTTTAAAACTTCAAAAGCATCTTCATATAACTTTAGTTTTGCTTTAAGAGCTTCGACATCTTCGGCAGGGTTCGAATTCATTACGTCACTCTCCTGCGATTTATTTTTTTTACCAAATCCAAACATAACTATTTTCCTACTGACCAGATAAATTCATCATATGATGTGTTGTTGCTTTTAAAAAAATCTTCAAGATAGCTGACAGCTGCCTCAAGTCCTTCTTTGCGGTTTTGTGGGCCATTCTCAATTTCAAGAAGTTTCCTGTACATATCGCTAATGGCAGATATTTTATCCGGGTCCGCTTTTCTACGGCTCGAATGATATCCTGTAATTTCGCCGTTTTTATCAAGTGTCGGGGTCACATGGGCAAATACCCAGTAAAATTTCCCGGTCTTGGACATATTCTTCACATAGGCGAAAATTTCTTTTTTCGATTTAATCTGATGCCACAGATAATGAAAAATTGATCGTGGCATGTCCGGATGCCTTATAATGCTGTGCGGCTGATTTATAATTTCTTCCACATTCATTTCTGAAACACGGCAAAATGTGTCATTGACATATTTTATCTCACCCTTCAGATCAGTTTTTGAAACGATAATTTCTCCGTCACTTAAGGCAATTTCTTCATTTTGCGGTGTAACCATTGATTTTGACATTTCCACTCCACTTCATAATCAAAATTTTACTAATTTCAGTAGCCCCAAAAATGCTGTTTGTAGCGTCGTCGTCTTGAATAAATTAACACTAATCCGAACTGGCGTTATAAAGACTCATAATTGGCTGAGGATGATATTATGGTGCAATAGTTAAGCAATGGTTACAAAAACTTAGATGTATTTTAAATACACTTTTTCAGTATTTTCAATGGTCAGAGGGCTATTTTTAGAACCATTCCAATAAATCATTTAATATATTTTTCCAATTATCAGAATTTAGTAAAATTTTAGATATTAACAAATTTTGTGAAAATTTAATTTTGAAAAAATTTTTTCATTTTTTTCATGAAAAGCAAAATCAGTTACCAAGACTCCAGACAAATTCATCATAACTCATATTTTTTTCAGCTAACAAACTGTTGATAAAAGCGACTCCGGCCTCCATCCCTTCCTTACGGTTGGAATAGGCTTTTTCCACGTCGCGGACCTTCTTATACAACTCGGAAATAATTCCTATATTCTTTTTGGGGGCTGTTCTGCGGCTTGAATGGTACCCTACAATTTCGCCTTTTTCGTCAAGAGTCGGGGTAACATGGGCAAATACCCAGTAATAATGTCCCGTTTTAGCCATATTTTTTACATAGGCAAAGATCTCTTTCTTTTCCTGAATTGTCTGCCAAAGCAAATAAAATATAGACCTCGGCATATCGGGGTGACGAATTATACTGTGGGGTGCCCCGATCGCTTCGTCTGGTGTCATTTCCGCGACCCGGCAGAATACATCATTGGCATAAATAATATGGCCCTTAATATCCGTTTTGGACACAATTACTTCATTGTCATCAAATGAATTTTCAATGTCTATCGGCATAATATGATTATTGTTCATTTTCCCCGCCTTCTATTATTTTAGTAATGAACAGATCATCCCCTATTTTGGTTAATTTTTCATGAATTGCTAATATGGGAAAAGACATCAGCCGTTGCAGGATTGGCAAAACATATTTTCACTTATCATAATAAACAAAACGACCGGTCTAATGACCGGCCGGAATGGTTAAAATGATTTACCAACCAAAATGAAAAATCAGGCTTAGGGAAAGAGTGCCATTTGCTCCAGCGATAAGGCCTCATCAAAGCCAAACATGATATTCATATTCTGAATGGCCTGACCGGATGATCCCTTAACCAGATTATCAATCACCGCAACAATGATGGCCCTGCCCGGGATCCTGTCATCAAAGACCGCGATATGGGCATTGTTGGAGCCGCGCACATGCCGGGTGGCCGGGACCACGCCCTCCTCCAGGATGGTGACAAACCGTTCATCCGCATAGCGTTTTTTAAGAATATCACGAAGGTCGGCGGCGGTTTTACCCTTCTCAAGACTGACATAAATGGTTTCAAGCTCACCCCGGTTCATGGGAATAAGGTGCGGGGTAAAATTAACCAGGAGATCAGCACCGCAGGCAAGCGAAAGCTCCTGCTCTATTTCCGGTGCATGGCGATGGGCGGCAATCCCGTATGGATGCATCGCTTCGGAAACTTCAGTGAATAAATTTGCTTCCTTAAGTGATCTGCCTGCCCCGGTCACCCCTGATTTTGCATCAATGATAATCCCGTCCTTGCTGATCGCTTTTTCGGACAGAAGCGGCAGCAGCGCAAGAAGGGCAGCCGTTGGATAACAGCCCGGACAGGCAACAAGCCGGGCTTTTTTGATTTCTTCCCGGTAAAATTCGCTCAGTCCGTATACGGCTTCCTTCTGAAGCGACAGGGCCTCATGCTCACCTCCATACCACTGGGCATAGACTTCCGGATCACGCAATCTGAAATCTGCGCTTAAATCAATAACCTTAACGCTGCCTTTGATGGCGTTGGCATAATCGTCCGGCTGTTCAATCACCATTTCATCAATAAAATCATGACCGGTTGCATGTAATATGCCGCGAATGATGCGTTGTGATGTAGCGTGCGGCAGCGCACAGAAAACGACATCAAGCTCTAGCCCGGCCCATTCAACATCAGAAAGCGCCATCAGGTCGGGAAGCCCCTCTCCGCCGAGATGGGGAAAGACCTGTTCAATCGGCTCTCCGGCTTTACGGTCAGCCGTCATCAGCACAATATCAACATAAGGATGACGCTGCAAAAGGCGGATAAGCTCCGCACCGGTATAGCCGCTGGCGCCGAGAATGGCGGTTCTGAGTTTTTTATGAGATGTTGTCATATCCTGCCCTTCGCTAAATTTGTGTCTGATATAGCCCTTTTCGGGCATGCGTTCAAATCATTTTGCTTATTGCAAAATATTATGACGCCAATTTGACATATTTTTCAAAGGGTAGAATATTTTTTAAAGATATTAGTGGCTCTTGCGCTCTACAGAAAATTTATCCATAAAACTGATCAAAAGTTCCCTTGATAGTAGACTATTTTCACCATCGCAGGTATTGCTTAGCTCCTCAACGCGAATTTGACCGTCGCTAATTTCCGTATGCTGGTTCTGGTCTCTGATTGTCGCCAGCCATTTGCGGCGCTGCGCATTAAAATTATCCGCATCCCCTTTCATCGGGGTAATTTCTTCTATCAGGGCCAGGGTTAATGAATTTTCCTGAGCCTGTGACGTTGCGCAAAATATGGCAGCAGAACTTATTGCCGTGATCAGGCAGATAGATTTTATGAATGTACGGTTTTTAAAAATCATTTCATTTTCTCATAGTCTGGAAAAAATTTAATAATTCTTACAACGCGAAAATACTTTTCTGTAAGCGTTCAATGCGGGCACTGATTTCAGATTAGTTAACAAATCTTAACAAATGTTAAACAAACCTTAAAATTACGCCCTACCGTTTATTTTTTTATTTCAGACATAAAAAACACCGCCGGGTTTTCCGGCAGAGTTTTAAAAGCTGATATAAAATTTAAATTCCTATTCCTGGCCAACCGCCGCACGGATCGCTTTGTTGGCTTCCTCATCAAGAAACTGATCAATTTCAATATAATAATTATCAGGATCATAACCGATCACAATATCAATCAGCACATTGCCGTCATCGTCAGCTTCATGAAAAAGATCTTTTGTGCGAAGCTTGAAGGTCGGTTCATTTTTAAGATGATCATACCAAGCTTTCGCGCTTGAGGTCAGGAACCCGACATTGACCGCTTTTTCGTGGGTCGCATTATGAATGCCGCGCCCGTCCAGCACCAGACCGATATATCCGGTTCTGGAAGACGTATAAATATCTGAAAAAGGCTGCTCTACAATTTTTTCAAGTCCCATGACATCATGATAAAAATCAGCGGCTTCTTTCGCATCCTTATGGTAAAGCCAGTAAATGCTTCCTTTAAAGCCCAGATCCATCGGCCGCGAGCTTTGCGCATAAGGATCAGCATAAATATTTTCTGACGTCTCAAGCAGCGGCATAAATTTTACATTTTCCTCGTGCGGGGCAAAATGTTCAAATTCAAGAATATATCCGCCGGGGTCCGTCACCAGAAAGCCATTATGGGGACTATCCCCAAGGGGCTTTGGCGGGCTTTTGATATTTAATTTCCTGGACTGTGCATATTGATACCAGCCGTCAATCTGGTCCGTCAGCAGCGCAA
Organism: Emcibacteraceae bacterium; assembly: GCA_041396985.1. Lineage (NCBI taxonomy): Bacteria > Pseudomonadati > Pseudomonadota > Alphaproteobacteria > Emcibacterales > Emcibacteraceae > Emcibacteraceae bacterium. The sequence continues at coordinate 256,988 of JAWKXO010000005.1, forward strand.
TGGCAATGGTTTTTGGCTCATCCGCCGAATGCATTCCCCGGCCTGATCCGTCATCATTAACCAGTGTTATAAAGGTGGTCGGGCTGGTCTGGTAAATGATGGCAAATCCGGGAAATTCAAAGACATTTTTTAGCCCCAGAATTTTACCGTAAAATTTCACGGCATCATCATAATTCTTATAATATAGAAAGGCATTATTGCCGATAATGTCTCTGGTCGCCTCTCTTACGTCGTCCATCGTTACGGACATGTCACCGGATGTATCACTATCCGAACATCCCGTTATAATGACACAGGACAGAATGATCAGCATTCGCCTGAATAATGTTCCCATGCTTTTCTCCCATTTTTATATACCCCCTAATTTTAATCATTGCCGCCAGTAATAGCAATTATTTCGTTATTATCACCAGAATGACCGAAATGATCAAGTCCTGCTGATTGACTTATCCTTTGTTAATATAGTAGCTTTTCAAAATCGCAAAATTAAATCCGAAAAGGAACTTTTCATGAAATCAGGGTCCCTGAAATACGCTATTTTCATTGCCCTTTTTCACGCTGTCTCGTTTGCGCAGCTGGTTAAAAAGGATAACACAACAAGCCATAATTATTTTAACGACGACGGCACCATGCGCATCGCCATTGCCAAACAGGTGCAAATGCCCTCTTCCGGCGGCAAGCTTGCGGCGGACGGTCCACATATTATGGCCAATGGCGGCATACAGGATATGCTGCGTGATTTGGGCGCGACGGTGCGCGTCTCCAACGCTGAACTCTCGGAGCGCGAAAAAACAGAATATGGCAGCTGGCGCAAAATGGGCTATGCCAATGGCCGCCTAGCCGACAATGTCATGCAAAATGAAGCGGACGGCTATTTTACCATTGGTTTTCTTGCCACCTGTCCGTCATCACTTGGTATGCTGGCCGGGCTTCAGCAGTCCTTAACCTCCACTGATACGTCATCGGTCAGTATTCTCTGGCTTGATGCCCATGCCGATTATAACACACCGGAAACCACCCGGTCCGGGTCCATGGGCGGTATGCCGTTGGCAATTGCCAATGGCTTAGCCCTTCAACAGGTGCGTCGCGATTCAAAACTGGAGCCGCCACTACCATCAAGTCATATTGTCACTGCCGGACTTCGGGATGTTGACCCGATGGAGCAACATATGCTTGATGTTGCACGCATTCAGAATATCACGGTCGATGATATCCGCAATCTGAGCAAAAATGTCTATGACCAGATGGAAGCGCTTAGCAAGGTTTCCGACAAAATCTATGTCCATATTGATCTTGATATCCTTGATGCGTCTGAAGTGCCGTTTCATAATTATCCGACCGAAAACGGTCCAACCAGTTATGAGCTGGCCAAATTATTCAAGGAAATATTCAAAAAATATCCCAAAACCGCCGCCATTGGGTTTGCCTCCATTCCTGCGGAAGATCCGGAACAGGTGACACTGAAAGCGGTAAACCGCATGGTTGTCGGCGCGATTGAAGGCATCAAAGAACGCGAAGGGGAAATGTAACCATGCCCCATTGTGTCATTGAATATACCCGCGATATTGAAAAAAAAGTTGATATGTCTGCTCTGCTAGATGTCGCCTTTGAGGCGGTTTTGTCTTCCGGTCATTTTGACCGTGCCTCGATCAAGGCGCGCGCCATAGCGTTTGATATTTATAAATCCGGTCAAAGCCGAGATGATTATATTCATGTTAAGCTGCGGATATTGTCCGGGCGGACGGCGGAAGAAAAAAATTTCTTAAGCGATCATTTAGTCGCCGCCCTTGGCCCCCATATTGGCAACACCAAAAGTCTGACGGTGGAAATTATTGACATGGATCGGGGCAGTTACGGCAAGCTGATTGCCGCCGATTAAAAAATCAGGCGAATTTATTCCTTGTCCGGTTGGCGATAGAGACCAGTGACAACATCACCGGCACTTCAACCAGAACGCCAACCACAGTGGCAAGGGCAGCGCCCGAGTCCAGCCCGAACAGGCTGATCGCCACGGCAACCGCCAATTCAAAAAAATTGGACGTGCCGATCATTGCCGCCGGGGCCGCCACATTATGGGGAATTTTCCAGAAATAGGCCCAGCCATAGGCAATGGCAAATATCCCGTAAGTCTGTAAGATGAGCGGTATAGCAATCAGCAGTATAATCAGCGGCTTTGCCAGGATCGTCTCAGCCTGTAAACCAAATAGAATTACTACTGTTGCCAGCAACCCGATCATTGACCAGGGTTCAAGCGACTTGGTAAACCTGTTTAATGCCCTTAAATCATTTTTTCTGACCAACATGCGGCGGGTAAGCGCTCCCGCTGCCAGCGGAATAACCACATAAAGCATAACAGACAGAAATAATGTCTGCCACGGCACGATAATATCGGTCATATCCAGCAGAAAGGCCGCAATCGGCGCAAATGCAACAATCATGATCAGGTCATTGATTGACACCTGCACCAGGGTATAACCGGCATCACCGCGGGTCAACTGGCTCCAGACAAACACCATCGCTGTGCATGGCGCCACGCCAAGCAGGATCATTCCGGCGATATACTCTTTCGCGTCATTCGCATCCACCAGCCCGGTATAAATATATTTAAAAAACAAAACCCCGATCGCTGCCATGGAAAAAGGCTTAATCAGCCAGTTGATCACCAGAGTTATGAAAAGCCCGCGTGGTCGGCTGCCAAGATCTTTAAGACTGGTAAAATCAATCTGCGCCATCATCGGGTAGATCATGACCCAGATCAGGACCGCGACCACCAGATTGACATTGGCATAGTCAAGACCCGCAATCAGTGAAAACAGTCCCGGTATAAAATTACCAAGTAAAATACCACCCAATATCGAAAGCCCGACCCAGAGGCTTAAATACCGGCCAAAAGCCCCGAGCGGTGATTTTTCTTGCTCAGTCATTTAAAAGTCCCGTTAGCAGTGTTTTTTATTTTTCAGTCGTGATGGGGTCAGGCAATCCGCATCGGCAGAAATGCAGCAGTTTTCAGCCATGAAATCCATCAGATCCTCTATCTGCTCCAACGCTGCAAAATAAATGATGCTGCGCCCTTCCCGCTTTGAGGTGACAAGTCCGGCATGGCTTAAATGGGAAAGATGAAAAGAAAGCGTATTTTGTGGCACACCGAGCTTATCACTAAGCACCGTTGCCGCACAGCCACTAGCACCATACTCAACCAACAACCGAAAGGTCCGAAGCCTAGTTTCCTGTGAAAGCGATTGAAACGCTGAAAGGGCATTTTTTATATCCATATATCGAGAATTATGGATATATTATCCAAATGTCAAGCCTATTCTGAAAAATGCGTCATTCAAGAATTTATTCTATGGCCTTTTCAACCGCTTTTTTGGAATGGATTGATGTGGTATCAAGCACAGTCACATCCGTATCCACCTGTTTGACCAGCATGCCGATTTCGGTGCAGCCTAGGATAACGGCCTCCGCGCCATCGTCAGACAGTTTCTTGATGATACGGTGATATTCCGCCTTTGATGTATCCTTGATGACGCCCAGAACCAGTTCATGATAAATAACATCATGGATTATTTTACGGTCTTTTTCATCAGGAGTAATAACATTGATGGAATGCTTATCTGTTAGACGTCCCTTGTAAAAATCACGCTCCATGGTAAATGCGGTGCCAATCAGACCGACTGTTTTAAGCCCCATTTCCTTAATCACTTCTGCTGTTGCATCGGCAATATGGAGTATCGGAATACCGATATTCTTTTCAATCTGCGGCGCAACTTCATGCATAGTATTGGTGCAGATCAGCATAAAATCGGCCCCTGCCGCTTCAATTCCCTTTGCCGCCTTGATCAGAATTTCAGCCGTCCCGTCCCAGTCACCGGCATGCTGAAGTTTCTCAATCGGCTCGAAATCAACACTGACCATAGCAATCTGTGCACTATGAAGCCCGCCGAGTGATTTTTTGATGCCTTCATTTATGTCCCGGTAATAAAGCGCGCTGCTTTCCCAGCTCATACCGCCGAGCAGTCCAATGGTTTTCATAATCTTTCCTTATTCTATCGCCATTTTCACGGCGGCTTCCGAATGAATAAGCGCCGTGTCATAAAGCGGTACGACCGCTTCACCGTCCTTGATTAATATGCCGATTTCGGTGCAGCCAAGGATAACAGCCTCTGCACCGCGTTTTGCCATATTCTTTATGATCCGCTGATAATCCGCTTTTGACTTTTCATTTGTTTCCCCCATGCAGATTTCATCAATGATTGCATGAACCCGCTGGCGTTCGGCTTTGGGGGGAACTATAACCTCAAGTCCAAATTTATCCTTTAGCCGTCCTTTATAATAATCCTGTTCCATAGTGAATATGGTGCCCAGAAGCCCGACTTTTTTAATGCCGTCCCGGATCAGCGCGTCAGCCGTGGCATCAGCAATATGCAGCACCGGAATATCAATATTTTCGCGAATGACCATTTCATTACGGTGCATGGTATTGGAACAGATAAGCAAGAAATCTGCCCCCGCATCTTCAACTACCCGGGCCCCTTCAACGAGTACACGTTGAATATCGGCCCAGTTTTCCTTTTTCATCATTTCCTCAAGTCCAGAAAATTCAAGACTGTTTAAAATGATTTTTGCGCTGTGATAACCGCCAAGCGCCTTGCCAACCAATCTGTTGATTTCCCGGTAATAAACAACGGTACTTTCCCAGCTTAATCCCCCCAGCAATCCAATTGTTTTCATATAGTTTATGCCATTTCGCTTGTCGGGAAGTTGAAAAATGCTGTCGGGTTCATATTGCCTTGCCGCATATAGGTATCAATATTACCTAAATGATAGGCATAATGCGCATAAAGCGCCCATAAAAAGCCCATAACGCTATATTCGCCGCCCTGAAAATAAACGGTTTTTGAAAGCCGTTCCGGTGAAATATTCTTCAATTTTTCCATCGCATTTTCATGAAGCTCGCGGCCAAGGGCGATAAAGTCACCATCATAAACCTTACTGGTCAGTTCCTTATTGATCGGAAGCGGGATTTCGCCGCCATCCTGAATTTCCAATAACGAATTGATAAAGCCATCCTCAGACGTTGTCAGGTGCACATAAAGCCCTTTAATCGTGATATTTTCGAGCCTGTCACCAAAACTCACCCCCGGCCCTTCAACCGGGATCCACTCATATTTATCTTCCGGTGTTTTATGAATATAGGTTTCGACAAATTCAAACAGACGATCAAACATGATCAAAAACCGTTCAAATTCGGACATGGGCATGATGGCCATTTTATTTCTCCTGCAACTTGTCTATTCATTCTGGCACACTATTTCACAAAAATTCATATATGCAAGACTTAATCTTTCGTACTTTTATAAATCCGCCCCTCTTTCATCACAAATATCACATTTTCAATGTCTTTAATCTGCTCAAGCGGGTTTCCGGTTACGGCAATAATGTCGGCTATTTTACCCTTTTCAATGGTGCCGAGCCTGTCTGACATATCAATCAGTTCAGCGCTATTGATGGTTCCCGCCTTCAAGGCATCTGCATTTGTCATACCCAACTCGACAAAGCGTTCCACTTCGCGGTAATTTTTCCCGTGCGGGACAACCCCCGCATCTGTCCCGGTGGCTATTTTAACCCCATTTTTATAGGCTTTAAAAATATTGCCCGGGTTATTATCCAGAAACGCCTGGTCATGGGCCAGCATTTCCGGCGGGTTTTCCCCCTTTGCCACCACATCTTCCAGCAGGTCCATAACCGATACCGTCGGCACATAATAAACCCCGTCACGAACCATGATTTTCATGGCTTCGTCATTGATGTAAGAGCCGTGCTCAATTGATGATACACCGAATTTTAATACCTGAAGCGCACTGTCACGCGGATGGGTATGGGCCGCGACCTTGATTTTATATTTTTTGGCAACATCCATGATCGCGCCGATTTCATCATCAAAAAAAACAGCCGGGCCATCTTTATTGGAACATAATAGCCCGCCACTGCACGACGCATATATTTTAATCCAGTCGGCCCCATGGCTGATCATATCGCGGGTGGTCTTGCGACAGCTTTCAACGCCGTTACATTCTTTCCCGTCCGCCCTTCCGCCAACGCCGATAATCTGCCCGGCGGCAAGAATGCGTGGGCCGATAATTTCCCCGCTGTTGATATCTTTCCTCAGCTTGAAAATGGTATCATCCGTCGCGCCAAGATCACGGACCGTGGTAAAACCGATCATAAGTGTTTTATAGGCATTCTTGACCCCGGCCAGCGCCACATCGCCTGAATCCTTGCCCGGGCCACCCGCCATTGCCAGATGCACATGCATATCCATCAATCCCGCCATGACGAATTTGTCTTTTAGATCAACAATTTTAACTTCTGCTTCCTCATAAGCTGATCGGTAGGACGGCAGCACATCAACAATTTTGCCGTCTTCAATGATGATGGACTGTTCTTTAAGCGGCTTTTCCCCGGCCACCGCCATCAGGGTCCCCGCCTGAATGATGGTGATTTTCCTTACTTCCTGCTTTTCCTTATCCTGCGCCAGACCGGATGAAATTGTCCCTATAAAAAACAGACTGATGATGATAATTTTACGCAAATATGCCTCCCTCTTTTTCCCATTTATGATAATTAATCATCCTCCTCCACTTGTCAAACAACACATAGTGTGACTAAGATATTTATAGAAACAGGATAGAGGGGAAAAAATGATCACCAGAACAGTCGCAGCCGCCATCGTCTACGCGCTTATGCTGAGCATCGTCCATGCCCAAAGTGTAACGGATATCGTCAGAACCTATCGCAGCACCCATGAAAAGGAAATTATTGACGAGTATATGGCACTTTTAAAAATGCCCAATATACCCTCAACCCTATCAGATATGGATAGGAATGCCGCCCATATCCGCTCCATGATGGAAAGGCGCGGCATTAAAACAAGCCTGCTTGAACTGCCTGATGTACCGCCGGTCATTTACGGTGAACTGATGACGCCGGGCGCAACAAAAACCCTGATGTTTTATGCCCATTATGACGGTCAGCCGGTCAACCCTGCCCTTTGGTCATCATCACCGTTTGAGCCCGTTTTTCGGACAGATTTTCCCTATCGCGGCGGTAAGGATATAGCCTATTCCGATTTAACCTATCCGCTTGATCCGACTATCAGGATATTTTCCCGGTCAGCCGCGGATGACCGGGCACCGATCATTTCCATGCTGATTGCCCTTGAAGCCATGCAAAAAGCCGGCATTTCCCCATCCATGAATATCAAGTTCTTCATAGAAGGCGAGGAGGAAAGCGGCTCTCCCCATGTGCCGGACTATATTGAGAAATATAAAGACCGGCTTGGGGCCGACCTCTGGCTGTTTTGCGATTCACCACTGCATCAGAGCGATAAAAAAACCCTTGTATTCGGGGTGCGTGGCGGATTTAGCATGTCTGTGACCGTTTATGGCGCCGCCCGTCCGCTTCATAGTGGCCATTACGGTAATTTTAGCCCGAACCCCAATGGGGAACTGGCCTATCTGATCACATCCATGCGTGACGAAGATTCCAATATCCTGATAGACGGTTTTTATGACCAGGTCATCATGCCGACGAATGAAGAGCTCGAAATCATAAATAATCAGGCCAACAATGATGTAGCGCTGAAATATGACCTTGGCATAAAAAGGCAGGAAAGCCCCGGCAAACGCTATGAGGAAAGTATTATGTTGCCCGGTTTAAACATTCGCCGCATTGAAACATCCGGCGAAACAGGCGGCGTGATCCCCACTTCGGCCTCCATGCAAATCCGTGTCAGAACAGTGCCGGATATGGACGCGGAGGTGATTGCCGACCGGCTTTTACGCCATATTGAAAAACAGGGCTATTTTATTACTGATAAGGATCCTGATGTGGACACATTAAGATCCCATGAAAAGGTGGCAAAAGTTTCCTGGCGCGGAAGTTATAAAGCGATCAGGACATCTACCGCAACCCCGGTATCAAAAGCCCTTATTAAAATTATCGATGATTATACCAATGGGGATATGATCGTGCTGCCGACCATGGGCGGCAGTATGCCACTCAGCTATATTGATAATGCGCTTGATACCAATATTGTTATTTTGCCCATTGCCAACTTTGACAATAATCAGCATGCGCCCAATGAAAATATCAAAATCGGCCATCTTTGGGACGGCATGGAGATATTTGCCAATATTTTCGCAAAACTTGGCCCTGATTTGTAATTTTCAATTTGCAAATTAATTTACTTTACCGGGAACCTTCAAATCAGGATTAAGTTTGATGGCTTTTTCGAATTGCTCATCCGCACCGGCTTCATCGCCAATTTTTTTCAGAAACAGACCATATTGGAAATGTGCCATATAATTTTCCGGACCTTCATTAGTAATTATTTCAAATATCCTTCTTGCCTCATCCGGATTACCGTTAAGCAATTCACAATCTGCCAGATCAATAAATATTCTTAATGGAGTTCCATCAAAATCAATAACCCTACGGTAATAGTTTATCGCCTGATTATAATCCCCAATTGCCTTTAAAGCTATGGCAGTATTAGCTAAAGTTCCAACTGATTTAGGAGCCAGCTTCGCCGCTTTCATGAATATACCCACAGCATTTTTAAATTGCTTTTCCTGCATATAAATAGTGCCCTGAGCATTCATGGCCCCGACATGTTTCTCATTAAATTTCATTGACTGATCATAGCTGATTTTGGCGCGTTTGATGTCGCCAGTTGCCCGGAAAGCGTTGCCAAGGTTAAATTGAATATCAGCATTATAAGGCTCGATAGTTGCAGCTTTTTTGAAATGCCCCAATGCTTTTTCAGCATTGCCATTAATCAATGTAACAGACCCAAGTAAATTCCATAGTTCGGCAACATCCGGATATCGTTCCAGATACATACCTGCCCTGACTTCCACCTCTTTGTGTTTACCTTCAGAAAATAACTTTTCAAGATCATCAATATCGCTGCGAAACAAAGTGTTTGGATGCAGCTTTTGATATCCTGCTATTGCCTTCTCATTGTCCGGATATTTTTGTAAAACAGCATTATAATATTTAATCGCTTTTTCCCGATCACCTTTGGCTGCGGCCTCTTCCGCAATTTTCAATGCCTCTTTTGCCGATACAGTTTTATCAGTAGCCATAATTTATTATTCTCAAATTAAATTATTAAATCTGTAGTGACATATATATTGGCTTACTGGCAAATGCAAATTGCATCACTTATTTTTTTTACCCTTCAACCTGATTTGGTGTTCTGAAACACTCTTGAATGCGGCAGCCAGAGTGTTGCTGTCGTCCCCACCCCTACCTCGCTTTCAAGAATGAAATGTCCCTGATGAAGTTCCGCCAGATGCTTTACAATAGGAAGACCCAATCCCGTACCCGCGTCCTTTTGCTTATGATCTTCATGGCCCTGCCCGAATGGAATAAGCACATGCTCCAGTTTTTCCTTCGGAATGCCGATACCATTATCCTTTACCACAATTCTGAGGGCTCCATCATCCTCACTTGATAAATAACAAGTAACCTTGCCACCACGTTTGGTAAATTTCATTGAATTTGACAAAAGATTAATCAGCGCTCTTTTAATCGCATGTTCATCGGCAAAAATTATTATATCACGTTTAAGATAATCCGTATTCAAAGAAAGGTTTATGCCTTTTTCCTCCGCCTGGACACCTAACATTTTGACCGTATCCTGAACACATTTCAGAATATCAAATTCCCCTTCAAATATTTCCCATTTACCTGTATCAATTTTTGTCAGATCAAGAATGTCATTGACGACCGTAGCCAGATGTTCGCCACTGTCTTTGATATCCTTAATATATTCACGGTATTTTTCTTCCTTGATGTCCCCGTAGACACCCGACGACATTACTTCGGAAAAGCCGATGATGGCATTAAGCGGGGTTCTGATCTCATGGCTCATATTGGCAAGGAAGTTTGATCTGGCTTTATTTGCTTCCTGCGCCTTCGCTTTTGATTCCTTTAACTGCTCCTCAATTCGCTGCCTTCTGGCCACTTCGCGTTTCAAACTGATCGCCCAGAATAAGAAAAGCAAAATCACGACACCTGATCCGGCAAGTAAAGCCCAGACAAGGTCATAATTCTGTCTTGTATCCAGTTTAACGGATAGCCAGTTGCTTGAGATTTCCACTTTTTTACTGGCCGGGATAGATTGCATTGCCTTTGCCATTGCACTGGCCAAAAGTGGTTTATCAGGTGTTATTGCCATTGAAAGCTCAGTATTATAGGGCGTTTCCCCGGCAACGATAAGCTGGGTATACCCTTCCTGTGCAATTGCATAACTGCTGGTCAGTATATCGCCAACCGAGGCATCCACTTCGCCAGTTGCCAATAGACGAAGCATATCCGCAATACTGTCAACTTCAACAATTTCAATTCCAGGAAATTCGCGGCGAATGGCGACAGTGTTTCGAAAACCTTTAATCTGTGCAAGCTTGTGACCAAATAGACCATCCATCGTACTAAAGACCGGTGATCCATTTCTGGTGAATATTACATTGGCAAGTGAAATGTAACTATCTGTGAAATTCATCAGCTGCTGGCGGTCTTCAGTATTAACGATGGCTGAAATAACATCGGCACCACCGTTTAGAAAAATAGTCATGCCTTCAGCAAAATTTTTATTTCCAACCCATTCAAAACGGACGTTGAGCTTTTTTTCAATTTCATCTAGGTAGGCGCCGGACATACCGCTGACACGGCCATTCTGATCAATAAATTCAAGTGGTGGAATAGTCGGGTCTGCCGCAACCCTGATCACAGGGTTATTCGCGAGCCAGTCTTTTTCCTCATCTGTCAGGCCAATATCATTTTCGCTTCTGTATTCTGCCTGCCATTTGTTTGAGAGTGCACGAAATTCGGCATCACTCACCTGTGCCTTACCCTTTTCAAGAATCTGTGTCAGTATTGGCCAGTCCTTACGGGCGGCTAGCCTGATCGGGTTTCCCTGATTAAGTTCCGGAAAGACACTTTGTCCGATAACCTCTACGCCAGTAATCGAATTGCGTGAAATGGTATAATTGGCAACCGGCAACACCACCGTAAAAACATCAATCTCGCCTTCCTGAAGGGATTTGAACGCCTGAACAACGGATTGCTGTTCAACCAGATCAAGATATCCGTAATATTCCTTGATCACCGTTGCACTGGCAATCCCGTTAATGACCCCTATACGTCGCCCTTTAAGATCATCAATTGTTTTGATTGGCTGCGAACCGGTACGCCCGAAAAAATATAACGGCATCCCCAGATATGGACTTGTAAAATTCAGATAGCCTTTTCGCGCATCATTGATAACCAGTGCGTGGGTAATATCCACTTCATGATTTTTTAGCTGCCTGTGTATTTCCTCAACACTGTCATTGGTATTATAGTCTAAACTGAACCCTATTTTTTCAGCCACCAGGTTAAGATAATCCACTGAAAATCCGGTCGGTTTCTCACCATCAAAATAATCAAGCGGTGCCCAACTCGTATAATTTGTAGCTCGAAGCACGGGATGCTCGGCAACCCATGCCTTTTCCTTTTCATTTAGAAAATCGCCAGCCTTTGACACAGATGCACCATCCTGCCCCCATGCTGACACGACGATGCAGAATAAGGATATAAATCCTGCAATGAAGCCTAAAATGAATTTAACTGCCCTATAATCTGTCACAAAACCCAACCATAATTACTCTTCCCGCAGACAGAATTATAGAAAGCGTTTTTGAAATTAACAAGTCAATTGAGTTTCAAAATCATAGAAGAGCAAAATAAATGGAAGAATTGATCAGATCAGCTATTAATGACCTTTTTGATCGGCACATATTTTGTCAGTAGAACACGGTTCTGAGGTAGCGTAATGACCGCTTTGGTTCCGATACCGACTTCACTGAATAACTCAAACTGACCGCCATGAAGCTCAACAAGTTTTTTAACGATCGGAAGGCCGAGACCCGTCCCTTCCTCGTTAAGATCATAAGACGCATCACCCTGTTCAAAAGCATTCATAACAAGCGCAATGCGATTTGCTGGAATACCCACCCCTGTATCCTCAACACTGATTACAGCCTGTCCCTTATCATCGAGCTCTATTTTACAGGTGACATTGCCCAGTTCACCTGTGAATTTAATGGCATTGGATAAAATGTTGATAATTGCCCGTTTAATGGCATGGGCATCACCATAAATACTGATAAGACGTCCAAATTCGCCTTTTTGCTTGGTAAAATTGATATTTTTCTGCTGCGCATGTGGCTCAAGCATTTTCATAGCATCATCAACACATTCATCCAGTGAAAAATCGGTTTCAACCAGATGCCATTTCCCTGCCTCTATTTTCGAGAGATCCAGGATATCCTTGATCACCGTTGCCAGATGTTCGCCACTGTCTTTAATATTATTGAGATAGTCTATATAACGAGGCTCTTTGATTTCCCCGAAAATTCCGGAAAGCATCACATCGGAAAAACCGATAATGGCATTGAGCGGGGTTCTGATCTCATGCGACATATTGGCCAGAAATTCAGACTTGGCCTTATTGGCCTCTTCCGCTTCGATCTGTGCTTCTTCAGCAACCACCTGCGATAATTCAGCAAGATATTTTGCATGTTCAGCAGCCGCTCTCGCATCTTCCGCATCCAGCCTGGATATCAGCAGTTCATCCTCCGCTTTTTTGCGGCGCTTTATTTCTTTTCTAAGCCCCAGATTCCATACAAGAATTAAGGCTACAATAATTATGGAAATGATCAGAACCCACCAAACCATATTGTTACTTTGGATTTCACCGGGTTTTAAAACAAGCCAGTTTCGCAGAATTTCGTTTCTTTCTGTTATTGTTATAGAAGCAATCGCTTTTTGCAGTGAACTGGCAAGTAGGGGAAATTCTGACCTTGCAGCCATAGAGATATATCCCTTGTAGGGCGTGACACCGACAACTGATAAATTGGTCAGTGACTCTGCCGTCATATTATAGCTTGTAATCGGTACACTGCCGATATGGGCATCCGCCTTTCCGGCTGACACCAGCTTTAGGGCATCCGAAATTGTCTGCACTTCAATTATTTCAATATCCGGGTAATCCTCTTTGATCTGTTTATTGAGCACAAACCCTTTAATTTCAGCAATTTTATGCCCACGAAGTCCTTCCATGTCCCCGTATATATCTGCCCCATCTCGGCTGAAAATCATACTGGAAACATTCAGATAACTGTCTGTAAATATAAGATATTTATTTCTTTCTTCTGATGGCGATACGGCAGAAAGCATCTGGGCCTGACTGTTTTGGACCATAGACATGCCTTCATTAAAATCTTTATTGCCAACCCATTCAAAACGGACATTGAGCTTCTTTTCTATTTTTCTGAGATAAGCCCCGGCAATGCCACTGATCTGGCCATTTTTATCAATGAACTCAACGGGCGGGATTGCCGGATCAACAGCCACTTTAATAACCGGATTTTCCGCAAGCCAGTTTTTTTCTTCCTGGCTCAAATTCAATAGCGGTGTGCTGTTATCACTCTCTTCAGCTGCGGCAATACCCTGACCTGATAGGGTTAATACAACAAATAGAAAAAGAGCCGATATATATTGCGAATTGGCAATAATTTTTGCGAAGAATTTTAATTTAATTATAATCTTAGTTAACTTTACCATACTTACTCATCCTAGGAATAAGTAGAATATTTGATTAACCTTAAATTTATATTAACAAATAAAATCAAACTATTCCCCGGACAAGTTGAACAATTGGAACAGCTGAAAAATTAGCCAATAACTCTTTCTTTTGGTAAATTTGCCGACGCCTTTGTCCCAATTCCCACTTCACTTTCCACTGAAAAACGTCCCCCGTGTAATGTGACAAGCTGATTAACGATCGCCAGCCCAAGCCCTGTGCCCCCCTTATTCAGATTTTTAAGCTCATATGCCTGACCGAATGGGCTTAATACGACTTTAAGCCGGTCCTTGGTAATCCCGACACCATTATCAGTCACTTCAATGGTCAGTGAGCCATCCGGCAACCGATATATATTGATGTCGATATGTCCTCCATCCGCCGTGAATTTTACGGAATTTGAAATAAGATTATCAATTATTCTTCTGATACACCCTTCATCAGCCAACAAAGCAACGTCACGGTCTTCATCGCTGATATTAATGTTAATTGCCAACTGCCGCTCATTAGCTTCCTGCCTGTATGGTTTAAGACAATCTTCCACTGTCCTGAGCAAATCAAAATCCACGTCCGTCATATGCCACTTTCCGGCTTCAATTTTTGACAAATCAAGGATATCATTGATAACCACAGAAAGATGTTCACCGCTCCATTTTATATCTTTAAGATATTCACGGTATTTTTCCTGGGATACTCTCCCGAAAGTTTCTGACGTAATGACGTCTGAAAACCCAATAATAGCGTTCAGCGGGGTTCTGATCTCATGGCTCATATTCGCAAGAAATGTTGATTTCGCCGCCATTGCCGTTTCAGCTTCCTTCTGCGATTTTATAAGTTCTCCCTCGACAACTTTTCGGCGGGAAATTTCACGGCGCAGACTGTTCATCCAGATAAAAATAATAAGAAGAAGGGCAATAACAACGATAAAAATATTCAGGATAAGTTTGCTTTGATCCTGCCCTACTTTGATGGAAAGCCAGTTTCTTGAAAAAGCAGCTTTTTCACTCGCAGTTATTGAATTGAGCGCTTTTTGCATTGAACTGGCCAGCAGATCAAGGTCTTTACGAATACCGAATGAATATGCGGACTTGAAGGGCGTTTCACCGCTCACAACAATATCTTTATAGCCATCAAGGGCAATTTGCCGCGACGTTAATGGTATGATCCCGATATAGGCATCCACCCTGCCGTCATTTAACAGCTTCAGGGCTGAACTGATATCATCGGCATCCACCACATCTATATCCGGAAATTCATTTCTGATTTCATCGGATACGGCATAATCTCTAACCTGGGCGACTTTTTTATCTTTAAGCGATGCCATATTTATATAGACCGGACCATTATTTTTACTGAAAATCATCTCAGAAAAAACCACATAGTTATCCGTAAAATACAGATTTTCCTGTGTTTTCAATATAGCCCCGGAGGAAAGAATTATATCAGCCTCTCCATTATTGATGGCGTCCAGTCCTTCTTCCCGTGTTTTATTGCCAATCCACTGGAACCGAACATTTAATCGCTTGGCAATCAGGTCAAGATATGCTCCGGCAATTCCGGTGACATTTTTGTTTTCATCGATATCAATAAGGGGCAGCAACCCTTTTTCAGAGACGAGATGGATGACATGGTGATTATCAAGCCATTCTTTTTCTGCACCGTTCAAGCCGACCAGATCGTCGATTATATTTTCGGTCTGCCATTTTCGGTTAAGATCCATATAATCTGACGCAGAAACCTGCTCCATGCCTTTTTCTAGGATAGAAAGCAAAATCGGCCAGTCTTTGCGCACAGCAAACCGCAGTTCATTTGCGGCCAATGCTTCTGACAATATATTGGTGCCAATTACATCAATATTGGTAATAAAATTCTTTTCGATAATATAGCTGGCATTTGGATGCCGACTGACAAGAACATCAATATTCCCGGCAGACAGGGCAATCAATGCTTCCCTGATATTGTCAAATACAACAAGGTCCAGCCTTTTATAATTTTCACGGAATATTTTTTCACTAGGCCAGTCTTTCACCACACCAATTTTTTTGCCGATCAGATCGCTAATTCCTGCAACCTTATCGGCCCCTATTCTGCCATAAAATGTCATCGGCATATTGAGATAAGGTGATGAAAAATACCAGTCGATATCCCTTTTCATACTCTCTAAGGTGCTGAGCAATACGTCAACTTCCTTATTCCCGGCCATTTCCATTAATCTCGGCCAGTTATCATTGCTGATAAATTCAATCTTTAAGCCGACCTTGACTGCGACCAGACTGATAAAATCTACGGAAAAACCAGCAGGACGCCCTTCTGAAATAAACTCAATTGGCGGCCATTTTGTATAGTTCGATGTTCTGATGACAGGGTGATCTTTAATCCACTCTATTTCTTCATCCGTTAAATTTACAGAAACAGAGGCATTCTGGGCATAGGCATTAAGAAAAGGAACGAAAAAAGCACCCAGCATTAGGACGCATAGCACCCGAAACAAAGACACTTGCTGAAATAATAACCTGTTGATGAATGCCCAATCCACCATAAAACAACTCACCCGTACTTTGAAACTTCCCCCGGTTTCACGATATCCAATATTTGGATAAAATGAAACTCTTTTACTGTTCATTTTACAAAATTACTTTTGTTTAAGAAATAACCTACTGAAATACATAAAAAAAGACCCGCATTATTACAAGCGGGTCTTTAATGATAATTTTAAAAATATAACAATTAACGTTTTGAGAACTGGAAGCTCTTACGGGCTTTCGCGCGACCGTATTTCTTACGCTCAACAACCCTCGCATCACGAGTGAGGAAGCCAGCAGCTTTAATAACTGCACGAAGTTCTGGTTCAAAATTTGTAAGCGCTTTACTGATCCCGTGACGAACCGCACCCGCCTGACCGGAAAGACCACCACCGCTAACAGTTGCGATCACATCATACTGACCAACACGACCGGCAACTTCAAAAGCCTGACCGATAATCATACGAAGTGTCGGACGGGCAAAATATTTTGCTTCTTCACGTCCATTGACGGTAATCACACCTTTACCCGGTTTAATCCAGACACGGGCGATTGCATCCTTACGTTTTCCTGTTGCATAGGCACGGCCATGTTCGTCAATTTTCTTAACATACACAACATCATCACCAGCCACCTGAGTTGCTGCGGCAGCATCAGTTTTTGCTGTAGCGGCTTTCGTAACCTCTTTAAGGTCTTCCAATGTTTTTTTATCTTCAGCCATTTTCTGTAATCCTTGCATTCTTAACATTCATTGCAGCAACATCAAGCACTTCCGGTTGCTGAGCAGCATGTGTATGTTCCGGACCGGCAAATACACGAAGATTTTTAAGCTGTTCACGACCCAGTGGACCATTATTAAGCATACGCTTTACGGCTTTAACAATGACGCGCTCGGGATAATCGCCTTCCAGCAGATCACGAGCGGTACGCTCTTTAATTCCGCCTGGATGTCCTGTATGCCAGTAATAGATTTTTTTATCTTTTTTTCCGCCGCTAAGAGCCACTTTTTCAGCATTAATAACAATGATATTGTCGCCACAATCCATGGAAGGCGTATACATTGGTTTATGCTTGCCTTTCAGATATGTCGCAATAATGGCTGCCAGACGACCGAGGATAAGACCATCGGCGTCAATAACAAACCATTTTTTCTCAATATCTGCAGGTTTTGCAGAGTAAGTTTTCATTGGATTAAATCCCTGTTAAATTCACGTTTAAAATTGCGCGCAATATGCCAGTAAAAAAAATAAAGTCAACGATATTTTTAAGCTATTTTTCAATAAGTTATAATTATGGTATTATAATACCATAACATAAGTCACTAAAAACATTATAAAATAATTTAAATGATGGAGTAAGGTATATTTTAAAGAAAAATAATCTTCTTTATCAGGCAACCATTCTGTATCTCGGGATTGAGACTATCGCAACTGTCCCCTCTCCCAATTCACTCTGAAGCCGGAAATGACCACTATGTAGTTCGATAAGTTGTTTAACGATCGCAAGCCCCAGCCCCGTTCCGGTTTCATTAATTTCACGCACTTCATGAATCTGACCAAATGGGCTAAGGACCTGTTCAATTCTTTCCTTGGGAATTCCTATACCGTTATCTTCGATTTCAATACGGATATAATCATTTTGTGTTGTGATTATTCGGCAATTTATCTGTCCACCGCTTGGGGTAAATTTAACGGCATTCGATAGCAAATTCATAAACACACGGGTAAAGCCGTGCTGATCAGCGTTTACAAATATTTCCTCATTTAAAAAATTTTTTATACTAATTTCAATTTGCTTTTTATTGGCATCGGGACTGACAAAGCGTATACATTCACGTAAACAGTCTTCCAGATTAAATGTTGTTTCTATCAACTGCCATTTACCCGCCTCAATCTTGGATAAATCAAGAATATCATTGATCACTGTTTCAAGATGCTGACCACTTTTATTAATATCCTTAAGATAATTTTTATATCGTTCTTCCTTGATTTCACCAAAAAGCCCTGATGACATTACCTCCGAAAAGCCGATAATGGCATTAAGCGGTGTTCTGATTTCATGGGACATATTGGCAAGGAAATTTGATTTGGCAGCATTGGCCTCCTCTGCAATGGCCAGCGCGTCTTCTGCTCTTTTTTTGGCTTCGACCAGTTCCTGCTCAACCAGTTTACGTCTTCTGACTTCTTTATAAAGCACATAAATCCAGATCAGGACACCAATAAAAATGATAAAGGCGACTGTAAAAACTTTACCATATTGTTCAAATAAACCTTTTTCAGCACTCCTATATGAAAACCAGCGGCTTGTGATCTGGTTCTTTTCATCATTGCTGATTGATCCCAGGGCTTTATTAAGGGCGCTTGCCAGTAATGGCAGATCTTTCCTGACCGCAATACGGGGGCTTGACGTAAAGGGGGTTTCCCCTGTCGCAACCAGTGGAATTATCCCGGCCTTGCTCATATAGAAAGACGTTGAAGTAATATCCCCGACAAATGCATCGACATTGCCGCTTTCCACTTCTTTTACGGCATCAGCCGCCGTCTCCTTTTCAACCAGTTTAATTTGCGGATAATTGGTCATTAACTGTTCCGCAATCGCCGTTCCCTTTTCAACCGCAACTGATTTTCCTGCTAATTCATTAAGCGTTCTATAAGTATTACCGTTTTCCTTCGTAAATATCATATTGGTAAGGTCCAGATAGCTATCACTGAACAACAGATATGTCTCCCGGTCACTGGTTAATACTGCAGAAGACAGAATATCGGCTTTTCCTGTTTTTATCTGCTCCAGTGCCTCCGCCCAGGACCGGTTTCCTGTCCATTCAAACCTGATGTTTAGCCGCTTTCCCACTTCTTCCAGCAGACTGCCTGAAATACCGCTGATTTTTCCACTTTCATCAATAAATTCCAGTGGTGTCATATCAACATTGGCGGCGACGCGGATGACTTTATGATTTTCAAGATAGTCCAATTCTTCGGGCGTCAGAAAATATTTTCGATTTAGGCTATATCTGCTTTGCCAGCGCTGAGATAAATTCTGAAACTCCTCCGTGGTTATAGCTTCAGTGCCTTTTTTTAATATTTGAGCAAGAAGTGGATCATCATTACGACTGGCAATGCTGATACTGTTTATATTGCTCATTTCACTGATCGGCGTTTTGCCGGAAACCTCAATCCCCATAACCATATTTTGGGCAATCAGGTAATTTGTAATGGGTGAAATGCCGGCAAGCACATCAATATGACCAAGGGATAGTTCCGAAAGGCCATCTGACATGGTCGGCACCTCAACCAGATTAACTTGAGGATATTTATTTCTATACTGTTCAGTACTGGCCCAGCCCGCAACGCTTCCCAGCTTTTTTCCCTCTAAATCTTTAATATCATTTATGGGCGGCGAGCCGGTTTTTATAAAATAATACATCGGCAGATCAAGATAAGGTGCTGTAAAATTAAGAAATTTTCTTCTTTCAACCGTATTGACAAGATTATGGGAAATATCAATCTTATGCTCTTTAAGCATGTCAATCTGCTCAGTCCACGGAATGCCCCTGATAAAGTCTATTTTGACGCCAATCTTTTCGGCGACCATTAACAGATAGTCAGTTGAAAACCCTGCCGGTTTGCCATTTTCCAGAAATTCAAGAGGAGCAACATTATCCTTGAAAGTGGCCGTCAAAACAGGATGATTTTCAATCCATTCCTGTTCTTCAGAGGTAAATATTACAGCATCATTTATTGATGATTGTGCCTGGACAATTTGTGAATGTAGAATTACTGGCAATAGTATTATTGCAATTTTCAGGGTGCATTTGAGTATTTTCAATTTCATTTATACTGAAACCATTATTATATTCCCCGAATATAAGATACCCCCAATATGTAAAATTTTATTTAATAAATCTCGCCTACGACCTGACCCGGTTTAAAAGAAATAAGGCAGCCGACAAAGTAAGCACTGCCCCAATCTGGTGAGCCGCAGCAAGCGGAATAGGAACCATATTAACCACCGTTAGCACACCAAGTGTAATTTGCAATAAAATAGTTAATAAAACCAGAAATGAAGCAATTCTGACCGACCTGCTATTCTCATTATGCAGTTTCCACCAGAGTGTGACCGCAACAATCAACACGGCATAAGCAAAAGTACGATGCTCGAAATGAAGCGTCAGCGGATTATCAAGCAGGTTACTGTACCACGGGTTATTGCCCAATAGACCGTCCGGGATCAGGCTGCCAAACATTAAGGGCCAGGTATCACTGACCAGTCCGGCATTAAGCCCTGCCACCAAACCGCCAAGCAGGATTTGAATGAAGATAATCACGACATAGAATGCGGCAAGCTTGGTCGGTCTGTAGAAGGTTTTTTCCTTTATTGGCATAACAAGCCTTAAAGCAACCCAGAACATATAAATATAAATCAGTATGGCCAAACCCAGATGGGCCGTAAGCCGGTAGTGGCTTACATCCGGCCTGTCAATCAGGCCGCTTTTGACCATCCACCAGCCAAGCAGTCCCTGACAGCCACCCAGAATAAGCATCGTCCATAAATGCGGTTTTAAGGCCCGTTTGACTTTTCGCCTTGCCATAAATATAAAAAACGGAACCGCGAACAATATTCCGATAAGCCGACCTAAGAGGCGATGCGAATATTCCCAGTAAAAAATACTTTTAAATTCATCAAGGGACATGCCCTTGTTGACTTTCTGATATTCCGGATATTGCTTATAGGCTTCGAATTCAGTGGTCCATTGTTGGTCATTCAGTGGCGGTATTACACCACTGATCGGTTCCCAGTTGACCATGCTGAGTCCGGATTCTGTCAGCCGTGTAACGCCCCCGACCACGACCATGGCAAAGACAAAAGCACAGACAATAAACAGCCAAATGGCAACATGACGGTTATTTCGGTCCTTGGCTTTTATATATGCGTTCAACGTCTGATCTCGGTTACTAAGTCTTGATAAACGCCTTATAAGTTATTTTTAACCATAAAAAAAGGACCTAAATCAATTTATTTCAGGTGGCCAGAAACTCTTTCTCAAATTTCATAATTCTGATCGCCCCAAGTCCATGATCTGATCCACCAACACGGGTAAGGCATCTGATATCAACCCGGCTTCCCGCCCCATCAGCCGTCACACGAACCACAATATCATCATTAAAATGGAACCATTTGGAATAATCAGTTGCTTCAAAACGCCCTGCTGAAGGGTCCGCCGAGGCGATGTTCCAGCCGAGTTCTTTTGCGACGGCCAGTGCCCGATTATAGGCATCCACCGGTGCCATTTCGGTAATCAGCGGTTTGACCCACGGAAATTTTGCCTTTTGTCTTTCCGCTGTTTCCTGTGGATAATCAAAACTGTTTCTTCTGCCCGGCGCATCCAGAAGTGCCTGAAATTCAGGCGGGTTTTCCATATCGGTCGTGATGTCATGAACACCCCTTAGACCAGTCCAGTCGGTTGGTTCCTGATTAACACCATAAACATACCCAAAACCGGCAAAAACCAAAGCAAGGATATAGGAACTCAAAGCCCTTTTTCTGTCCTTGATAAAATAAGCGAAAATGAAAAATAGCAAAATTGCCGCTGATATGGCCGCGGGTATCATATATTTCATTGTCATCATAAAGCCGGTCATCGGCTCCCAAAGTCCAAGTTTGGTGCCAACCCCGCCTAGTAATGGCAACATACCCAGAAAACTAAGCACAAATAAAACCTTAAACAGAATAGTTTTATGTTTATCCTGCATTTTATTTCTCCCTGATAAGCTTAAAGTTATTTTTTAACGTTTGACTTTTTAACGTTTGACGAATTTTTTAAAACATTGCTAATGACATATTTTTCAAACTGTACATCTTCTTCCAGCGTGATGGTTAAATAAACTTTTTCATCATTCGCATGAAGCTCTTTAACGCCTCTACGTGGTAACGGTATTTTTGAAACCATGCAAAAGGCAAATAAAGCAGCTGCCACTTCCGCATGGGAGTATACTATTTTATTATCCTCATATCCAAGGATAGGATCAATTTTAAAAATGACCCGCAAGGCTTTTGCTTTATCGATGATAATTTCTTTTATATCTTCTGCTTCAAAAAACTGCTTTTTAAGTACGGAAAAATTAATCAGCGCTTTTTTAAGCTCCGCCTCGGTAAAATAGATATGTTTTATTTCAAGTGGCATAATTAGCCTTAATTAATTAAATTATAAAATTTTAATATTCAAAAATAGCCCGTTCTTTCCTGACTGCAATGATTTTTTTCCGGCCTTAGGCAGCGGAATTTTCAAAAACATGCAATAGCGCATAAGAGCCGCCGCAATTTCCGGATGTCCATATTTTACTGTTCCGGTTTTACCGCTCTGGGCATCATATATTTTTAACTCAATACTGACTGTTTCATTATTTGTCATATTAAAGCCGGTAATATTATCGACTGTAAAATTCAATCCTTTGCGTGCAGAAAACTGCATGAGGGCAATTTTAACCTCATTTTCGCTAAAAAATATATCTCTGTTTTCAGTAGGCATTTCCCTTCCCCAAAAAATTTAGTCAACATAATCCCCTAAACTGCCTTAACGACCTATGGTTAACAAGTTATTAACAAAAGACTAATCTTCCTCACAGAAATGTTACAACACATTTAATTTAAATCGTTTATATTTTATAATCATAATCTAATTTAAAGACAATAACTCATTATAATTTAAGAAGAAATAAAATGATTAAAATTTTTTTCACTGTTTTTCTCTGCTTTTTTTGTTGCGCCCTACCTGTCAGGGCCCAGCAGATCCGCAATGATCCGATCATATTTGATCCCGATCCGGACAGCCCGATCTTATCAAGGAACCCCGAACTGACCGGTGAAGGGGAAGCATTCGATTTTCTGATTGGCGAATGGGATGTGGTCATCACCTGGGATACAGAAGACAGACCGTCTGATACATACAGGGCAAAATGGCATAACCACTGGATCATTAACGGCTATGCGGTCATGCAGGAGTGGCGCGGGCCTGATGTTACCGGCAGCGAGTTCAGATTTTATGATATGAGTTCAAAAAGCTGGAAAGGCAGAAATATTTACCAGGGCGGAGCCTGGCGCGAAACCGCTGCCCATTCTGAAGGCGACAATATGGTCGTCACAATATTTGCCCATAATCAGGAAAAAGGTGATTTTCTCAACCGGGAAACTTATTTCAACATTAAAAAAGACAGTTTTGAAATGAAATCCGACTTATCTTATGACAACGGTAAAAGCTGGCAAAAAGGCGCTTACCATATGATTGTCACAAGATCGGTTGAAAAATAACATCCCTCCGCCTATATCAGGGGAATGGATTTTGATTTTACGATAGGCATGTTCTGCGTTGCCGTTTTTCTGGCGGCTATGGCATTTTATAAATCACGTCAACCCGCCGAGCCGGGAAAGCTTTGGGCCATTCCCTGGAACGGCGTTTTATTTATCTCCATTCTTGGAATATTGCTGACCGCCGGTCACCTTATGGCCATTGTCAAATCATAAATCAACGGCCCTTAAAGCGGCCATTTATGGGATTTTTCCTTTTCAAGATTTTGGGCATCCTTCACCGCAATCGCCGTCATGTTTAAAATACCGCGGGCGCTGACTGTTGGTGTCACAATATGGGCCGGCAGCGCCGCCCCAAGCAGGATCGGGCCAACCAGTAATCCCCGCTCAACGCTTTTAACAAGCCCAAGGGCACTGTTCGCACTATCAAGATTTGGAAAAATCAGCAAATTGGCCGACCCTTTAAGGGCGCAGTCCTGAATAAGCCTGTCCCTGAGTTCCTCATTAAGGGCCGCATCCACATGCATTTCACCGTCCACTTCAAGGCCCGGCACCCGTTCTCGAAGTATTTTTACGGCTTTACCCATTTTGACCGCTGACGGGGCTTTTGATGACCCGAAATTGGAATGGGACAACAGGGCAACTTTTGGTTTAATCCCGAAAAGCTCGATCTGTCTCGCCGCAGCAATAGTGCTTTCAACAATCTGTTCCAATGTCGGATCAACATCCATAAAGGCATCGGCAATGAACAATGTCTGCTGGGGCAGAATAAGGACACTCAATGTTGAAATTTTCTGTGCCGGATTTTTACGGCCGATAATATCAATGATATAGCGAATATGAAAATCAAAGCGCCCATATGTGCCGCAGATCATCGCATCCTGATAGCCCAGTTTCACCGCCATGGCCGCAATCACCGTTGAATTGGTACGGATAATGGTCCTTGCCGCTTCTTTTGAAACCCCTTTGCGGCCGACAATTTTATGATATTCGGTCCAGAATTCCTTATAGCGGTCATCCTTATGGGGATTTATAACCTTATAGTCCTTATCCCGTTCCATACGAAGGCCAAGGCGTTCAATTCTGTTCTGGATCACATCCGGTCTGCCGACCAGAGTTGCCTTGATCATGCCCTCATCAACAGCCGCCTGAACTGCGCGCAGAACATTTTCTTCCTCGCCTTCAGCATAAACCACTTTTTTAGGGTCTTTCTTCGCATCTTCAAAAAGCGGCGACATAAGCATGTTTGATTTGAAAATAAAGTTACCGATTTTTTCCCGGTACTCCTGCATATCTGCAATCGGTCTGGTTGCAACACCGCTATTCATGGCCGCTTCCGCCACTGCCGGCGCGATTTCAAGGATTAATCTGGGATCAAACGGTTTTGGAATAATATAATCGGGACCAAATTTCAGATCTTCTCCGCGGTAGGCATTGGCCACTTCATCAGAACTTTCCCGGTAAGCCAGGTCGGCAATCGCCCAGACACAGGCTTTTTTCATTTCATCATTAATTTCCGTCGCCCCGACATCAAGCGCCCCCCTGAAAAGAAACGGAAAACAAAGCACATTATTGACTTGATTGGGATAATCCGACCGACCGGTCGCAATCACCGCATCGGGGCGGGCCGCTTTACATTCTTCCGGTGTGATTTCCGGTGTCGGATTGGCAAGAGCCAGAATGAACGGTTTTTTGGCCATTTTCTTGACCATGGACGGCTTCAATATTCCCGGTGCTGAAAGGCCAAGAAACACATCTGCCCCGTCAATGGCGTCATCAAGCGTTCTTTCCTTTGTATCCTGCGCATAACGGTCTTTATATTCGTTCATGTCTTTTTCACGACCGACATAAACGACCCCTTCTATATCAATAAGGGTGATATTCTTTTTCTGTACCCCAAGCGATACCAGAAGATCAAGACAGGCAAGAGACGCCGCCCCGCCACCGGTTGCCACTAGTTTAATATCTTCCAGTTTTTTTCCAACAACCCGAAGACCGTTTGAAATGGCCGCACCGGCGACAATCGCCGTGCCGTGCTGATCATCATGAAAGACCGGAATTTTCATTCGTTCTCTAAGCGCCTTTTCAACGACAAAACATTCCGGTGCCTTGATATCTTCAAGGTTGATAGCGCCAAATGTCGGCTCAAGCGCCGCAATGGTATCAATCAGTTTGGCAGGGTCCGCCTGATCAATTTCAATATCGAATACATTAATCCCGGCAAATTTCTTAAAAAGAACCGCTTTTCCCTCCATCACCGGCTTTGACGCCAGTGGCCCGATATTGCCAAGCCCCAATACGGCCGAGCCATTGGTAATCACCCCGACCAGATTGGCCCTTATCGTCATTTCCGCAGCGGCCGCTGGATTCTCAATAATCGCTTCGCAGGCATATGCCACCCCTGGTGAGTAAGCCCGCGCCAGATCACGCTGATTTGCAAGAGGTTTGGTGGGAATAATCGCCAGCTTTCCCGGCGTTGGATCAATATGATATCTAAGGGACGTTTCTTTAAAATTATCAACCATTTAATTCTTCCTGAAATTGGTTTGACAAATTTATCGCGAAACAAAAAAAAAGGGAAGGGCAAACACCCTTCCCCTTAAAGAAAAGATCAAAAAATTAAAGGGCAACAGGCGAATAAGGGAGATTAAGATCTTTCGCAACTGCTTCAAATGTAATTTTTCCATTCTGAACATTAACACCATTTTTAAGATGCTGATCATCGGCACAGGCCTTTTTCCAGCCTTTATTGGCAAATGCCACAGCAAATGGCAATGTGGCATTGTTAAGTGCATATGTTGATGTGTGGGCAACAGCCCCCGGCATATTGGCAACGCAGTAATAAACCACACCGTCAACGACAAATGTCGGGTTTGAGTGGGTTGTCGGTTTTGAATTTTCAAAGCAACCACCCTGGTCAATTGAAATATCAACAAGAACGGCACCATCCTTCATTTTTTTGGCAGTCTCAGCAGAAACCAGTTTTGGTGCCGCCGCACCGGCTACAAGAACCGCACCAACAACCAGATCGGCTTCAAGTACCGCCTGCTCAAGTGTATGAACCGTTGAATAAACGGTTTTGACAGTTCCCCGGAAACGCTGGTCAAGATGACGCAACTGATTAACGTTGCGGTCAAATACAGTGACATCAGCACCAAGTCCGACGGCCATTTCCGCCGCGTTCATTCCTGATACGCCACCACCGATAATGACAACCTTTGCCGGGGCAACGCCCGGCACGCCGCCAAGAAGAATGCCACGACCACCAGCCGCTTTTTCAAGCGCATGGGCGCCAGCCTGAATGGACATGCGCCCAGCCACTTCACTCATCGGCGCCAGAAGTGGAAGTGAACCATCCTTTGCAGTTACC
Organism: Emcibacteraceae bacterium; assembly: GCA_041396985.1. Lineage (NCBI taxonomy): Bacteria > Pseudomonadati > Pseudomonadota > Alphaproteobacteria > Emcibacterales > Emcibacteraceae > Emcibacteraceae bacterium. Next base: position 283,875 of record JAWKXO010000005.1, read on the forward strand.
GTTTCATAGGCAATTGCCGTACAGCCGGATGCCATAAGGGCTTCCGCCTGTGGCTTGTCTGCCGCCAGATGAAGATAGGTGAAAAGCAGATGGTCTTTGGTAAGCATAGCACATTCGTTAAGCTGTGGTTCTTTAACCTTGACGATCATTTCTGCTTTGGCAAATACATCGGCTGCAACGCCAATGATTTCGCAGCCTACGGCTTCATAATCTGCGTCGCTGATACCGATACCGGCACCGGCATTGGTTTCAATAATTACTTTATGGCCATGACGGATCAATTCGGACGCACTAGATGGCGTAAGCCCGACACGATACTCATGGACTTTAATTTCCTTTGGACAACCAATGATCATTATTTCTTTTTCCCTGAAATAAAATTGTGAATAAAAGTGGCCATAGATTAGCCTGTTTCAATAAAAATGTCCTTGCTTTTATTATCGAAATAATATTGAATTTTCGCAGAATATTGCGTGAAAGGGAAATTATGAGAGATAAGTTTCGAAATTTAAAGTTAGACAAGATTGATCTTGCGATCATTGACAATCTGCAAAATGACGGTCGAATTAGCAATTCCGACCTTGCTGACCGGGTTGGTCTTTCCCAGTCCGCCTGCCTTCGCCGGGTAAAGGGACTTGAAAATGAAGGGGTGATTGAGGGCTATGTCGCCGTGCTGGATCAGACGGCAGCAGGACTTCCCGATAATGTTTTTGTTCAGATTACAGTGGAAAAACAGACCAAAGAACTGCTTGGTCAATTTGAACGCATGGTCAAAAACTGCCCCCAGATCATGGAATGTTATCTGATGAGCGGCGATGCTGACTATCTTCTTCGGGTTATCGTCTCTGATGCGTCAGATTATGAAAGACTCCATATGGATGTTCTAAGCTGCTTGCCTGGGGTAAGCCAGATTAAATCAAATTTCTCGCTTCGGACCGTAACCAAAAAAAACGATATTCCGTTCAATTTATAAAACAGCATATGGTTTTCCCCACCTTTTTAATTTTTACAATTTTTACAGGGTTGAAAAAATAATGCATTAGTCATACTCTCGGACCATGCCGACCATTAGTACGGGGTCCAGGCGTGAATGAGGGAGCGTAACAGATGAGTTTTCGACTTGCATTATTTACGGGTGGGGTTCTTTTAGCCCTTCTCGGGTTTGCAATGTTAATTCCTGCTTTTATTGACCTCACTGATGGAGCTCCCAATGCCACGGCTTTTTTTATGGGCTCTTTCATCAGCCTGTTTATCGGAACATCCCTATTCATTTCCAACAAGGATAATTTTACCAGCCTGAGCATAAGAGAAGGTTTCCTGATCACGACGTCAAGCTGGCTTCTGTTAAGCCTAGCCGGTGCATTGCCACTCTATTATTCCGACCTTAACTTATCCTATACCGACGCCTATTTTGAAAGCCTTTCCGGTATTACCACGACCGGCTCAACAGTCCTTGCCGGGCTTGACAGCATGTCACGCGGCGTGCTGCTCTGGCGATCAATCCTTCAATGGATCGGCGGCATCGGTATTATTGCCTTTGGCATAGTCCTGCTTCCCTTTCTGAAAATCGGAGGAATGCAGCTTCTGCAAACGGAATCATCCGACCGATCCGATAAATTTATACCCCAGACAAGGCATCTGGTCAGTCGTCTGATCTATGTTTATATCATTTTAAGTGTGGCCTGTTTTGTCACCTATTACCTTCTTGGCATGAGCGGATTTGACGCGGTCAATCATGCCATGACCACGCTTTCCACCGGCGGCTATTCGACCCATGATCTGTCATTTGGATATTTTGACAGCTGGCCCCTGCAACTGGCGGCAACATTTTTTATGCTGCTTGGCGGTCTACCCTTCGTGCTTCATGTAAGATTTGTTTTTATGCAGCAGTCGGCCTATCAGTTTGACGAACAGGTCAGGGGTTTTTGTATGATTGTTATTGTCACATCAATCCCGATCATTCTCTATCTTCTTTATAATCATGTAAGTACATTTTCAGAAGCCTTTGTACTGACCGCATTCAACGTTGTATCGGTCATTACGACAACCGGATATGCCAGTACCGATTATACCGCGTGGGGACCATTTACAACGGGTATTTTCTTCTTCCTCACCTATCTGGGAAGCTGCGCCGGGTCGACATCAGGTGGGCTTAAAGTGATGAGACTGCTGGTCTTTCTAAAAGGATCAAAACAACAAATGAACCAGCTGGTCTATCCGAATGGTATTTTTCAGTCTTTTTATCAGGGTCGCCCGGTCGATAATAGTCTGCTTATTAATGTGATCGGGTTCATTTCATTTTATGTGCTGCTCAATGCCTTTATTACCCTGGCTCTGACCTGGGTGGGTCTTGATGTTGATACGGCCTTAAGTGGTGCTGCCACCGCCATTGCCAATGTTGGCCCCGGCATAGGCGATATTATAGGACCATCCGGAAATTTCAGCACTCTGCCCGATGATGCGAAATGGGTGCTCTGTCTTGGCATGTTTCTGGGACGGCTTGAAATTCTGACCGTTTTGATTTTATTCAGCCCCCGGTTCTGGAAAATCTAGTAAGATGAAATTATTCAGAATATAATTTTACCGGTTTTGAAATCGCTTTGCCGTCCTCATCAAAAAAGGGGGATGGAAATTTTTTTGGGCTAAACCGCCATATAAGGATCTTAAACATGATCTTTAAATAGCTGGCCAGCGGGAAGCCTTCATTATACTTGTCATCCGGCAGCTTTTTAAGGGCATATTTCCCCTGCACATAAAACCGGACAGGCCCAAGATTTTTATCACGTTTTCCATCATCATCCATAAAATTATGGATCATACCGACAAAGGGCACCTCAGAATGAAGCGTATTGCCAATCGGCGTTTTGCAACAATCGGCATACCATCTGTAGGGTCCTTTTTTGGTCAGCCTGATTGATCTGATCTGGTCCTTCCCTTTTTCAATTAAAACCTGATAGGGGGACATCTGGAAAATATCGGTGCCGCCATTTTCATCAAGGATTTCTTTTTCACGTCCAAGATATTTTGCGAATGCCTGACAATGATCGCAGTGACAGACAACCCTTACACCAGCATGCGGTGAGACATCATAGGCACACCCCTGCACTTTTCCGCAACTGCATTTTAAATGGATATCAGTCATATGTGGCCTCGTCAAAATTTCCCGATCAAATTCTATACCAAATTATCTATATTTTTTCACTACAAATAAAATGTAATTTTATGAATTAATGAAATAATCCAAATATTCTTATACGAGATTTAGTCTTAAATCATACACTTGTAGGCTAAATTGACTTATGCGTAATTCTACTATAGATTAAAAAGTGATGGAATTCTGTTTCCGTATCCAATCAAACTTAAGGGGGTAGTTTGTACGTTTATTTGCCTACCCAAATTTCAACAAATATTCGGAGGATGATATGACCATTAAAATCAGAAATATAAGTATATTAGCGAGCGTTTCAGCGATTGCTCTCACGAGTACATTTGCCATAATTCCGGCAAGTCATGCCCAACAGACAAATGCATCATCTGGTCAGGAAGATACAGTAGTCGTTACCGGCAGACGTATGTCCAGTGCAGCTGAAGCCGTTGGCGAAGGTCAAGCTAGTAATACAATTTCCGTAACACGTGAAGCACTGCTTTCAGCACCATCCGGTATCTCAGGATTAAAGGCACTTGAAGGGCTACCTGGCTTTAACGTTCAAACCGACGGTGCGTTGGGACTTTATGAATTCGGTAACTCGGTAACTGTTCGCGCCTTTAATTTTCAGCAGGTTGGGTTTGTTCTGGATGGCATCCCCATGGGCCGTCCAGACGCCTTTGGTGGCAGCCCGATATTCCGATATGTTGATAACGAAAATCTTCAACAGGTTCGCGCCTCACCTGGCGCCGGTAATGTTGTCCTTCCCTCAGCAACATCCCTAGGTCCACTTGTCGAATATATTACGACTGAACCATCAGAAGAATTTCACGCTATTATGTCTATGACAATAGGCGATGAAAATTTAAGACGTAGTTTCGTAAAGCTCGAAACAGGTGACATGGATGGGTTCAGAGGTTATGTAAGCCGCTCAAAAACAGATAGCAAACTGTGGCGAGGACCCGGAACAATTGACCGGGAACATATTGAGGCAAAAGCCAGATATGATGTCGATGAAAATACCTATGTCAGTGTTCAGATGGTCTATAACGACTTTTTTGATTATGACTCACCGTCCGTAACTCGGGCACAATATGAAAGCCCGACTGGCGCAGGAGCCGGACGCGCAGGGACCGGAAGAAATATTTCCTATTTAGGGACAGTTCCGGACTTTGGTGTCGGTAGCTCAGTACAGTTTCAGGACAGCAATTATACAGGTTACTATATTGACCGGGTCAATGTGCGTGAAGATTTACTCTTCGGCCTGACCATTGCCACTGATATTACCGAATATCTGGATGTAAAGGCCACAGGTTATTATGAAGACAAAGACGGATATGGTGTTTCACCAGACAGTTACTCAAATACCCTGACACAATATAATGAACAGGTTGCCGCTGGCGTTCCTGCTGCCTTTAACCTGCCCCTCGTCATGCCCAAAGGCGTTCAGTATGGACTGTCATCTGTTGGTGGCGATAGAAAGGGAGCAACTTTCGGTTTTGCCTATCACATTGAGAATCATAAAATCGAAGTCGGTGGATGGTTTGAAAATGAAACCTATAACCGTACCCAGTTACGTCTTAACAAAGAAGGTGGTAACCCGGCCGGTGCATTGCTTGAAGATGAAGTTGCTTATTACCGGCGAAACTACACCAGTGAAAGGGATTTTCTTCAATATTATGTCAAAGACACCATTAAACTGGCTGATGAAAGGTTGACCCTCGAAGTGGGTGTTAAAGGCTTGCAACTTGACTATAAATTAACAGGTTTCCGTGATTACGATGACTATTCACGTGTTGTGGGTGGTGTTCCTGTCATCGGCTATGGCCCACAGTCAATTTCCCAGTCTTTCAATGATGGTTTCCTTCCGATGATCGGGGCCGTTTTTGAAATTACTGATACAGAACAAATGTTTGCATCCTTCTCGCAGAATTTCTCAATTCCAAGAGGCGCCGATGATTTATTCTCTAACGTGACGCCACCTGATATAACTGGTGAAAGATCAACAAACTATGAGCTTGGCATCAGAACCAATCGCCCAACTTATAATGCCGCACTGGCTTTTTACTATATTGATTTCGATGACCGGATTGAAACAGCCGGGCGTGAAGTCGCCGGACAGCCGGGTCTTATTGAATCGGTTGCGCAAAATGTAGGAAGTGTGGAAGCCTACGGTATTGAATTTACCGGAAACTGGAAACCCGAGTTTTTCAATGACTATGCTTATATCACAGCCAACCTTACTCATAACGTTGCAACCTTCAAGGATGACTTTGCTGTTGGTTCCGGCCCGTTATTGGGTCTTCCGGGCAAACAGCTGGCCGATAGTCCAAAATGGTTGGCGACCATCGGCCTGACAATTGAACCTACCGACTGGATTGTTGCCAATATCAGTGCAAGATATACAGGGAAACGGTATGCCGATTTCATCAATACGCAGGAAATGGAAGCCTATACTGTTGTCGACAGTTATATTGAATTCGGTAGCGGCGTTGAGGAAATAGGGCCACTTAAAAATCTTAAAGTCCGGGTAAACGTTACAAATATATTTGATAAGGATACCCTGTCATTTACATTTGGCACCATTAACGGCACAGCGTCCTACCGTCCGTTATCGCCCCGTACTTTCCAGGTGACACTGGGCGCTGAATTTTAAAAGACTGACAACTGGGAAATTTTAGATATCCGGGATAAGGCTATTCAGCCTTATCCCTTTTTCTTTCGGGCCAAAATCCGCTTCATAAAATATAACTTTACTTAACGGTAAAGTTAAGCTATATAATCCGTTAAATCTGAACGACTCCGGATATTCCGTGCCGGAACATTGCTAAAGAAAAATTGATGGGTAAAAAAATCACAAAGACAGGTGAAAAAATTATTTTTGCCGCCATGGATTGCTACCGTGAATTCGGGGTTCAGGGCTCGTCTATGGATATTATTGCCGAAAAGGCGAAGACCACAAAACCGACCCTTTATTCGCATTTCGGCTCAAAGGACAAATTGTTTGATGAGGTGTTTGAATATATCCGCATCAATAAATTCAGCAATTTCAAACTGAAATATGTAAGTGATACATGCATTATAGATCAGCTGGTTGAACATTTTCTTCAAATAATGGACCAGTCCGTCAGCCGGGAAATGCTTGAACTTTACCGTTCACTGATGATTGAGACAATCCGTCGCGGCGAGGAAATCTCCATGGAAGGCTATTCAACCACCGAAAACCAGCTGCAAAAATGGATTGAGGACGCGGTTGATGCCGGCGTGCTTGTTGTTGCGGATCCGGAGGCGACAGCCTGTAATCTGCTCGGCATTTTCAGGGGACGCTTTATCTGGCCAATGCTGCTTGGCATTAAACGTTTCCCGAAAAACACCCGTAAAGACTTACTTGAAAAATCATTAAAGAGTTTTATAACGCCGCTGCTTGCGAAATAGGCAGCAGTCATAAAAAATAAATTCCAAGGAATGGAAAAAACTATGTCAGAAACAAATAAAGATGAAGATCCGGCCGAAAATGGCAAAAAATGGAAAAAAGACGGCAAGTCCAAAAAAGGAAAATTCCTGATCCTGATCAGCGTCCCCACGGTGCTGATTGCTGCCGGCGCATGGTTTTATCTGCAAAGTGACCGTTATATTTCGACCGAAAATGCCTATATCAAGGCCGATACCACCTCGATCAGTACCGAGGTAACGGGTCGCGTCACCGATGTGGAAGTCCGTGACAATGAACCGGTCAGGAAAGGCCAGCTTCTGCTTTCCATTGATCCGGAACCATATGAAATTGCGGTTGAAAGCGCAAAAGCACGACTGAATTCTACAGTGGTGGAAATTGAAAGCCTGCGCTCAGATTATCTGAAAACCCTGTCCGAACTGGCGGTTGAAGAAGAAAATGTCCGCTTCCGCAAAGGGGAAAATGACCGCTATCAAAGCCTGATCGGCAAACAGGTCATATCCCAGGAAAAATTGAACCAGGTCGAATATGATTATAACAAAGCCCTGCGCGAGCGGGATTCTGCCAAACGCGAAGTCGAAGTGATAAGATCAAAACTTGGCGGCGACCCGGATATGGATATTACCGAGCATCCAAGCTACAAACAGGCAAAAGCAGACCTGGACAGACGTGAACTTGATCTGTCCCGCGTAAAAATATTTGCCCCCATTGATGGTATTGCCGCCAATATGTCGCTGGATATGGGTGAATATATCATAGCCGGTATGCCACTTTTTACCATTGTTGAGCAGCATGGTCAGTGGATTGAAGCCAATTTCAAGGAAACAGACCTGACCCATATGGAGACAGGTCAGCTGGCCGAGGTTGAGGTAGATGCCTACCCCGGTGTCAAATGGCAGGCGCGTGTGATAAGCATCACACCGGCGACAGGGGCGGAATTTTCAATCCTGCCGGCCCAGAACAGCTCCGGCAACTGGGTTAAAGTTGTCCAGCGGATCATGGTCAAATTTGAAATTCTCGATACACAGAATAAACCACGGCTTCTTTCCGGCATGAGCACCGTTATCACCGTTGATACCGGAAAAACCCGCCTTGACCGCATGATGGAAAAAAGCTGAAATAATTAATGAAACCAATTTATTAAAAGATAAAATTAATGTCAGATGTGAAGACACATTCAATCGTTCCCAATAAAGCCATGCTGACCGGCTCAGTCATGCTGGCAACGATTATTCAGGTGCTGGACACCACCATTGCCAATGTGGCGCTGCCGCATATGCAGGGCAGTCTTTCCGCGACCCAGGATCAGATCACCTGGGTGCTGACATCCTATATTGTGGCGACCGCCATTATGACCCTCCCCACCGGCTGGATCGCCGGGAGGATCGGTAAAAAAGAACTTTTTCTGATCTCCGTAACCGGCTTTACCATTTCATCCGTATTATGCGGCATTGCCACATCCATTGATGAAATGGTTCTCTTTCGTGTGATACAGGGGGCAAGCGGTGCTGCCCTGATCCCGCTGTCGCAATCGGTCCTTTTGGATATTAATCCCCGTGAAAAACATGGCTCCGCCATGGCGATCTGGGGAGTTGGTGTGATGGTCGGCCCAATCATCGGCCCTACCCTTGGGGGGTATCTCACCGAATATTATGACTGGCGCTATGTGTTTTTCATCAATCTGCCGCTGGGGATAATCTGCTTGCTCGGCATTTCAAAATTTATGCCTGAATCCGAAAGAAGCGACCGGCCGTTTGATGCCTTCGGCTTTATGATGCTGGCGCTGACCATTGCCTCCATTCAGCTGATGCTGGACCGCGGTCAGCAGGAAGACTGGTTTAATTCCTATGAAATTATCGCCTATACCGGGGCAACAGTTGCATTTTTCTGGATGTATATCATTCATTCTCGTTACGCCAAAAACCCGTTTTATCATGTGGAAATGTTCCGGGACAGAAATTATGTGACCGCCTCCTGCTTTATCTTCATTGTCGGCATTATCCTGTTGGCAACGCTGGCCCTGCTGCCGCCGTTCCTTCAGAACCAGATGGGCTATTCGGTCATGAGCATCGGTGTGCTGATGGCACCGCGCGGCGTTGGCACCATGTTTGGCATGATGATTGCCGGACGGCTCACCCAAAAAGTGGACCCGCGTAAGCTCGTGCTGATCGGCATGACGCTGATGGCATATTCCCTTTATGAAATGAGCGAATTTACAACCTTTGTGCCAGAGCAGTTCATCATCACCACCGGCATCACCCAGGGCCTCGGCCTTGGTCTTGTTTTTGTGCCCTTAAGCACCATTACATTTTCGACCCTTGACCCGAAATACCGGACCGAAGCCTCAAGCCTTTTTAACCTGCTTAGGAATATGGGCAGCAGTATCGGGGTTTCCATCGCTGTCACCCTGCTGGGACAAAGCATCCAGACCAACCATTCGTATCTGGCGGAAAATATCACCGATACCACAAGTCGCCTGCCCGCTTACCTTATGCCTCAGGGGATCGAAGCGAGCTCTGCGATTTTTCGCCTGCTTGACGGGGTCATTAATAATCAGGCCATCACCATCGGCTATATCAATGACTTTTATCTGATGATGTGGGTGGTGATCTGCGCCATGCCGCTGGTGCTGCTCCTCAGCAACCCGCTCAAGCTTAATCAGGCAAAATAATAAGGGGGGAATTTTGGGCGATTAAAACTTGCCCCGCCCCCTCGCCCGTGCTAAAGCCTGTGCCAGAGCATTAATGATCAATTTTAGTTTGGGAAATTCACCATGATTCCACGGTATTCGCGCGAAATAATGACCACAATTTGGGAACCGAAAACAAGATTCCAAATCTGGTTCGAGATTGAGGCCCACGCCTGTGACGCCCTCGCCGAACTTGGTGTGATCCCTAAGGAAAGTGCGAAAATCATCTGGGAAAAGGGCAATTTTGATATTGACCGCATTGATGAAATTGAACGCGAAGTAAAGCATGATGTGATCGCTTTCCTGACCTCCCTCGCTGAATATATCGGCCCTGAAGCCCGCTTTGTCCATCAGGGCATGACCTCGTCCGATGTGCTGGATACCTGCCTGAATGTTCAGCTGGTCCGCGCCGCCGATATATTGATTGATGATATTGAAAAGCTTCTTACCGTCGTTAAGCGTCGCGCCTATGAGCATAAAATGGATGTCTGCATCGGCCGCAGCCACGGCATCCATGCGGAACCCGTCACTTTCGGCCTTAAAATGGCGGAAGCCTACGCTGAATTTGACAGGAATTTGCAGCGCCTTAAAAATGCCCGCGAGGAAATCGCCACCTGCGCCATTTCCGGTGCCGTCGGCACCTTTGCCAATATTGACCCGCGGGTTGAGGAACATGTGGCCAAAGCCATGGGGCTTAAAGCTGAACCCGTTTCGACACAGGTGATCCCACGTGACCGCCATGCCATGTTCTTCTGCACGCTTGGTGTGGTCGCCAGCTCGATCGAACGACTGGCTGTTGAAATTCGCCACCTGCAACGGACGGAAGTATTGGAAGCGGAGGAATTTTTCTCAAAAGGGCAAAAGGGCTCCTCCGCCATGCCCCATAAACGTAACCCGATCCTGACTGAAAACCTGACCGGGCTTGCTCGTCTGGTGCGTGGTATGGCTATTCCGGCCATGGAAAATGTCGCCCTCTGGCACGAACGGGATATTTCTCATTCATCGGTTGAACGGATGATCGGCCCCGACGCCACCGTGACCCTTGATTTCGCCCTTGCCCGCTTGACCGGTGTGATGGATAAACTGGTGGTTTACCCTGAGAACATGATTAAGAACATGGACAAGCTCGGCGGCCTTCATAATTCGCAGCGGGTCCTGCTCGCCCTGACCCAGGCCGGTGTCAGCCGCGAAGATGCTTACCGCCTTGTGCAGCGAAACGCCATGAAGGTATGGGAACACGGCGCCAACTTCGCGGACGAGCTTAAAGCCGACCCCGAAGTCTCCGCCAAATTATCCGATGCCGAAATTGATGATAAATTCGATCTTGGCTACCATACCAAACATGTGGATACGATATTCAAAAGGGTGTTTGGGGAGTAATGAAATGTTAGTTAGACTTTAACTAATTATCATATATTGACTAATTGCATATCTTTTTTATTCTAAAAACTATAAATTTCTAACTACAATACAACTAATAGTTCATTTTTAATATCGACTGTACTTATAAGAAAGTATAAGATATAGACTATGTTAAAAATACTTAAAAATTTCGTGAAAAAGCTAAAAGAAAATGTAGGATTGGCTACTTTTCTATATACTATACTGGCTCCAATAGTTAGTTTTTTATCAGCATATTTCGCTTCGACTTCTCCATGGTTAGATAAATATGGGAATATCGCCTGGATTGCTGCTGCATTAATTTCAGCATTAATAATAACTCTAATTTTCTTGATTTTAGTTAAAATTTTCGAATTGATTTCGAAAGTTCAGCTAAATTATGCAATCTCTATAAAATCTCACAAAATTAATCCATTAGAAGATCAATTTTCTAAAAAAGTAATTGATTTGATTGATTTTGAAAGTCCTGGAGATTTACTTTATAAAGGAAAACACTTTAAAGAATGCCAATTTAGAGGTCCAGGTTATATTTTTTTTGGAACTGGATGTAACGTACAATATAATACATTTTTCGCGACTGGTGACTTCATTGTTATAGATGAGGGAACCGACATCCGTCCTGTAATAGCCTTTCAAGATAGTAGTTTTTATAAATGTGAATTTTATAGAATTGGGTTAATGGGGCCAAAACAAATAAAAGAAAAGTTTTTAGGGCAATCTGAACAAAAAAAGCCGCCTGAAGAAGTTCAGACGGCTTGAATTTTTTTTGGCTAAATTTTTGGCTTATTTAACTTCGGCTTTTACCTGTGCGATGGCGGTGACCATCAGGTCGTCCATCTGGCGGCGGATCTGGTGTTCGGACTGCTCGACGCCGGCTTCGGCGAGATCGCCTTTCACTTTGCGGTAAACATCGTCATCACCGGCTTCATCAAAATCGCTTTCAATCACTTCACGGGCATAGGCGTCAATCGCTTCGCCGGAAAAACCCATAAGACCGGCAGCCCACTGACCCAGCAGTTTATTGCGGCGGGCCGTTGCCTTAAATTCAATTTCCTTATCATGCGAAAACTTATTTTCCGCGGCTTTTTCCCGATCATTAAACTGTGTCATGGGTTATTGCTCCTTAAATTTTGCAAATTTACTGTTCATACAGTGTGACTGTTTACGTTATTTTATCATCTATTTCCACGTTTTTCATATAATATGAAAAAAAATATTTTAAAGCCTCGAGTGTCATTGTTTTTGTGGGGCATATAAGCTAAATTGGCCTCGCTTGATTCTGCTACTTTTAATTGCCCAGGGACCATCATGTCAGACAAAGAAAAGCTCTACGAAGGCAAGGCTAAAATTCTTTATAAAGGAAGCCGGCCGAACACCATCATTCAATATTTCAAGGATGATGCCACCGCGTTTAATAATGTAAAAAAAGGCACCATTGCCGGTAAGGGGATCATCAATAACAAGATCACCGAACTTGTCATGACCCGGCTTGGCCAGATCGGCATTGCCACCCATTTTATTGAGCGCCTTTCCGACCGCGAACAGCTTTGCCACGCGGTTCAGATTATCCCGCTCGAGGTGATCGTGCGAAACACTGTCGCCGGCACCATGGCAAAAAAATTCGGTATTGAGGAAGGCACCCGCCTTTCCCGCCCGATCATCGAATTTTCACTGAAAGATGATGACCTTGGTGACCCGCTTATTCCGGAAAATCATATTCTGGCGCTTGAAATTGCCACCGACGAGGAACTGATTGAAATTCTGGAAGCAACCGCAAAAATCAATGACTTCCTGCGCGGGCTTTTTGCCGGTATCGGGCTGGAACTGATTGATTTTAAACTGGAATATGGCCGCTTTAATGGTGAGGACGGCGAACAGTATCTGGTGCTTGCCGATGAATTTAGCCCGGACAACTGCCGCCTTTGGGATTTTGAAACCCGCGAAAAAATGGATAAGGACCGTTTCCGCCGTGATCTTGGCGGTGAAGTGGAAGCCTATCAGGAAGTGGCCCGCCGTCTTGGCATTTCGCTTGAAACTGAAGATAAATAATTTAAACAAAGGAACAGACCTTGAAAGCACGTGTACATATTACCTTAAAAAATGGCGTTCTCGACCCGCAGGGCAAAGCGATCCAGCATGCGCTGGAAGCGCTCGGCTTCAGCGGCGTTGATGATGTAAGACAGGGAAAATATATCGAGCTGGACCTGGCCGAAACCGACCGCACGAAGGCAGAAGCCAATGTTGAGGAAATGTGTAAAAAGCTTCTTTCCAACATGGTTATTGAAAATTACACCATCGATATCGATTAATCCTTTAAGGGGACAAAAAAATGAAATCAGCTGTTGTTACCTTCCCTGCTTCCAACTGTGACCGGGATATGTTTGACGCGCTTGAAAAAATTACCGGGAAAAGGCCACATCAGATCTGGCATCAGGACACTGAAATTCCCGATGTTGACCTGATCGCCCTGCCGGGCGGTTTTTCATTTGGGGATTATCTGCGCTGTGGTGCCATGGCGGCACGCTCCCCGGCGATCAAGGGCATCATGGCCCATGCTGAACGCGGCGGCAATGTCATCGGTATCTGCAACGGTTTTCAGGTGCTGACTGAAATGGGGCTATTGCCCGGGGCGCTGATGCGCAACAGATCGCTTAAATTTGTCTGTAAAACCGTGCAGCTGAAAGTCGAAAATTCGGACACAAACTTCACTAACGCTTATAAATCCGGACAGGTGATTGATATTCCCGTTGCCCATCATGACGGCAATTATTTTGCGGATACTGATACCTTAAGCGAGCTTGAGGGCGAAGGACGGATCGCTTTCCGCTATGTCGATAAATCAGGAAGCGCAACGGAAGCCGCAAACCCCAACGGATCGCAGCATAATATTGCCGGGATTATCAATAAGCGCGGCAATATTCTTGGCATGATGCCGCATCCCGAAAGACTGATCGAAGATGCTCAAGGCGGCAAGGACGGCCGCGGCTTTTTTGAAAGCATCATCAACAGATTAAATTAATTCCCTTCCGGGCATTTAAGGACGAAATAAGTATGACTGACATAAAATGGAACAATAACCCGGAAATCACCGATGAACTGGTTAAGGAACATGGGCTGACCGCTGACGAGCGGGCGCTGATGGTCAAAATCCTGGGCCGGACACCGACGCTCACCGAGCTTGGGATTTTTTCGGTGATGTGGAGCGAACATTGTTCCTATAAATCATCAAAACTGCATCTTAAAACCCTGCCGACCAAGGCCCCATGGGTTATCCATGGTCCCGGTGAAAATGCCGGTGTGATTGATATCGGCGATAATCAGGCCGCCATTTTTAAAATGGAAAGCCATAACCACCCCTCCTATATCGAACCATATCAGGGTGCGGCAACCGGGGTTGGTGGCATTCTGCGTGATGTGTTTACCATGGGCGCGCGCCCCATTGCCAATATGAATGCGCTTCGCTTTGGTCGCCCTGATCATCCGAAAATGCGGCATTTGCTTAGCGGTGTGGTCGAGGGGATCGGCGGTTACGGCAACTGCGTCGGCGTGCCGACCGTGGGCGGTGAAACCAATTTCCATCCATCCTATGACGGCAATATCCTTGTTAATGCCATGGCCGTGGGCCTAGCCGATCAGGATAAAATATTCCTCTCCGCTGCGGCCGGGGTCGGAAACCCGGTAATTTATGTCGGCTCAAAAACCGGACGGGATGGTATCCACGGTGCCACCATGGCCTCCGCCGAATTTACCGAGGACAGCGAAGAAAAACGCCCGACCGTACAGGTCGGTGATCCCTTTACCGAAAAACTGCTGATTGAAGCCTGTCTTGAGCTGATGTCAACCGACATGGTTGTCGCCATTCAGGATATGGGCGCGGCGGGTCTTACGTCATCTTCTGTTGAAATGGCGTCCGGCGGCGGGGTTGGTTTTACCCTGAACCTTGATAATGTGCCACAGCGCGAGCAAGGCATGACCCCCTACGAAATGATGCTGTCCGAAAGCCAGGAACGCATGCTTGTGGTCCTTAAACCAGACCGCGTGGCAGAGGCAGAAGCCATTTTCCGCAAATGGGATCTTGATTTTGCCGTGATCGGCCATATTACCGATACGGGCAACCTGACCCTGATGTTTAAAGGTGAAGTGGTCGCCGATATCCCGACCCAGCCATTGGCCGACAACAGCCCGGAATATGATCGTCCGTGGGTGAAAAAACAGCCGCCCGCCAAAATTGACGCAAATGACGTTGCCGCGCCAAATGATATAGGGGCCGCGCTTCTTAAAATGGTCGGAAGCGCCAATCTTTCCAGCCGGGAATGGATCTGGCAGCAATATGACCATCAGGTGATGGCGGATACGATTCAGCTTCCCGGCGGCGATGCTGCCGTGGTGCGTGTTCACGGCACCAAAAAAGCACTGGCCATTTCCACCGACTGTACCCCGCGTTATTGTTATGCCGATCCGTTCGAGGGCGGTAAACAGGCCGTTGCCGAAACATGGCGCAATGTCACCGCTGTTGGTGCCCAGCCGATGGCGATTACCGACTGTCTTAATTTCGGCAATCCGGAACGCCCCGATATTATGGGGCAGTTTGTCGGTGCCATCGACGGCCTTCGTGAAGCCTGCACAGTGCTTGATTACCCGGTGATCAGCGGCAACGTATCGCTTTATAACGAAACCAACGGCACCGGCATTCACCCGACCCCGGCCATTGGCGGCGTCGGCCTGCTGAAAGACTATTCAAAAATGGTTACCATCGCCCCAAAAAATGATGGGGATCATATCCTGCTGGTCGGGGAAAGCCATGGCCATATCGGCTGCACACAGTATCTTGATATTATTGAAGGCCGCGAAGAAGGCGCGCCGCCGCCGGTTGACCTTAAACTAGAACGGAAAAATGGTGACTTTGTCCGTGGTCAGATCCAAAATGGTAATGTCACCGCCTGCCATGATATTTCCGATGGCGGACTGTTCATTGCTTTAGCCGAAATGGCGATGGCCTCCGGCCGCGGCATGGATATTAAACTGAATAACGGTGATATCCCGCTACACGCATACGGCTTTGGCGAGGATCAGGCAAGATACATTCTTTCCGTCCCGTCGGATAAGGCGGACGCCATTATGACAGCGGCCAATAACACCACCGTCCATGTCGAAAAAATCGGTACCGTCGGCGGTAATGCTCTTGATGTTGAAAATGGCTTTACTATATCTATAAATGAATTGCTTGACGCCCATACATCATGGATGCCAAACTATATGTCAAACGAAGTTTAGGGAAGTTTTTAGGAGAATATTACATGGCCCTGTCAGCCCGTGAAATTGAAAAAATGATATTGGAAATATTACCGGGGGCAACTGTCGAGGTACAGGATATGCGCGGGGACGGCAGCCAGTTCGCCGCCCATGTGATCTCTGAACAATTCGTTGGCAAAAACAGGGTACAACAACATCAATTGGTCTATAAGGCCCTTGAAGGAAAAATCGGCGGAGAACTGCATGCATTATCATTGCAGACATCCGCACCAAAATAATTATCAGGAATTAAGAAAATGACAAATCCAGTATTCGACCGCATCAAAAATGATGTAAACGCGCATGACATCGTCCTTTATATGAAAGGCGACCGTATGTTCCCGCAGTGCGGCTTCTCTGCCACTGTGGTAGAGATCCTCAATTATTTCAATGTGGATTATCAGACCCACAATGTGCTTCAGGACGAAAGCCTGCGAAACGGTATTAAGGAATTTTCAGACTGGCCGACCATCCCCCAGCTTTATGTGAAGGGTGAATTTATCGGCGGTTGCGACATTGTCCGCGAAATGGCCGCCAATGGCGAACTCGTCGCCCATTTCGAGGCCGTCGGTATCGAGCCGAAAGACTAAGATTTTTTATAAATATTCAAATTCAAAAGGCGCTAGGGTTAGCGCCTTTTTTTATTAAATGACGCAGTACACAATATCTCGTGCATCGTTTTATTCTTAAATTAGAATAATCTTAAACATGTTAAATTATTAGAATATATTTCCTAAATACATGCATTTTTCGTTATAATATTACATTTTTAAAGAGATTTTAGAAAAACCCTAAAACGCATTCTTTTATTAATATTTTGTTAAGTATTATGACCTACTGAGTGCCAGATTTTATCAATAACAAGGGTCAATCAGGTAGTTCAATGAATATAATTTCAGTTTTTAATAACTTTCGCGTTTCAACAAAAATCTGGTCACTGGTCGGACTGGCGATTTCAGGATTTATCATCATTCTGGTGACAAATATTGTCTCCAATAACTATGAGGAAATTTCACGCAATGAAGCCAGAAAAGGCACATCGCTTGAGCTCATCCAATCCCATATAGAAGCAAGTTCACTTATGGTCAGACGGCGGGAAAAGGATTTCTTCCTGCGTCTTGAAACACAGTATGTCGATAAATACAATCAGGATATGTCAACGACGATTGACTGGCTGAACCAGGCTGCTGAAGTAACCGATCAGACAAAAGTCATTGATGCCGTACTGACATTAAAAGATATTCTGGAACGCCACCGTGCCCAGTTTAAAAAAGTGTCCGGCTTATGGCAGGAAATCGGTCTGACAACCCAGGACGGCTTATATGCCGTCATGCAGGAAAATGTTCATGCACTTGAAGAACAGCTGGCAACCCTTAAGAATGATGCCTTAACCGTCAAAATGCTGATGATGCGACGCCATGAAAAAGATTTTATTTTGCGCGTTGAAACCAAAGACGCGGACGGCAATCTGTCCAATGGTCCAAAATATGTGGCCAGTATGCTCGAGCGTCAGAATGAATTTAAGCAGATCCTCAGCAAAGCTAAAATTCCGGCAGCTGTTAAAGCCGAACTGGTGGAAAAATTAAATACCTATCTGGATGCCTTTGATCAATATACGACAAAACGCATGCAACTGGTTAAGGAAACAGCCTTACTATCAAATATTTACGCTGAGTCTGATGCACCGTTTGAAATATTGAAAGTAAGCGCCACTGAGATCAGCAAAGCCGCAAATGATAGCTACGAAAATGTACAGATGCTGGCAGAAATCACCATTTATTCGGTCATCGGATTTTTTGGCCTGTTCTGTTCTGTTGTGGCATTCCTGACCATCAGAACCACCGTTAAGCCTATCGTTGCGCTTGAATCTTCTTTGAAATTAATCTCGGGCGGGGATTATGAAAGTGACGTTCCCGGTACCGCCCAAAAAGACGAGCTGGGATCAATGGCGCGTGTTATTGCCGATCTGCGGGACAGCGCCAAAGAAAGGGTTATCCTGGAAGAAAAAGCACGTCAGGATGCCGAAGAAAAAGCAGAGCAGGAAAAACAGCGCCTGATAAAAGAACAGGAAGAAATCCGCCAAAAAGCCGCCCTCGAAAAAGAGGCGATGGAAAAACGCGAAGCGCAAAATCAGGAAGTTGAAAAACTGATCTCAACATTTGACAATAATATTCAGGAAACACTGTTGAAATTACGGGCCTCATCAACACAGATGCGCAGTACGGCCGGAGAAATGGTCGAAGTCGCCGACAGCACCGGCACACAGGCATCTTCTGTGAGTGATGCTTCTGAAAAAATGCAGGAAAATGTTGCAACAATGGCTTCCGCCATTGAGGAATTCTCAGCATCTATCAGGGAAGCAAACCAGCAGATCCAGTCCGCCACAAGGCTCTCCGAAGGGGCCGTTAAGGCAACGGAAGCGGGAACAGAGTCCATTGAAAAACTGTCGCACGCTTCCAAAACAATCGAGAATGTCGTTAATCTTATTAATGATATTGCCGAACAGACCAATCTTCTGGCGCTGAATGCGACAATTGAATCTGCGCGGGCGGGCGAAGCCGGCAAAGGATTTGCCGTGGTGGCCAATGAGGTTAAATCGCTTGCCACACAAACGGCAACCGCAACAGAAGACATCAAAAAGCATATTGAAGAAATGCAGTCAATGTCTTCCGGTGCCGTGAATTCCATAAGTGCCATTAAAGAAGCCATAACCAACCTTAATGATGTTATGCTTGGTATTTCTGCGGCGATTGAAGAACAGGAAGCGGCAACCAGCGAAATCAGTCGCAATGTTCAATATACGGCTGATGGCACCAGACAGGTAAATGAAAAAATTAAACAGGTTTCCGTCAATGCCGATATGGCCGGGTCTGCGTCCAATGACGTGATGGGTGCGGCATCAGAACTTGAAAATATTTCGGAAATAATTGCAGCCAATGTCGAAGGGTTCTTGAACGAAGTAAAAAATATACAGAAAAGAGCTTCGTAATAAAATTAAACCTGCTTTATGGGCAGAGAAAATAAAGCCCACAACCAGAAATAAAAAGGCGCTAGGATTAGCGCCTTTTTTATTGGAACTTATATGGATTTTTTATCGCTAAGGGCAAGCCAGAGCGCATGAACCACAGCCGGAAAAAAGAAAAGCAGCACGAGAATTATATTCAAAAACAATGCCCCGCTAAATCCGCGCATGATAAAGACAGCTACTGGCGGCAGGAATATGCACAACAGAATGATGACAAGTTTGCTCATTTGATCTCACCTATATTTTTTAAATGATCAGAGGACTATTTCCCCTTCTCTATAAATTTAATAATTTATCATGCCACTAGGCAAGCACTATTTTACCGTCATACCAATGATGGGGACTACCCGACATATAGACTAAAGACCAATATCTTTTATAGTTATTTCATTTTATTCTTGGGATACTGCCAGAATTCCGGGGAAATATAATGATAGGGAGGTGGATGATGGTGAAGTCACGGCTTATAGGATTAGCATCACTTATAATTTTTAATGTATCCGCCTTTTGCTTAACGGCGGCGGAGCTACCAAAGGCAAGCGCAGAGCGGCTCGAAAAACGCATTATTGACTTAAGCCAA
This sequence comes from Emcibacteraceae bacterium, assembly GCA_041396985.1. Lineage (NCBI taxonomy): Bacteria > Pseudomonadati > Pseudomonadota > Alphaproteobacteria > Emcibacterales > Emcibacteraceae > Emcibacteraceae bacterium. The sequence goes on from JAWKXO010000005.1 coordinate 303,458, forward strand.
TATGGACGAAATGCCGATGGCGGCGTCGACCGGGTTGCCTTTTCCGATGCCAATGTTGAAGGGCATAAATTTATGGTATCGCTGATGAAGGCATCGGGGCTTGATGTGTCTGTTGACCCAGCCGGGAACATCATCGGTAAGCGCGCGGGTAAAAACCCGGCTTTGGCCCCTATTCTGTTTGGTTCCCACATTGACAGTGTCCCGGGCGGCGGCAATTATGACGGTGATGTCGGTGTAATGGCCGCGCTTGAGGTTATGGACCTTCTGAATTCCGCAAATATTGTAACCGATCACCCGCTTGAAATGCTGGTTTTCACCGCCGAGGAAAGCAGCATGATCGGCAGCCGTTCATTTAGCGGGGACCTGCCGGAGCGAACCATTAAAGAATTCACAACCCCCGGCACTATGCGTACTGACGGACTTGACCGTCTCGGCGGGGATCATACCAAATTACAGCAAGCAAAACGAAAAACACCAATTCACGCCTTTGTCGAACTTCATATTGAACAGGGCGGTATTCTGGAATCCAAAAAGCTGAATATCGGCATTGTTGAAGGCATCGTCGGCATCAGCACCTGGCCAATAACAGTTGATGGCTTTGCCAACCATGCGGGAACCACGCCGATGCCGGGACGGCGCGATGCCCTTGTCGCCGCCTCAAAACTGATTGTTGCTATTAACGATATTGCCACCAATATGGAAGGGCGGCAGGTCGCCACCGTAGGGGTTATTAAAGCATTCCCCGGTGCATCGAATGTAATTCCCGGCCGGGTCGAATTTTCGCTTCAGATCCGGGATCTTGATGCGGCTAAGATCCAGCATTTGTATGAAGTGATCCAGGAGGCGGCAATACCGATTGAAAAGGAAATGGGCGTAACTGTCAGCTTCGGCCCGTCCGGCACCCCAACCCCTGCCCTGACTGATCCGGCCGTGCGCAATATTATTGAACAATCGGCAAAGGATCTGGGCCTAAGCTATCAGCATATGCAGTCAGGGGCCGGGCATGATGCGGAACATATGGCGGAAATTACCCCGACGGGGATGATATTTGTGCCAAGCCGCGGCGGCATCAGCCATTCACCGAATGAATATACCTCGCCCGAGGATATGGCCAACGGGGCCAATGTGCTTTTACACACAATTTTAAAGCTGGATCAGACAAAATTTGCGGATGAATAACAGGATTTTCGCGGCGCTTGTCGTCACGACCGCACTTTGCGGCTGGGTTCCTTTGGCCTATTCAGATGAGGAACCGGTCACTGACAGTGCAATTGTTATTTATGACAAGGCCTATTTTGAAACTTTTTCGCCGGTTACCCTGCTTGATATGCTAAAAGCAGTGCCGGGCGTCCCTGAAATCCTTAATGCCAATGAAGAACAGATCAGGCAGGCGCGCAGAAGCGGTGGTGCCGCGCAGCGCGGTTTTGGCTCTGGCGGCGATCAGATTCTGATGGACGGCAAACGTCTTGCCGGTAAATCAAATAATATCACTGATACCCTGACACGTTTTTCAGCATCACAGGTCGATCATATTGAACTGATCCGCGGGGCGGTAAGTGGACTTGACGTACAAAGTCAGGGACTGGTCGTCAATATTGTTATGGCAGAAAGTGGTTCAACATCCACCACCTTCTGGCAGGTCAGAGGAGAATATACCGAATATAATAAATTTTACCCTGAATTTCTGGTTTCCCACAGCGGGTCATTGGACAAGTTGGATTATACCTTTAGTTACGAACGAAAAAACAAGGATACCCATCTCGATATTGATGAGGAGTTTTTTGACCCGCAGGATAATTACAAAGCCTTGCAGATTGTTAAGAGCGGCACGCGGAATTTCGCCCATTCCTTTAACAGTAACCTGGCTTACGAATTTGAGGATGGCGGCCGGTTGCGCTTAAACGGCCTTTTTGAACCCGGCGGTCAGGACGGTCTGGAAACCCGGGACAAAACCAGCGATACATTACGGCCACTCGCCTGGGTGACCACAAGGGACAGTGACAAATGGGAAATTGGCGGTGATTATACGCGCCCCCTTGGCATGCTTGGCAATTTAAAATCATTATTCGTCATTAACCGAAATGCCGAAGATTATCTGGTTGACCGGTTTAAGGGGTCGGGTACAGAAAAATACGAATATACAAAGGACGACACTTCCCTTGACCAGCGGGAAAAAATATTCCGCGGCTCGATCAGTAAAGATATTACAAAAGAACAAAATCTGGAACTTGGTGGTGAAGCGGCCTTTAACAAATTCAACAAAACCTTTGACAGCTTTACCCGATCAAGCGCCGCCAGCAGTTATATGCTTTCAACCAGTGATAATGTAAAAATCAAAGAAAACCGTTACGAAATCTTTGCCGTTCACAGTTTTAATATTTCACCAGAAATGGTTCTGCAAAGCTCACTCACAACTGAATTTTCAAAAATTGTTGCCGATAATATTCTGGTTGGCGGCGCTATTGACCGGCGGGATACCAGCTTTACCTATCTTAAGCCGCGCTTTAATTTCCGCTATGACGTGACAAACCTTGATCAGATCCGTCTACTGGTTGAAAAAAAGGTAAGCCAGCTTGATTTTAATAATTTTGTCACCCGCTTTGATCAGATGGAACAGATTTTCAAACCAGGAAACACAAAAATCCGCCCTGAGCAGACCTGGGATTTTTCATTTACCTATGAGCACCGTCTGCCTGATGATGGCGGCTCACTGGAAGCGGAAATTTTCTACCGAAAATATACCGATCATATTTCGGCCGTTGATTTCACAAACTATGTTGATTTTAATCATAATCCCATTACGGCAGATGAATTTTTCACGCTTCCGCCTGATACGGCTTTACGTGATTATGTCGGGGATACCGGTGAGGGATATTCCGCAAAACAGGGTAATATTCCTAAAGCCAGATCATTCGGTGCCAAGATAAAATCAAATCTGCGTCTTGGCTTTATCGGCCTGCCCAATGCCACTTTCAGCGTTAATTACACAGTCGAAAAACGAAAAACCACAGACCAGTTTACCGGGCTTGAACGCAGCTTCCACCTTCTGCCGGATCAGACATGGGCCGTTAATTTCCGCCACGATATACCGGACTATCAGTTTACCTATGGTCTGGAACTCACATCCCGAAGTGATTACAAACGATATTATATCAATTATTTCTGGCCGAACAGCCCGGCGGCCAGTTACAAGGTTTTTGCTGAAAAAACCGTGTTTAATGATTATAAAATCCGTCTTGAAGCAGAAGGCTTAAGGCATTCGCGCGGAACATCCACCGTCTTTTATTATTATGACCATATCCGTTTTGATGATCTCTATGAACGAAAGGTCCAGCACTGGAAACGGCTGACCCAGCTACGCTTTTCCATTCAGGGCACTTTTTAAGAAGGAACCTTTGCCATCCGGGCATATGACAATTCCATTAACCTTCTTTTTTAAAAATAATAAACACTCAATACCAGCCAATTCTGAAATGCACTATGTAGCCGCTTCAAATACGGCTTTTTCCCGTAACCAGGCTATAATACCGCATGGGATGGTCGCTAGAGCAAGCCCAAACAATATAGAAAAGATAAGTGCCAAAAAATACTTTCCCCCGGTATGGCTTTGGTCAACATAATAAATGCCAAATATAATCCCAATAACGAAATAAATGACCTTTGGATACATCATTTTTTTGAAGCCATTGTATCTAAAAGTTTGGTTTGTGGTATGGTTCTCGACCTGGAACCAGAGATTGTCTCCCAATCGCCAAAGAGTCAGTTTATGCCCTTCCCGACATCCCACAACCAAATCTACGAGTTCAATTGCATGTTCCGCCCCGTTATCTTCCCTCAAATAAATTGTCTGGTACCGTGTCGTTTTGGATTCAATTTTTCCCTGAACAGGGGCGGTTGTACCATAAGTTGAATTGGTTCCTCCGCCATAAATTTTCCCACTGACTTCCGTTTCACTACGGGTATTCTCGCTGAGAACGGTTCCGGAAAGCTTGTATATGGCAAAGCTATAAAATAATTTCTTTCCTTCGTGAATTTTTTGAATAGACATCTGATCACTTCCTATATTGTTGATGTAACATTTAGAGTAACGAATACATTAAATCTGTAATAACTAATTAGGAACTATCTGTAACAACATTGCACTTTATGGTTTAAAGTGTCAACTTTCATTACGATAGATTTTGCAAATGCAATTTTGAATGAAAGTGGGTATAGTTTTGCAGAAAGAGGCAATATTAAATCTGCCCTTAATAAATTTAAAAGGTGATCCATGAAACAATTGGCCGTTTTTAAAAATCCTGCATTGTTTATGAAACTGCTGTTTTTTGTGATGGCCGCCAGCTTAATTTTTGTAACAACCGCCTGTTCGCAGGCAGAAAATAAGGATACGAAGGCGCAGCTTAACACGGATTATCACGTTCATATTCAGTCACCGGAAATGGGTACAATTCTCGCCGGTTACTGCGGTAAAATGCTAGAGTGCGACCCTGAAACGCTCTCCCGCGGCTCAAGCGCAGATGATCTGCTACTTCACTTAAAAAATTCCCGCATCAACCGGGTTGTTATCATGTCCACGGCTTATCAGGCCGCTATGCCCGAATTTAATCTTTCCGCTAATCAGCAGAAACAGCTGACCCGGCGGGAAAATGACTATATTGCCGGTCAGATTTCACAGTCCGAAAAGCTGCTTGGTTTTTTTAGCGTAAATCCCCTTTCCTCCTTTGCTGTAGAAGAAAGTCAGTATTGGATAAAAAGGGGTGAGCTTTCCGGCTTAAAACTGCATTTTGCCAATTCAGCTGTTGATCTTCATAACCCGGAACATATTGAAAAAATACAAGAATTACTGGACGCCGTTGATAACGACAGAATGACAATTCTGATCCACTTAAGAACAAGAAATCCTGACTATGGCCCCAGTGAAGCAGAAATATTTTTTAAGAACCTGATGCCGCATATTAAAAATGCCCGTGTGATCATTGCTCATGCCGGGGGCTGGGGTGGCTATGATGATGCCACACATGCGACATTGCAAAAATTTATTGAAATCATTAATAATAATAGGCAGATCAGCGACAGAATATATTTAGGGGTCGGCGCCATCATAATGCCGTCCCTGGCGGATGACAGAAAAACATTATTTGTAAAAACGTTTCGTACCCTAAATATTAAAAACTGGCTGTTTGGCAGTGACTGGTTCCCCGGAAGCAACGAAATCGGCTATGATCTTTATTTGGCAGAATTAAAAAAAGCCGGGTTGACCGATGCCGAAATTACAGAATTGATCGGCAATAGACTGCCATTTGTTCAATAATGAGTTTTTTGAAAACTGGAGGGTTATATGAAATATATTGATGGATTTTTAATTCCTGTGCCTAATGACCGTAAGGGTGACTATCTTGCCCTTGCTGAAAAGATTGCCGAAATTTATATAAAGCGCGGCGCTCTTTCCATTCATGAATGCTGGGGCAATGATGTCCCGGATGGAAAACTGACTTCCATGACCAAGGCCGTCTTGAAGGAAGAAGGTGAGACAGTTGTCTTTTCATGGGTCGTATGGCCGGATAAGGAAACCCGTGATAGGATACATAATCAAATTGTCGAAGATATGCATAACGAAATGGCCGATACCCCCATACCGTTTGACGGAAAACGGATGATTTTCGGCGGCTTTGATATGATACTGGATAAGTAGATTAACCATCGGAAATTTTCCTTAACTTTCATTTTCCATCTGGTAATTGCAAAGTACAAGGCCATAAGATAGAGTGGTCGGCAGCTTATAGAAGCATAAAGATAAAAATAAGGAATGATATAAATGGATGCTGTTTCTTTCCGGCTTTTCCCGGTCATGGTTCATAAAGTGAAGACAAAAGGGTGGGAAAATTACAAAAGCTATTTAATGGACATGATTGATAATGAACAAAGACCGGAATATCGTCCGTCCGAAGGCTTTTATACCGATTATGGCCGCCCGCAGCCATGGCGCGAAAAAATCTGGAGCGAATTTCTTGAACCGCAGGTAAGGGAATTTATGGATTTAACCGGCACCAAGTTACAGGATATCTGGGCCCAGCAATATATTAATCTTGCCGATCATTCGGCCCACCAGCATCAGCCCGTTGGCTATAGCCTTGTTTTTTATGCCTCATATGACCCGGAGGTTCACACGGCCACCATGCTGTTCCGCCCCTATCTTGACCCCAATGATGTGATGAATACGAACGCGCTTTATACCCCCCAGGTCGAAGAAACCGATATCCTTATTTTTCCGTCATGGCTGCTCCATCAGGCCCCGCCCAGCAAAAGCATGGTGCCCAGAACCATTATAGCCTTCAATGTGGAACCAAAATAGTTAAGCCGGCTCATCCGATTATAATAGTTATCTTTCTTTTAATGTGCGGGTTGCTTTTAAATTAAGTGAAAATTCAATGGCTTTATTTTCACCCGGTATAATGGTGATTTCACGGTCATATGTTTCCGGTTTTTCACTTAGATCAGGATGCCAAACCGAAACCTTGTAAGTTCCCGGTTCGATGCCTGTTAATTCTGATTTTCCGGTATCATCGGTTTTGACAAAATTATCAGTTTCCAGCACATAAATATAGCCAAGCATATTATCATGAATATTACAGCCAAGAGTAATAACACCGGGCTTATCAAAATTGACAACCACCTGATCCTCGCCGCCATAAAGCTGGACTTCAAATCTCTTTGCTTTTGAAAAAGAATAAATCATATGTCTGAAATTATCTTTATTAGGAAAATCAACGCTGCTTCCTAGTCTTATTGGAAGAACATGAGGAACAAATTCCTGCCCCTGCTGAACCATAACCGGTTTTTCAATAGCCTTCGGTTGGGTATTTTTTGATTTATCGTCTGAGTAAAAACTTACTACAGCATTACTGACTGGTCCCCCGGTTTTGTCCAGAATATTAATTCAAACTGTTTCTGAAAAGGCATTAACAGGCAAAATTAATAAAAGCAAAAGGAAAAATTTTTTCATATTATTCTCTGGTTTAGAATTATTTAAGGTCTTTAAATTAAAAGACAACCTAGGGGGTAATGCTTAATTTAAGTTTAACCAAAGGATTAAAAATTGTTTTTTAAATTTGTTCGTAATCCTGCTGATGTTTTACATGTAGGGGGGTTAAGACTAGCAGCACTATTACCAAAAATTCCAATCTTCGTTTTAATAATATCATTTCAATACCAACCGGCAACAGCTGATAGTTTATTTAATCAAGGCAAGCTTATTGCAACAGGTGGCGTAACACAGGTAGAAGGAACTGGCGGTTCCGGCCTAACCAATTGGGCTTTGATTACAGGCTACGGAACTGATAAGGGTATTGGGGTTAATGCTCATCATACTGTCACATTGTTAAATGATTTTACTTTTAACTCATCGGGTATTGCAGTTGGTCTTTATGACCGTGTTGAACTCAGTTATTCGCATCAGTGGTTTGATACCCGTGATGCTGGCGCAAGGCTGGGGATCGGTGAAAGCTTCACATTTGATCAGGATATAATCGGCGCAAAAATACGCCTTTTCGGCAATGCCGTTTATGATCAGGATAGTTTGATACCACAAATTTCTGTTGGGGCAAATTATAAGAGAAACGGTGATCAGGCCCTTGTTCGTGCACTAGGAGCAAGAAATGATGAAAGTTATGATCTTTATATTTCTGCAACGAAAATAATTCTGGACCAAAGCCTTATTTTAAATGCTACGGCAAGATATACAGAAGCAAACCAGTTTGGCTTATTGGGTTATGGCAGTTTAACATCCGGTCATACACTTCAGACGGAAGTCTCCCTTAGCTATCTATTTACGCCAAACATTGTCGCAGGTGTTGATTTCAGATCAAAGCCCGATAATCTCGCCTTTGCCAAAGAACAGGACGCAATGGCAGCTTATCTGGCTTATTTTTTCAACAAAAACCTATCCGTTACAGTAGCTGGAGTTGATCTTGGCGAAATTGCGCTTCAAGGAAGACAGAGAGGCTTTTATCTATCATTACAGGCAGGGTTCTAAAATGAAAAATCTAAAAATTATACTTATTACAGTAATTTGCTCATGTTTCGCGAGCAGCGTACAGGCGCAAACCTTATATGATAACATTGGCGGCAAGGAAACAATTCATAAAATCATGGCCAGAACATTGGCTTTATCACTGGACGATAAACGCATTGCTCATACTCTGGAAAAGAGCGATATTGCAAGACTTACCCAACTGCTTACAGATCAGACGTGCGAGCTAACCGGCGGACCCTGTAAATATGATGGGCTGGATATGAAAAAAGCTCATGTGGGACTTGGGCTTACCACGGCTCATTTTAATGCACTTGTTGAACATCTTCAGCAGGCAATGAGCGAAGCCAATATTTCAAACCGAACCCAAAATAAATTATTGGCATTGATGGCCCCGATGCACCGTGATGTGGTTGAAAAATAATTGTTAATCCATACGGCAGATAATCTGGGCAACGGTCAGGCTATCCCTTAGCTCACTGCCCACAGTGGCAAAGTCCCCGGGGTTTAGTTTGCTGATATCGACAGGGTTTTCCTCCCCCGGGACGCTTACCCGGTTTTGAATAAGCAGCTCATTAATATGATTGGGCAGCGATGAAAAGGACCGTCCCCGTCTGATTGACCCCGCCACATGAATACCGACCACCTTGCCGCTTTTATTTAAAATCGGCCCGCCACTAATGCCACCAAGGCTTTCATCACTGTCGGGTACCCTGATTTTTTCGGCCCAGACATAAACCGTTTCCTTATAGCTTTCCGCCCCCACCGTTTTCATGGTGCGCCGGCCGATCAGTTTTGAATAAACTTCACCGGGTTCCCCGCGCGGAAACCCAAAATGAAAGCCGTCCTGGTTATAATCCGGCGCACTGACATCAACCCCAAGCGCGGCATAGCCGCCATCGGTCTGGATTATGCTGACATCGGCCTGATCATGCTCAACCAATGCCTTAACCGCCAGTGGCCGTTTAAACGGGCGCGCCAGCATAAGCCGGTCGCAATTATGGGTGACATGACGGGCCGTCACCCAAAGCCCCCGATCATCAATGGAAAAAGCCGTGCCGCTATATTGGGCACGGCGCATACGCGGTTCTTCCTCAATCACCAGTTCGGCGTCCCTCCCGTTGCCCGGGCCGATTTTCCCGACCCCTTCCGGTTTAATGGGGCTAAGCGGCGGGTAGGACGGTTCTTTTTTTACGATAACCGGGCGCTGCGGTGCGTTTTCCGGGTCTTTTGAAAGCTCCCCGATAATGACCACAATTGCCAGAATAATAAATGCCGTTTTTGCCGAAATAGTCATATGCCGCCGATTAAAGTTTATACCCTTCGGGCAAATGTTTCATGGTGGCGGCGTATGATGGACGCGCCTTCATCCGCTCATACCAGGCGCAGATATTATTATAAGGCTTAATATCAAAACTGGTATATTCATTGGCCATCATCAACGCAAAGGCAATCGGATCAGCAATGGTAATTTCATCGCCACAAAGGAAATCATTTTCTTCCAACAACCGTTCAAGATAAGGCAGCTGTGCTTCTAAAAATCCGGCTGCTTCCTTGATAGCGGCGGGGTCAGGGTCCTTGTCATAAAAGGCTTTCATGACAATATCCTGAACGAAATAGACGGTGATCCAGCGACCGATATGATAGCCGATAAAATCAACGGTCTGGTCTATTTTTGCGGCTTCCAGCGGATCGGCGGAATAAAGCCTTTTACCCGAAATATTGGCCAGATAGCGGCACATATTATTGCTTTCAAATATCGGGTGGCCGTTATGTTCCATGGCCGGCACCTTGCCCAGCGGATGGACTTTTAAAAATTCCGGTAATTTATGCTCGCCCTTCTTAAAATCGAGGTTCACATACTCATAATCAAGTCCAAGCTCCTCCGCTGTCATCACCACTTTAACCGCGTTATAGGTTTTGCCGCCGTATATTTTTAACATTAAATTATGCTCCTAAAATTTATCTGAAATTGCCGCTGCATTAATCAGCGCGATAGAAATTTTCCCGGCAAAAAGCAAAATTGCCGGGCCTATTTCGTTATTTTGAATCCGTTCCTTTAGATTGTCAATCACCAGATTGGCAAAGTAAAAGGCGAGGATCTGAATAAGCAGAATTACCCATCCCCAGATGAAGATATCCCAAAGGCTGATGCTGCCTTCAAGGCAGGATGCCAGCGGAATGGCAAGGCCCAGTATCCCCGCCGCCATCGAAATGCTTGCCGCCACATTGCCCTGCCGCACCAGCTCCAGCTCATGATAAGGGGTGATTTTCTCATAAATAAAAACCCCGGCCCCCAGCATGATCAGGGTCAGCCCGAAGTGGGAAATAAAATAGGGAAAACCGCTTAACAGCGTATCAAAAACCGGTTCCATCATCGCTCCTTCTTTTTTTCATGCATCTTATCAGTATATCGTCTTCACGCAATAAAAAAGCCGATGCCCTTTGCCGCTTGCCGGGGTGGGTTGCCCGTGTTACCATCCCGCTTAAAATAAGGGGAAGCCCATGACGGAAAAGGGAAAATTCAGCACCGCAACCGCGCTTGCGATCGTGATTGCTAACATGATCGGCACCGGTATTTTCACGAGCCTTGGTTTTCAGCTTGCCGATATCCACTCCGGTTTTGTGATTATGACATTGTGGGCGCTTGGCGGGCTGATGTCGCTTTGCGGCGCTTTATGTTATGCGGAACTGGGGGCAAAGCTGCCGCGCTCGGGCGGGGAATATAATTTCCTGAGCCAAATTTATCATCCGGCCGCCGGGTTTATTTCCGGCTGGATATCGGTCACTGTCGGTTTTGCGGCGCCAACCGCTCTTGCCGCCATGACCTTCGGCGAATATTTAAGCTCTGTTTTTCCCTCGCTGAACCCCTTATGGCTTGCCACTTTTCTGATACTGATCATGACCGCCATTCATTCAACCAGTCATAAAAACAGTGGCGGGTTACAGGATTTTTTCACCACCGGTAAAATCCTGCTGATTGTCGGCTTCTCCATCGCCGCGCTGATCGCGGTTGATGAACCGCAGAACATTAATTATATGCCCAGCACATCCGATCTTAGCCTTTTTACCGGCGGGGCCTTTGCCGTGTCGCTTATTTATGTCGGCTATGCCTATACCGGCTGGAACGCGGCCACGTACCTTACCAGCGAAGTGGAAGACCCGCAAAAAAGCCTGCCCCGGGTGCTAATTGTCGGCACCGCCACTGTTATGGCCTGTTATCTGCTGCTCAATTATGTGTTTCTGGCTGTGGCGCCAATGGACGCCATGGCCGGGAAACTTGAAATCGGCTTCATTGCCGCCAACCATGCTTTCGGCAGTGTCGGCGGCACGGTTATGGGACTATCCCTTTCATTATTGCTGATTTCCACCGTAAGTGCCATGCTGGTGGCGGCACCCCGGGTGCTGCAAATGCTGGGGGAAGATTACAGCCTTTTTCAGGTTTTGGGCAGAAGAAACAGCCACGGCATTCCTTCAACCGCCATCTGGCTTCAATCCATATTGGCGCTTCTGTTTCTCTGGAGCGCGACATTTGAAAGCATCCTGCTTTTTTCAGGGGCGACCATGGCGTTAAATTCATTATTCGTTGTGGCCGGGGTATTCATCCTGCGCCGACGCGGCGTGGGGCAGCATGATGCAACCTTCAAGATTCCGTTCTACCCGCTTCCGCCGATAATATTCATTGCGATCAGTACAGTGACCCTCGGCTATCTGACGGTGCAGAACCCGGAGGAAATTGCCTTCAGCATCACCCTGATCGTGACCGGGGCGATTGGCTATTTCCTCACTTTAAAACTATCCACTAAAGCAGAAAAAAGCCGCCCTGAATGATCAGAGCGGCTTTTTAAGCAAATCGTGATAAACTAAGCTTATCTTGAATAGAACTCGACCACCAGGTTTGGTTCCATCACAACCGGATAAGGGATCTCATCCAGTGACGGCACACGAACAAAGGTTGCCTTGCGGCCATCTTCTTCAACGGTGATATATTCCGGTACTTCGCGCTCAGGGCTGTCAATTGCCTGAATAACCATTGGGATCTGACGTGATTTTTCACGGATCTCAATAACATCGCCGACTTTAACCATATAGCTAGGGATATTTACTCTTTGGCCGTTCACTTTAACATGACCGTGGTTGACAAACTGACGGGCAGCAAAAACGGTTGGGACGAATTTCGCACGGTAAACAACCGCATCAAGGCGTGTTTCGAGCAGACCAACAAGGATCTGACCGGTATCACCACGGCGGCGGACCGCTTCGGTATAAATACCTTTAAACTGTTTTTCTGTGATATCACCGTAATAACCTTTAAGCTTCTGTTTTGCCATAAGCTGAACGCCATAGTCAGAAAGCTTAGCGCGGCGACCCTGACCATGCTGGCCGGGACGGTATTCGCGGGTATTTACCGGTGATTTTGGACGACCCCAGATGTTTTCGCCCATACGGCGGTCGATTTTATACTTGGCTTGTGTACGTTTTGTCATTTTTCCAAATCGCTTCTTGTGTTAAAATTGATATTAATATCAGCGCCGTAAAGAACAATATGTGGTCCCTTACGCAACCTGAGACTCTCACTCAGGTCATTCGAGATGGGCGGAATATAGCTATTTATCAGCCCTTGTCAAACTTAATCTGGCTTTTTTCCTTACTTTTCGGCTTCTTTTTGGCCATTTGTCTGGCAAGTTCGGCTTTTTCTGCCTGCCAACCCGGTCCGCCGCCGGTGGCCAGTGCCTTAACCACCCCGCGTAAGGTGCTCACTTCCTCGTGGGTCAGGTTACTGCGGGTGAAAATATTTCTTAAATTGCGCCGCATTAATGAGCGCCGCTGGTCGGACCGGAAATATCCCGCCTCCTCCAGCTCGGCCTCCATATGATCAAACAGTTTCTGTAACTCCCCCGCTGTTGCCGGGCGGGTATCAAGGGTCGGGGTATAACTGTCCGGAATTTCGGTGCCTGTCTGAAACCATTCGTATGCCATCAGCCCAACCGCTTGCGCCAGATTGATGGACGCAAATGCCGGGTTCAGCGGCACCGACACAATCGCCGTTGAAAGCGCAATATCATCATTTTTAAGACCCGCTTTTTCGGGCCCGAACAAAAGCCCCACTTTCCGACCAGCATTCACAAAGCCGCGCATCAGCGCACTGCACTGTTTGGGGGTGATCACTTCCTTGATCATATCGCGGGGCCGCGCCGTGGTCGCATAAACATAATCAAGATCGGCGATCGCCGCCGCCGTACTGTCAAAAACTTTCGCCCGCTCAAGCACGATATCGGCACCCGCCGCCGGGGCCACCGCATCAGGATTGGGCCAGCCGTCCCGAGGGGCGACAAGCCGCAGGTCAGTAAGCCCGAAATTATACATGGCGCGAACCGCTTTTCCGATATTTTCCCCAAGCTGCGGAATGACCAGAATAATAGCCGGCCCTTCGTCCGATATGACCGATGCTTCCTTATGGTTGGTTCCGGCCACTATTTCTTTTCCCAGGATGTGCCATCGGGGCCATCCAGCAAAGTAATTCCCTGCGCCGCAAGCTCACTGCGGATTTGATCAGCTTTTGTAAAATCCTTTGCTTTTTTGGCTTCAGTACGATCAGAAATTAATTTTTCAATCTGATCTGCTGAAATGCCACTCTCATCAAGCCCTGCTTCAAACCAGTTATCCTGTTCAAGAAGCCCCAGAAGACTTGCCGATGCTTTAAGAGTGCCTTTTTTGCTGTCATCCTTGGCAAGCTGGTTAAGTTCCATTATTGCCTTTGGCGTGTTGAGATCATCCCGCAGGGCATCCAGTACCGCGTCTGATGGTTCGGTGGCCATTACGTCATTGGTAATTCTGTACCAGCGGTCAAGCTGCTTCATTGCCTGCCTGATCCCGTCACGGCTGAAATCAACCGGCTGGCGGTATTGTGCTGACAACAACGCCAATCGAATGGCTTCGCCCTTGCCCGGGAATTCGTCCAGTAATTCATGAACCGTCACGTAATTCCCAAGGGATTTTGACATTTTTTCCCCGTCAACGGTAAGGTAACCATTATGCATCCAGTAATTGGCGAGCGCTGCACCACCATGGGAACATTTGCTCTGGGCGATTTCATTTTCATGATGGGGAAAGATCAGATCCTGACCACCGCCATGAATATCAATGGTTTTACCAAAATTCTTTTCAATCATTGCCGAACATTCAATATGCCAGCCTGGGCGGCCACGGCCCCATGGGCTTTTCCAGCCCGGTTGGTCATCGGTCGATGGTTTCCACAGCACAAAATCCGGCGCTTCGCGTTTATAATCGGCCACATCAACCCGCGCCCCGGCCAGAAGGTCTTCAACCGTGCGTCCGGAAAGTTCGCCATAATCCTTCATGGTTGATACCTGAAAAAGCACATGACCATCGGCAACATAGGCATGGCCCTTTTCAACCAGGTCACCGATCAGCGCGATCATTTCCGCAATATAATCGGTAGCTTTCGGCCGCACATCCGGCAGCTCGGCGTTTAAGGCAGCCATATCCTCTTCATAAATGCGGGTGAATTTTTCGGTGATCACAGAAATATCATCACCGGTTTTCTGGCTTGCTTCAATGATTTTATCATCAATATCGGTAATGTTACGGGCATAGGTCAGGCCGCCATAATCATGGCGAAGCAATCTTGCCAACGTATCAAACACAACCACCGGGCGGGCATTGCCCACATGGGCATAATCATAAACGGTCGGCCCGCACACATACATGGTGACATGGTTGGGGTCGATCGGTTTGAACTCTTCTTTCTTATTGCTCAGTGTGTTGTAAATTTTTAAGCCGCTCATTTACGCCTCTTGGCCGTTCAGTCGCGCCCTGACACGATCTTCACCGATCAGCGGCAGCAATATGCCAAGCTCAGGCCCATGATCCTGCCCTGTAAGCGCGCGGCGCAGCGGCATAAAAAGATCCTTTCCCTTGGCACCGGTCTGCTCCTTAACCGCGGCGGTCCATGCTTTCCAAGTTTCACCGTCCCATTTGCCGGATGGCAGAAGCTCCGCCGCTTTCAAAGCAAAATCGGCATTGTCAATGACCGGTTTAATCGGGCCATTGACGATATGGAGCCAGTCACCAATATCCTTTATGTAAGTGATATTGGCCCGGGCGACGTTCCAGATGTCTTCCGTGACAGCGGCCGGAAGCCGGTCTTTTACCGAATTATAGTCTGTAACATGGAGGATTTTGGCGTTTAGGATTTCAAGATCTCTTGGGTCGAATTTGGCGGTTGCGCGGCTGAATTTTGAAAATTCAAATCCTTCTATTAACGGCTCCATTGTGGTGAAGGGTTCAATCGGGTCGGATGATCCGATCCGTGCAAGCAGGCTCACGATGCTCATGGCTTCAAGCCCCTCTTCCTCGCGGTATGATTTGATGCTGGCGGAGCCAAGCCGTTTTGAAAGCCCCTCGCCCTTTGCCCCTGTAAGCAGCGAAAAATGGGCCATTTCCGGCGCTTTTGAGCCCAGTGCTTCAAAAAGCTGGGTCTGTACCGCGCTGTTGGCCGAATGATCCTCGCCGCGCATAATATGAGTAATACCAAAATCAATATCATCCACCACCGATGGCAGGGTATAAAGATAGCTGCCATCCTCCCGCACCAGAATAGGGTCACTAAGCGCGGCAATATCAAAGCTCTGAGGTCCCTTGACATGATCAACCCATTCAACACGGGCCGGAATATCAAGCTTGAACCGCCAGTGTGGTTTGTTACCGGCTGCTTCCAGTTTGGCGCGCTCCGCGTCGCTTAAATTGAGGGCGGCACGGTCATAAAGCGGAGGCTTACCCTGGCCCAGTTGAATTTTTCTTTTTAAATCAAGTTCCTGTGCCGTTTCATAGCAGGGGTATAACCGCCCGTCCGCTTTCAGTTTTTCAACCGCCGCATCATAGCGGTCAAAGCGTTCTGACTGCTTTGCCGTCTCGTCCCAGTTAAGGCCAAGCCAGATAAGGTCTTCCCTGATTCCGTCTTCATAGTCCTTTGTTGACCGCTCCAAATCGGTATCATCAATACGAAGGAAAAACACACCGCCCATTTTGCGGGCATAAAGCCAGTTTGAAATGGCGGTTCTTACGTTCCCCACATGAAGGCGCCCGGTCGGGCTTGGGGCAAATCTAACTTTTACAGACATTCTGTTTCCTATTTATCTTTTTTGTCTCGATACCCATTGGTGATGGGATAGCGCCTGTCACGGCCAAAATTCTTTTCTGATATTTTAACACCCGGGGGTGCCTGTCGTCTTTTATATTCTGCGGTATAAAGCAGATTTTGTATCCTCGCAACCGTCTCGGCATCATGGCCGAGGGCAATAATCTCTTTTGTTGCCATTTCCCGTTCGATCAGACATTCAAGAATATCATCCAGCACCTCATAGGGTGGCAGGCTGTCCTGGTCTTTCTGATCGGGCCTAAGCTCGGCGGTTGGCGGTTTTTTGATGATATTATAGGGCATGATCTGTCCACGTGGGCCAAGCCCGCCGACAGGGTGATTTTCATTGCGCCATTCGCTTATTTTATAGACATCCAGCTTGTAAATATCTTTAAGCGCATTATAGCCACCACACATATCGCCGTAAATGGTCGCGTAACCCACCGACATTTCCGATTTATTGCCGGTGGTCAGCACCATTTTACCGAATTTATTGCTAAGCCCCATCAGGATCACGGCCCGAATTCTTGACTGGATATTTTCTTCCGTCAGGTCAGGTGACGTCCCGGCAAATGATCCGGTCAGCATTTTTTCAAAAGCCATAACCCCGTCATTGATCGGAATATTATCAATTTTGCAGCCGATCATCTGCGCCGCATCCGCCGCGTCAATCAGGCTTTCTTCCGATGTATATTTTGACGGCATCATCACCAGATGAACCCGGTCCGCCCCCAGCGCATCAACGGCAATAATAGCGCTAAGCGCACTGTCAATTCCGCCGGACATACCGATAATCACCCCGGGAAAGCGGTTTTTATTCACATAATCACGGGTTCCGATCATCATCGCCTGATAAATATCGGTCAAGCGGTCATTTTTTGGCGGGATGTCCTGTGGCGCACACTGCCAGTCGCCTTTGACGTCCTTTTCCCAGTTGGTTATGGTGGTCACTTCCAAAAAGGCGGGCTGGCGCACAATCACGGTCCCGTCCCGATCCATCACGAAAGCTTCACCGTCAAAGACCAGCTCATCCTGCCCGCCGACCTGATTGGTATAAATAAGCGGAATACCCGCCTGCGCCACCCGGTCACGTCCATTTTGGTAACGGTCTTCCGATTTCGGCAAATCATAAGGCGAGCCATTAAGGGAGACCAGAATTTCCGCCTGTTTATTTTTCAGATAGTCAGTGACAGTTTCCCACCATAGATCTTCACAAGTGAGGACACCCAGCTTAACCCCTTTAAAGTCAATTGGTTCGGGGCATGGGCCACTTTCAAAAACCCGCTTTTCATCAAAGACCCCGTAATTGGGAAGATCGCGTTTATGGCGGATCGCGGCAATGGTGCCATTTGCCAGCAGGAGCGAGCTGTTATAAAGCTTTCCGCCCTCGATCCAGAGCGAGCCGATCAACATCGCCGGGCCGCCATCACTGGTTCGTCTGGCCAACTCGACCGCCTTATCCATGGCATCACGCTGGAAGGATGGTTTTAAAACAAGATCCTCGGGTGGGTAGCCAATCAGCACCAGTTCGCTATAGACAATCAGATCGGCATCAGGCGTCTGCTCACGCACCTTAAGGATGCGTACAGCATTACCGTCAATATCCCCGACGACGGGGTTTATAGTCGCTATTGCGATTGCGAGTGCACTGGCCATCTGACATATCGGTCCTTTTTAGCGTGCTGCGGCTGCTTTTAATTCTTTTGCCCGCTCAAGCCGCTCTTCCTTAAGCCCTTCGGCAATCAGAAACGCGAGCTCAAGGCTCTGGCTTGCGTTCAGGCGCGGATCACAATGTGTGCGGTATCTGTCGGCAAGCTTTTCTTCGGTAATCGCTTCGGCACCACCGGTACATTCGGTCACATTCTGTCCGGTCATTTCAAAATGAACGCCCCCGGCATAGGTTCCCATGCTGCGGTGAATTCTGAAAAAGCGGCGAATTTCTGTCAGCACATCTTCAAACGGACGGGTTTTAAAACCTCCTGCCGCGGTAATGGTGTTACCATGCATCGGATCAGACGACCAGACCACAACCTTGCCTTCACCTTCTACCCGTTTAATAACAGATGGCAGCTTGTCTTCAATAATATTCGCGCCCATCCGGCAGATCAGTGTGATGCGGCCCGCTTCATTTTCCGGGTTCAGCAGATCAAGAATTTTAATCAGCTCATCAAGATCTGTTTTTGGCCCAACCTTAATACCGAGCGGGTTTTGAATACCGCGCAGGAATTCAACATGGGCTTCCCCAAGAATTCGGGTACGGTCGCCGATCCAGAGCATATGGCCCGATGTGTCGTACCAGTCACCGGTGGTGCTGTCGACGCGGGTCAGCGCCTCTTCATAACGAAGAAGCAATGCCTCGTGCGAAACATAGAAATCGGTTCCCTGCAGCGCATTGCTGTTCGGGTCAATCCCGCAGGCTTCCATGAAGGATAGCGCTTCATCAATCCGGTCGGCCAGGTCCTGATATTTCTGAACCGCTTCACCGCGACCCACGAAATCAAGGTTCCATTGATGCACTTTCCGAAGATTGGCATATCCGCCTTGGGCAAAAGCACGCAGCAGATTAAGCGTAGATGAGGCCTGCGAATAGCCCTTGATCATACGCTGCGGGTCCGGAATGCGGGATTCCTCGTCAAAGCTGATACCATTGATGATATCACCACGGTAACTTGGCAGGCTGACACCGTTTTTTGTTTCCATATCGGCGCTTCTTGGCTTGGCATACTGCCCGGCCATACGGCCCACTTTAACAATCGGGCATGACGCGGCAAAGGTCAGCGCCACGGACATCTGCAGAAGTACGCGAAACGTATCACGAATTTTATCGGCATGGAATTCGGCAAAGCTTTCAGCGCAGTCGCCGCCTTGAAGCAGAAAAGCGTTTCCTTTGGCCACATCGCCAAGCTGCTTTTTCAGGCGTCTTGCCTCACCTGCAAATACAAGCGGCGGCAACCTTCTCAGTTCTGCTTCCACTTCCGCAAGTCTGGCTTCATCCGGATAAGTCGGCACCTGGCGGATAGGCATTGATCTCCAGCTGTCAGGGGTCCATTTCTTAGTCATTGTTCAAATTCCATTAATTTTCGTACATTACTGCACTCTATAAGGCTTTTATCCGCCCTTGTGAAGCCATTACTTCATTAAAACGAATTCTTCCGCCGATGACGGGTGCACCGCAACCGTATCGTCAAACTGCGCCTTGGTCGCACCGACTTTAAGCGCAATGGCAATACCCTGTATAATTTCGGCACTGTCCGGTCCGATCATATGGGCACCGACAACCTTGTCAGTTTCCCCATCAACCAGCAATTTAATCAGCGATCTTTCATCACGCCCGGCAAGGGTAAATTTCATCGATTTATATTCGCTGCGATAGACTTTTAAATCATCGCCATATTTTTCACGTGCTTCTTCTTCCGACAGGCCAACAGTGCCGATCGGCGGCTGGGAAAAAATCGCTGTCGGAATATTATCATAATTCACAAAAGTCGGCTTGTTGTTAAACTGGGTCGCGGCCAGTGCCGCCCCTTCCTTAATGGCAATCGGGGTCAGCTGCATTCCTCCGGTCACGTCACCAACCGCAAAAATATTATCAACATTGGTGCGGTAATATTCATCAACGATAATGTCACCATTTTCTTTCATTTCCACACCAAGCTCTTCAAGCCCGATATTTCTGCTGTTGGCCTGCCGCCCGGTGGCATAAAGCACACAGTCGGTGGCCATTTCATTACCATCGCTTAGTTTCAGAATATATTTGTCACCATTTTTAAGAATTTCGTCGACATCATGATGAATGCGGACATCAATGCCTTTTTTAACCATTTCATCACGCAGCTTGGTACGGATTTCCAGATCAAAGCCGCGCAAAATTTCTTCCCCGCGATAAAGCAGCGATGTTTCAACGCCAAGCCCGTTAAAAATTCCGGCCATTTCAACAGCAATATAGCCGCCACCGACAACGGTGATTTTCTTTGGCAGCTCATCAAATTCAAATACCTCGTTGGACGATATGGCATGCTCAATCCCCGGAATATCAGGGTATGACGGCCATGCCCCGGTCGCGATCAGAATTTTATCGGCGGTGACCGTCCGGCTGCCGCCCTCTTCAGTCAGTTCAATGGTATGGCGATCAAGCAGTTTTGCCCGTGCCCTGATGATCTCAACTTTATGATTATCAAGGTTCTTGCCATATAGCCCTTCAAGGCGGTCTATTTCCTTATCCTTATTGGCTTTTAAGGTTTTCCAGTTAAAATCATGACTGCCTTCCGACCAGCCGAACCCGACCGCATCGCGGAAATGGGACGAATATTCGGACGCATAAACAAACAGCTTTTTAGGCACACATCCCCGGATTACACAGGTCCCACCAACACGGTAATCTTCGGCAAGGCCGACTTTTGCCCCATATGTTGCCGCCATCCGGCTTGCCCGAACCCCGCCGGAACCGGCCCCAATCACAAAGAAATCATAGTCATACATTTTAATTTGTCCTTAAATTTTCTTATTCATTAAAGTGGCGTTCTGAACCAAAAAGTCAAGCGGCGATCAGGATAAAATCAGAAATAGACATTAGCCCATTAATGATGATACTCATTTATAGGCAAAATAAGGGGAAGAAATAATGAAAAAAGTGATCGGATATTTATCCATTATCATGATGTTGGCGGCACTCTCGCAAACTTCACTGGCAGCGGAAAGCTATGATTTAAAAGCAAATTATCAAAAAGCCGAATATGATATTCCGATGCGGGACGGCATCAAACTTCACACGGTTGTCTATACCCCGCGCGATCAATCGGTAAGTTATCCGATCATGTTACTGCGCACCCCCTATTCCGCCGGGCCATATGGGGATGAGTATATAAAGGCAACATCCCTTGCCCCCCATATTGATATGGTTCGGGACGGCTATATTTTCGTCACGCAGGATGCCCGTGGCACCTATATGTCCGAAGGGGTTTTTTCCGATATTCGCCCCTTAAGCGAAGTGCCGGGTGAAGCCGATGAAAGCACCGATAATTATGACACCATCGACTGGTTGATCAAGAATATTGAAAATAACAACGGCCGCGTCGGCCAGTGGGGTATTTCCCACCCCGGCTGGTTCGCAGTCATGGGGATGATTAACCCCCATCCGGCGTTAAAGGCGGTCTCGCCGCAGGCAACGACGGGTGATCCGTTCATTGGCGACGATTCCCACCGTAACGGCATTAACCGGTTGATGGCCCGCATGGCGTGGAGCCACGGTATGATCGAAGCCACCGCCGCCGACCGTCATGACCCGAATAAAAAAATTGTAAAGCCTGATTACGGCACCAACTGGGGTTATGAATTTTTCCTGAACTCTGGCCCGCTTGATAAAATTAATGAAACCTATTTTGACGGGCAGCTCACCAGCGTATGGCAGGATGTGATCGACCACCCCAATTATGATGAGCATTACCAGCGCCGCAATATGCCAAAACTGATGAATGATATCACCCTGCCGGCCCTTTTTGTCATGGGTTGGTTTGATGCACCGGACCCTTATGGCACCATTGCCACTTACCACGCGATTGAGGAAAAAAATCCCCAAAATAAAACCACCCTTGTCGCCGGTCCGTGGGTGCATGGCGGCTGGCGCAGCGGTGACGGCTCAAAATTAGGCGACATTAAGTTTGGTTCACAAACGTCTGATTTTTATAATAAAAATATGCTTATGCCGTTTTTTGAATATTACTTAAAAGACAAGGGCGACTATAAACCGAACGAAGCCTATATGTTTGAAACAGGCGGCAATAAATGGCATAAATTTGCTGAATGGCCGCCAAAAAATATGAAGGAAAAAGCCTTATATCTTACCGACAATTTCAAGCTTTCCTTTGAGCCACCAAAAAAAGACGGTGCCGACAGCTATTTGAATGACCCCAATAAACCCGTGCCCTATTCAACCAAAATCGAATTCGGCTATGCCCTGGGCGAATACCGGATCGAAGATCAGCGGATGCAGTCAACCCGCGGCGATGTGCTGACCTATCAGACTGATGTGCTGGAAAATGACATCACCATTGCCGGGCCGGTACTGGCTAGACTGGTGACTGAAACCACCGGCACCGATGCCGACTGGTTTGTTAAAATCATTGATGTTTTTCCAAATAGCGGCGAAAACCCGGGGTATCAGATGCTGGTCGGCGCCGAGGGGATGCGGGCGAAATATAGAAACAGCCTATCAGACCCCGAACCGGTAACGCCAAATGCGCCGACCGATATAAATTTTGAAATCCGTGATAAATTCCACACTTTTAAAAAAGGCCACAAAATCATGATCCAGGTCCACAGCACCTGGTTCCCCATTTATGACAGAAACCCGGGGCAGTTCATGAATATCTATACCGCGGACAAGGACGACTACCTTAAAACCACGCAAACCGTCATCCGTAGCAAAGCCGCCCCGTCACGGGTGATTTTGCCGATTTTAGAGAGCCAATGAATAAGATCCTGATCATTTATGCCCATGAACATCATGATAGCTCCACCATCAACAAAGCCATGGTTGATGCGGCCCTCGGTATGGACGGGATCACCTTCATTGATCTTTATCGGCTTTACCCCGACTTTAAAATCGATGCTGAGGCGGAAATAGACAGGCTTTTTGACCATGACATCATTATTTTCCAGTTCCCCATGCACTGGTTTTCCACCCCCGCGTTGCTTAAGGAATATCAGGATAAAGTGATCCTTTCCAAACATGCCTACGCGCCGGAGGGAAAGGCATTTACCGGGAAATATTTCCTCTGCGCCACCTCCACCGGGGCGGGGCTTGATAAATTCGGCCCCGGAAACCGTAACAATTACACGGTTGATGAATTTTTAAGATCGGTTGAGCAAACCATGCGTGCTACCGGCATGACCGTGCTGCCCCCTTATGTGATATACGGTGCCCGCTTTGCAATCGGCGAAGGCCGCCTTGAACCCCATATCAATGGCTGGATCACATTGCTTGAAAAACTTCGGGCTGGGAAGAATTAATCAGACTGACGCGACTGATATATAAGGACAAAAACAGCATAACACTCACTCCGTTTGCACGGTACCCTGATGAAAATAGATTTTCCATTTTTCATTTTTATACCGCCAGACTGATGACCGCAATGTCGAGCGTAGGATGACCCCATTCGCGTCTTTGCTGACACATTTATAGCGGACCAGTGCCGCATCCGGACTAAGCATTTTCACAGAAAAATCGCTTGTGTGAAACCTGATCGGCGGATTATCGGATTGAGCGGTCAAAGCCTCAATAATTTCATTTTTGGTCCAGCTTCTGCCCGAGCTGCCAAATTCCGTAAAATCATCCGCAAGCAAAGCATCTAGCTGCGTTTTTGAAGCCCGTGTTTCCGACTGCAGCAACAGTTTTTCAAGCACCTCAATGCGCTTTTCAGGGTTCATAACTGAAATCCTTAAATTATCAGATAATTTAAAAGATATAAATTATTCCACCGTCACCGACTTGGCAAGGTTTCGTGGCTGATCAACGTCGGTGCCTTTGGCAACAGCGACATGATAGCTTAGTAGCTGCACCGGAATCGCGTGAAGCAGCGGCGTCACGAATTCATCGAGCATGGGAAGCGCCACCGTGGCAATGGCGGACCCGCCGTCGGCTTTTGCCCCTTCAAGATCGGTGAAGAAATAAACCTGGCCTTTACGGGCGATCACTTCCTGCATGTTAGAAACGGTTTTTTCATAAAGACGTCCGCTTGGCGCAATGACAATAATCGGTACATCCTTGTCAATCAGCGCGATCGGGCCATGTTTCATTTCCCCGGCGGCGTAGCCTTCGGCATGGATATAGGATATTTCCTTAAGTTTCAACGCGCCTTCCATGGCAATCGGATATTCAAGGCCGCGGCCAAGATAAATCACATCGCGGGCTTTCGCCACGTCCTCAGCCATTTTCTGGATGGCATCATCATGATTTAAGACTTCTGCCATACGGGCCGGCACTTCGGAAAGGGC
This sequence comes from Emcibacteraceae bacterium, assembly GCA_041396985.1. Classification (NCBI taxonomy): domain Bacteria; kingdom Pseudomonadati; phylum Pseudomonadota; class Alphaproteobacteria; order Emcibacterales; family Emcibacteraceae; species Emcibacteraceae bacterium. The sequence continues at coordinate 327,640 of JAWKXO010000005.1, forward strand.
GACACAAAGCCGTGCTTCCTCGTCCTCGTCAATGGTGCCGCGCGCTTTGGCATGGGCAATCGCCAGACAGGCCAATACCGCCAGCTGACAGGTAAAGGCCTTGGTTGAGGCAACCCCCACTTCCGGCCCGGCATGGGTATGGAGAACAAAATCGCTTTCCCGTTCCATCGAGCTTTGCGCCACATTAAGGATCGATAAAATATGCTGACCCTGTGACTTGGCATAACGAAGTGCTGCAAGTGTATCGGCGGTTTCGCCCGACTGTGAAATAAAAATGGAAAGGCCACCATTCGGCATCACCGGTTCGCGGTAACGGAATTCGGACGCAATATCCACATCAACATTGATGCGGCCAACCTGTTCCAGCCAGTATTTTGCCACCATGGCGGCATAGAATGATGTACCGCAGGCAATGATCGTCACCCGGTCAACCGCCGACAGATCAAAGGGCATATTGGTGATTTTGACCCGGCCGTTTAAGGGATCAATCAGTGACCCCAGTGTCTGGCCCACCACCATTGGCTGTTCATATATTTCCTTCATCATGAAATGTTTGTAATTGCCCTTGTCGATATTGCCGCTGGCCGCATCAACAGTGTGGATTTCGCGGTCCACCGGTTCACCCGACGCATTATAAACCTGCACTGTCGTGCGGGTGATTTCGACCCTGTCCCCTTCATCAAGATAGGAAATCCGGTTGGTCAGGTGCGATAATGCAATCGCGTCAGAGCCCAGATACATTTCGTGGCCTTCATTTTCATCCGTACCATAGCCCAGCACAAGCGGGCTGCCGCGCCGCGCGCCGATCATCAGGTTTTCCTGGCCTTCAAAAATTATCGCCAGCGCAAAGGCCCCTTCCAGTTCGGAAAGTGCCGCTTTGGCCGCATCACGGGCGCTTAAACCCTGATCAATGAAATCGGTAATCAGGTGAACAATGGTTTCCGTGTCCGTTTCAGTCATGAAATTATGACCACGGGCGCTGAGGCGTTCACGAAGTTCGCGGAAATTTTCAATAATACCGTTATGAACCACTGCCACTTTCTCGGACGCATGGGGGTGGGCATTTCTGACCGTTGGTTCACCATGGGTGGCCCAACGGGTATGACCGATGCCGACATGGCCGGGTAGTTCATGACGGTCAAGTTCATTTTCAAGATTGATCAGCTTACCTTCCGCCCGGCGGCGGTCAATGGTTCTTCCATTAAAAAGCGTTGCCACACCGGCACTGTCATAGCCGCGATATTCCAGCCGGCGAAGTCCTTCAACAATTCGCCTTGCCACATCCTGTTCACTGATAATTCCAATAATTCCACACATTGACAGTTACCCTGTTATACCATTTTCTTTGCTTTTTTATCTGTTCTGAATTTGGCGGCCCAGCCGCCAAGCTGCTTTTGTTTGCCACGGGCAATCGCCAGCGCATCACCCTCAACCGCGAAGGTAATAACACTACCCGCCCCGACAATGGCCCCGTCACCGATGGTGACCGGTGCGACCAGCGCCGTGTTTGAGCCGATAAAGGCCCCTTCACCGATATCCGTATGATATTTGAAATAACCGTCATAGTTACAGGTGATGGTTCCGGCACCGATATTGGCGTTTTTTCCGATCCGCGCGTCCCCGATATAGCTTAGATGGCTGACCTTTGCCCCGTCTTCTACGCTGGCCTTTTTAATTTCAACGAAATTGCCGACCTTAACCCCTTCGCCAAGCACTGCCGCCGGACGAAGCCTGACAAACGGCCCCACTGTTGATCCCGCACCGATGATTGCCCCTTCAATATGGCTGAAGGCTTTAATGGTGACATTACCCGCAATTTTTGTGCCCGGGCCGAATACCACATTAGGCTCAACCGTCACATCCTGTCCGATGAGTGTATCATGGCTGAAATAAACGGTTTTCGGATCCTTAAGGCTAACCCCTTCATCCATGAAATACTGGCGGAGTTCATTTTGGAAGACCTCTTCCGCCTCGGCCAGTTCACTGCGGCTGTTAATGCCCATGACTTCCTGTTCGTCCGCTTCCACCACGGCGCAGCCAAGACCCATTTTATTGGCAATTTCACCCACGTCCGTCAGGTAATATTCTTTCGCGGCATTGTCATTTTTAAGACTGTCCAGCAGGGTAAACATATGCTCCCCGCTTAAGGCCATAATACCGCTGTTGCAAAGTTTTATGGCCCGCTCGTCTTCCGATGCGTCCTTATATTCGATAATGGCGTCAAGATGGCCGTCAGCATCCAGTTTCAACCGGCCATAGGCTTTGGCGTCCGCCGGTGTAAAGCCAAGAACGACAACCGCAACACCGCTTTTTTGCCGTGTTTCAATCATTTTCTGCATGGTGGCCGTGGTCAGCAATGGCACATCACCATATAAAATAAGCACGTCGCCCTTAAACCCGGCGAGTTGATCCCTTGTCATCTGTACCGCATGCCCGGTACCAAGCTGTGGTTCCTGCACGGCGATTTCAGCCTGTGTTCCCACGGACGCTTCAACCTGCTCCTTTCCGGCACCCACCACAATCACTTTACGGGTCGGATTAAGCGGCTCGGCACTCGCGAGCAAGTGATGAAGCATGGGCCGTCCGCCAAGCGGATGCAGCACTTTATGCAATGAGGATTTCATCCGCGTGCCTTTTCCGGCGGCGAGTATAACGAGAGCAAGTTCAGATTTAGCCATGTTTTTTATTATTTCCTGTTATTTTTTTTGTACTCTGACTATTAATTGGGTCAACATAATGTCATAAGATTAATCAATACTGAATAACTAACCCTTTTTTACTACAGATGCTTTAAATATATATTAAAAACGGCCTAATAAATGCTTAAAAATAAACCGAGCGCCATCCTCTTCGATCTTGATGGCACCATCGCCGATAGTGCCATTGACCTTGCTGCTACTTTAAACCACATGCTTAAAAATAACGGACGGGCCGAAATTGACCCCGCCGACGTCCGCAATATGGTCGGCGAAGGGGCAAAAGCGCTTATCATCAAAGGCTTCAGCCATAGTGGCGACCGGCCGTCAGACGCAGAAGTAGACATCCTATTTGATCAGTATCTTGACTATTATCGGGCCCATATTGCCGATTATACCACATTATTCCCTGGTGTGGTTGAATTGCTTAATTCACTCAAAAATCAGGATATTCCGATGGCGATCTGCACCAATAAAAACGAGGTGCTGACCCGTGAGCTGCTTGAAAAGCTGGATATTGATCATTTATTCGCGGCCGTAACCTGCGGTGACAGTTTTGAATTTAAAAAGCCGGACCCAAGGCATCTTTTTGCCACGTGCGATCTGATGAATGTGGATCCTAAAGATGCCATTATGGTTGGTGACAGCATTAATGATATCGCCGCCGGGCGCGATGCCAAAATGCTCACCGTCGGGGTTTCCTTCGGCTATACCAGAATTCCGGTCCGCGAGTTGGGCCCGGATATTGTCATTGATCATTTTGATGATTTTTTTGCTGCGGTGAATGACTTTAACCGCCCATACTGAAGCGACGGAAAAATTTAATCGTCAGATGTCGGGTAAGCAGCAGCGGCGGCATCCTTAACCAGTGGGAACGGATATAAAGCCCGTTTGCCGCAACCCAGCGGGCAAAGCCCGTTGCCCCGAATGAAGGTGAAATAACCCCCGGCACCATCCAGTCCATGATTTTGCGCACAATTGGGTTCGGACCAAATGGCCTGATATCCGACATCACGGCTTCCGGAATTTCGGTTCCCATGATAATTTGCGTGTATCTCAGCGCATAATAAAGCGCCCGGGTCAGGCCAAGCTCAATTGCCCGTGGCACCAGTTTGTCCCAGAAGCCGGCAATTTTGCCAAATTCATTCAGCATATCATGTTGCTCGAGCAGGTTTCTTAGGCTTGAACGCACTTCCCCGTCCTGAAACTGATGCACGACGCTGTGCAGGATAATATCCACATCGGAAAAAACATAAAACCCGCTTTTGCTTTTTATCGCGTCCGCGATCAGCTTTGACATATCAGGTGAAACCCGGCTGGTCACAGGCAGGATACTGTGATGAACATCAATACTGATCCGCCTGTCCGGATGCACCATTGGCGGCAGTTCATGGGCATATTCACGGTAAAATTTCTGGTCATAATCATTATCAAGCTGGTGCTGCCATCCGGCGGCAATGAATTTTTCCTCGACCCAGTCAATTCGCTTTTTCGGCACCAGAACATCAAGATCAACGCTGATGCGCCCGCGCGTGCAGCTTAAATCTTTATCAAGATAGGCTGCCCCCTTAAGCAGGATGACTTTTTCATCACTGCCTTTTAAAGCGCGCATGACCCTGTTCATTTCCCAGCGGATCATCCTAGCCGATGAAAGACTGTTATAGGTAAAAGATTTAAAAAGGTTTTGAACTTTTGCGGGCAGCAGATCAATTATCTTTAAACTTTCCGCATCTGCCGCCAGGCGCCCGGCCAGGTTGGATATTCTCGCCTCACGAAGAAGGGCGTTCCATTCACTGGCATCCAAAGACGTCATCAGTTCCGGATTTTTAAGCACACGGATCAGAATATTTTTATCGGTGATTACTTTAGCCATGATCACCACCCGCTTTAATTTCGCTCGCCTTTTTGGCGACAAATTCTTCCACCAGCGAAACCGCATCATCAAGTGACGGGTAAATAATTTCACAGACATCAGACGCGTTGATGATATCCGAAATGGCACGAAACGCATCTTCGCCAATATCGCCGTAATTGGCCGATGACATTACCATCCTGAAAAAGGCCATCGTTTTGGTAATCGGCCGGATTGCCGGTTTGGCGGATGAATCATAAATCGGCAGGATCACCACATTTGGTTTTGTCCTTTTATGCATCTGTTCAATGGATGCTTTTGGCGGGCGCAGATAACAGATCGTCCCTTTTGGTGTGCCGTGATATTCATCCGTGAAATAATCACCCGCGTTATCACTGACCTGTCCGACCCAGTCTTTCATCACGGCAATGGACTGGTTTTTTAGGGACACGGCCCGCGGATAAGGCACCAGCTCCCCGCTTTCCATATCAAGAAGGCCAAATTCGTCAGAATGAAGCTGCCACCCCCGGTAAGAGAGACCCGCTGCCAGCGTGCTTTTACCGCTACCTGACATCGCCGGCATGACAAGCCCTACACCATCCTTTGCCACCACACCAGCATGGAACATCAGATATTGTTTGCAGGCGGATGCCACCTGCCAGTTTAGCCCCATCTCTAAGCTGACCATTCCCATACTGGCGGGCAGCGGAATAAAATCACTGTTCATTCCCACATCAACAAAGGCCTGTGGCTTTATATACTGGCGGTAAAGATTGCGGCCGAATATCCTGATCGTATTATCCAGAACCACCGGATTATCATAAAAAGGATAGTCCCGGTAAATTTTGATAAATTCATCACGGATATTCCTGAACTTAAGCGCCACATTGACTGTAAACGGGCCTATTTCCAGTTGGGCGCCATGAGTTGCAAGACGGGCATCAAGTTGCTGATCGGTAAAGTTTATCAGATTGTCAGTTTTGTGAAAAAGACTGGTCGGCGACATTATTTTTCTTTTCAATTCAGATCGGTTCTATCAGGCCCATGTTATCAAAACCGGCAACCGTTTCGATAATATTTTGTGTTGTTGTCGCATCAGGTTCAGCGTCAATAATTTTTGAAAATTCAGCAAGCAGCTGATCAAGGCTTTTGGGACCATCCTCATAAAGGGCAAGAAGTTCACGGGCAAATTCATTCAGCACCTGTGTATGACCACTGCGCGGGTCATAAACAATACTGGCATCTTCCCATTCCGACCAGATCAGACCGGCATTATCCGGCACATGAAAGACCAGTTTTCTATCAAATGAATTTGCGGACGTTAAAATAATCAAAACCCCTTTTATAAAATCCCAAAGAAAAAAGCTCACGAATCATACCCTGATCATGAGCTTTAATCATTAAAATTCTATTTATTGTTTTTTCGCGTCCTACCAGACAGGAAAACCAATTAATTCGGGTTGCCGCCAGGGCCGTTTTCCGCATTATTATTTGGCAGTGAACCACCGGGTGCCGGCTGATCACCGTTACCCCAGCCATTATTTCCTTTGATTTTATAATTAAATTCAATGGAATTAACACAGGAGAAACCAAATCGCTGATTAAGCGGATCTTTGATAAATTCCCAGTGATTTAAATTGCTGGCATCAAATGGCTGAAGCTGTGTCCCGGGAGGATAGTCATTTGCAAGATCTTCCGGCAACAGTTCAAATTTATGAGTCCCATTGTTTGGTGCCGCAACCTGTCCACCCTTAATCGGCACCTGCAGCATTGCAGAGCGGTTATCGGCAGGGTTGTTGGCAATATTCATCAGGTTGATCACACAAAGCCCGGCTGAGTCAGCATGGGCAAGTGGCACACCACCATGAAGCGTCAGCGCAACTGGCGCGGCAATGGCCCCTGCTTTCAGCAGGCTGCGTCGATGCAAACGTTTTCCAAGAGTTGCCCCACTTTTTACTTCATTTTT